>JAOZUO010000130.1:2645-15362 GCA_029938605.1 Deltaproteobacteria bacterium | reverse complement strand
CGATCTCCCGGGTGCGCTCGGTCACCGACACCAGCATGATGTTCATGATGCCGATACCGCCGACGAGCATTGCCACCGCGGCCACCGCCGCCAGCAGCGTAGTGAAGGTCCCGGTCACCGCATTCATGGTCTCCAAGATCTCCTTCTGGTTACGGATGTTGAAGTCCGAGGGGGCCCCCGCGGCGATGCGGTGCCGCCGACGGAGCAACTCCTCGATGTCCGCCTGAGCGCCACTCATGGCCTTCTCCGAGGACACCTGCACGTTGATGGACCGCAGATGCTTCAAACCAAAGAGCCGCTTCATGGCCGTGGTCAGGGGCACCAGGATCACGTCGTCGGGGTTTCTATAGCCGCTCTGCCCCTTGGCCTCGAGCACGCCCACCACCTGGAAGTTGACGCCCTTGATCTTGATCCGTCGTCCCAGAGGGGACGCGTCACCGAACAGCTCGGCCGCCGGCGTGGCGCCGATGATCGCCACCTTGGCGCTGCGTTGATCGTCGTCGGTTTCCAGGAAGCGCCCCTCGGCCAACCGGAAATTGTTCACGGGCAGGTACGCCTCGGTGGCGCCCATAATGGTGGTCTGGGCATTCTTAGACAGGTACTTCACCTGGGCGCTCTTTCCCACCTCGGGGGAGACATGAGCGATGTCCGACACCTCCCGGGAGATGGCCTCGGCATCCTTGCGCGACAGGGTGACCACACGCGCCGACCGCACGTGACCGCGCCGACTCATGCCCGGGCGCACCACCAGCAGGTTGGTGCCCAGGGAGGTGATGTTCCGAGAGACCTTGCGCTTGGCCCCTTCGCCGATGGCGAGCATGACGATCACCGCGCCCACTCCGATGATAACGCCGAGCATGGTCAGGGAGCTACGCAACTTGTGGCTCGCCAGGCTCCGAAGAGCCACTCCGGTCAGGCTGATGAAGAGTCTCATATTGCACCTGTGATCATGGCGTAGGGAGCGGGGACCGCCACCGTCACCGCGGACGCCGGTACGCAGGAGGTCTGACCTGTGCGCTCGTCGGAGTCGAGCAGGCCGTCCCGGATGGTGACGATTCGCTCGGCGTGCTCGGCCACCTCCCGCTCATGGGTCACCATGAGCACGGTGGTACCGGCCCGATGCAGATCGGCGAAAAGCGCGAGGATGTCGTTCCCCGTGCGGGTATCGAGGTTGCCCGTGGGCTCATCGGCCAGGATCACGCCGGGGCGGGTCACCAGCGCCCGGGCGATGGCCACGCGCTGACGCTGACCGCCCGACAGCTCATTGGGACGGTGGCCCGTGCGATCCCCGAGGCCAACCTGCTCCAGGGCCTTTCGGGCCTGGTCCCTGGCGTGGGGCGTCCGGGCGTAGACCAGGGGCAGAGCCACGTTCTCCAGGGCGCTGTACTCCGGCAACAGGTTAAAGCTCTGGAACACAAAGCCCAGCTTGCGGTTGCGCACCTCGGCCAGATCGTCGTCGTCCAGATTCGATACCAACTCCTCGTCGAGCTCGTACTGTCCGTCCGTGGGCTGGTCCAAACAACCCAGGATGTTCATGAGGGTCGACTTACCGCTTCCCGAGGGGCCCATGATGGCCACGAACTCGCCCTCATCGATGTGCAGGGTGAGGCCCTGTAGCGCTACTACCTCTTCATCGCCCATCTGGTAGACCTTGCGAATTTGCTGGAGGGTAATCATCGGCGACCTCCCATCATGCGACGCATGTTGCGACTGCCGCCCCGGCGCTTGCTGTTTCGCTGACCCTTTTTTGCGGCGGGCTTTCGCACGGGCAACTGCACCCGCTCACCGGCCTTGAGCCCGGAAAGGATCTCCGTCTGTCCGTCCACCGTGAGGCCAATCTTCACCTTCTTTACCGTGCCATCGGCCAGGGTCACGCTGGCGCGCCGACGGCCCTGGCGTTTTACCGCACGCACCGAAACGAGCACCGCCGCCTGACGCTCGGTGATCAGCACCTCGACGTTGGCCGACATCTGGGGCCGCAGGGCCCGGCTTCCACGCTCACCCACGGCCACCAGCACCCCGAAGACCGTGACGTTGTTCTCGATGGTGCCCTGGGGCGCGATACGATGCACCTTGCCCACGAAGCTCTTGCGCTGCAAGGCGTCGGCCGTGATGTTCACCTGCTGACCCACCCGAAGCTTGGCCACATCGGCCTCGTCCACCTTCACCCGTACATACAGCTTCGACAAATCGGCGATCTTCAGCAGGGCGGTACCTCCGGAGACCGAGTTGGTTCCCGAGGCCACCATCTGGCCCGGTTGCACCAGCCGCTCGAGCACCGTGCCCACCACCGGGGCCTTGATCTCGGTCTCGGCGAGGCGGTCCTGGGCCTCCTTCAGGGTCTCTTTGGCCTTGGCGATCTGTGACCACGCCACCGAGGAGTCCCCCGCCAGCACGTTCGCCTCTTTGGCGCGGGTGTCCACGGCGTCCTTGGACACCAGGCCCTTTTTCAACAGCGCCCGGTCCCTGGACAGCTGCGACCGGGCAAAGCGAACCTTGTGGTACGCGCTCTGGGACCTCGCCTGGGCCATGCGGAGCTCGGCCTTGGCCTGGTTCACCCGGCGCTGCTCCACGATGGGGTCCAGCTTCACCAGGAGCTGGCCAGTACTGACACGATCGCCCTCTTGCACGGTCACTTTTTGTACAGTGCCCGAGGCCCGGGACTTGATCTCCACCACATACTCCGGCTCCACCGTGCCCGTAGCGGAAACGATCACCCGAAGGGCGCCGCGTCGCGCCTCCACGAGCTTGGGCTTGGGCTGATCCTGCCCCTTGGCCCTGGCGCTCCACCAGAACATGCCTCCCGCGGCCAGAACCGCGAGGGTCACCGTCCAAACCGAGAATTTCTTGAGAGCTTTTTTCTTTTGTCGGGTCATGGCGACCTCCTTTGAGTGGCCGCCTCGGGGCAGCGCATGTCTTAGGGTCGACCGCGCCACGCCAATTCTTCCGTATTTTTTGAATGAGTGACCATGCCATACTGGAACAATGCGGCAATCTCAATGTCCCAGGAGGGTGCAGTACCGGTTTTTTTTACACACCTACGGGTTGATTGAGTGACGATACGCGAGTCCACGTTGTCACGGATGTTGCTGGGCTTTCCCTTGATTCTGGGAGGATGTGTGCTGGCCTGGCTCATGTTCCAGCATGGACCTGACTCAGGCATCGCGCCTAAGGGGTCTGGCGTCGAGGACCTCCGGGTCCAAGGCTCACGAGCCAACCAGCCCTATGCAGCACGTCTGGCCGAGGTGCGACGAAGCTTGCCGCCGGGCCACATCATCGTGGCGTCACCGCCCTATATCGTGGTGGGCGACCAGCCACGACCGGTGGTGACCCGCCACGTGGCTCAGAACATCCACTGGTCGGGGCGGCACCTGAAGCGACTATACTTCGCACGGGATCCGGTGCGGCCAATCGAGATCTGGCTGCTGAGCACACCCCAAAGCTACGCGCAGGCGACTCTCGCGCTCTTCGGGAGGCCACCGTCCACTCCGTACGGCTTCTACGTGGCCGACCGTCGGACCATGGTCATGAACATCCAAACCGGTGGGGGGACGTTGGTGCATGAGCTGGTGCACGCCTACATGACTGCCAATTTTCCCGACTGCCCCACGTGGCTCAATGAGGGCCTGGGGTCACTCTACGAAATGGTGGGTGAACGGAATGGGCGCATTTGGGGCTACGTGAACTGGCGGCTCCCCGTGCTGCAGAAGGCAATCGCCCAGGGCCGGGTGGTGCCGCTGACCAAGCTACTGGGCATGTCCGCCAAGCAGTTCTATTCCGGTCCCACCGGGCTCCACTACGCCGAGGCCCGCTTCCTACTGTACTACTTGCAGGTGAAGGGGCTGCTAGTGCGATTCTACCGCCGACTTAGCTCGCGACAACCGATGGAGAACAACGCTGGTCCTACCGTCCTTCGGGAGGTGTTGGGTGAAAGGTCCCTGGATAGTTTCCAGAAAAAGTGGGAGGCCTTTGTCGGCAAGCTCAAGGTCAGCTACGAAGTCCAGGTGACTGTCGGCGACGCCCAGGTACGCACCTTTGACCCCATTCAGGATAGAGAATGATCCATCTGTGCTAGGGTCGACCCACAGCTGCCCGGTACCCATTCGACCCAATGGAAAAGAAATCCCCCACACCCTCGGTGCTCCCTCCCCACGTGGATGCGTTGGTGGAGAGCCTCCGCACCGACGGCGCGACCCAGGGTGCCACGGCCGAGCCCGGAGAGTTCACCCTGGACCGGGACGTGGCCCTGAAGAAGCTTCGGCAATTCCAGCTCGCCGACCCGCCCGCCTACGTGCTGGAACTGCTACAGGCCGCCGTGCTCAAGGGCGCCACCTGGATCGACTTCCGCATAGACACCGACGACACCTGGATGCGCTTCGACGGAGCGCCCTTCACGGCCACCGAGCTGCAGGAGGTCTACGCCGCGGTGTTTCGCTCCGATTCCGATGACGCCACCCGCGCCCTACGGCAACTTGCCCTGGGCCTCAACGCCGCCCTCGGCCTGTCGCCCCGTTGGATCCAGGTGCGCTCCGGCCTACCTGGACAACGTGTGGCCTTCGAACTCCGTAGAGACCAACACCAGCCAGTGGGCGGCCTGGCGGCCGAGGTGAAGGCGTCGCCGGGTCGCGACCCCGACGAGGTAACCACCGAGATCCACGTCAAGGCGCGATTCCGCCCAGCGCTGGTGCGCCGTTTCGTCAAGAACCTGCGGTCAATGCTGCCCGAGGAGTGGGTACTGCGGCGGCGGGCACGGTTCTGCACCCTCGACGTGAAGCTGGATGGTGGCAACATCGCCTGGGGCCTCACCGTGGAAGATGCGGTGCACACGGTAACCTACGATCGGCCCGGCATCACCTGCCGCTGCTCGCTGGTGCCGGGATTCGATCCGCCGAAGGTGCATTGGGTGGTTAACGGTGCCCTGATCACCACCACCGAGCTCCGGGGCAAAGGTGGCGAAGGCTTCGTGGCCGTGGTGCAGGCCAACGGCTTGCGAAAGGACGTGTCCCAAACGAGCATCGTCGTCGACGAGCTGTACGAAGAGGCGTTGGCCCTCATAGATCGGGGCCGAAACAAGCTCAAGAACACCTCATCGGGAAAGAAGGACCAGATCGACCAGCGCCTCGAGATCGTCACCGATAAGCTCGACGATCTCTTCGTCGCAACCGAAATTCAATACGAGCTCCTCCACCGAATTGCCCACAGAGCCGCCAAGGTGGGCTGGATGTTCGCCGTGGTCACGATGCTCACCTTTGCCGCCACGCCCCTGGTCGGTAAGAACGCCTGGTGGATCCAGGCCATCTCCATGACGCTGACTGTACTCACCTTCCTGGCTCCTCCCGTGTGCGGCACCGTTGCCCATTCCCTCCTGGGCCGCGCTCGGAACCGCTTTGACCACCACTTCTCCCAGGGCACCGCCGAACGCAAGCTCGCCCGACGGGGGCTGCAAAAGCGTGAGGACGACGAAAACGGCACCCTGGCCCAGGACATGAAAACCCGATCATGAAGGGGATCGCCCTTCAGCGGGCGGAGGATCCCAGGCGCTGCAGCAAAGAGCCCGTGGCGGTCCAGACGTCCACCAGCCCCTTGTGCAGGGTGGCTTGGGCCTGGTGCTGGGCCAGCCGCTCGCGCACGACCTCGCTGTGCACCAGCACCAGTAGCTGGGCCGTGGTCCGACCGTTTTGATACCGCTGCTGTTCGTTGGCCAACTTGAGCTCGGCCACACCGAGAGCCTCGTGGCTGAGCTTGACCAGGTCCCTGGCGGCCTGTACGGCCCGCCAAGCCACCTTGAGCTCCAAGGATATCGCCTGGGACCGCTGGTCGATTGCCACCTCGGCACGGTGGGCTTTGAGGTCAGCCAGATCCCGGTTCGCCCTGGCTTCCCGGTTCCCCAGGGGGAGCTCGAAGACGACGCCCACGGCCCAGCTCACCCTTCCGGTGGAGGTGGGATCGAGGTCCGCCGCCAGATCCGGGCCCGAAAGACGTCCCCGCTTGCCGTTGACGCTGACGGTGCCGACAAGATCCAACCTGGGCAGGAGCTTGTGCCGGGCCACGCGCACCTCCACCCTCCGCAACCCCGAATCGGTTTTCAGGGCCTGGTAGTCTCCGCGGCGCTCGAGGGCCAGTTTCTGTAGCTTCGCCAGGCTCGCGGTGGGCGCCGACAGCGTCGGCGTCGCCACGGTGGTGATGGCCGGGGTCGCCAGGGAACGCGAGGTCACCAGCCCGATCCTTCGCGCCAGGTCGTCCTGACCGTTGGACACGGCTTGGCGGGCCAGGAGCACTGCCCGACGTTGGGTCTGAACCAGGTGGTTGGCCATAACCTCCTCACTGGCGGCGAGCTTGCCTGCGGCGATGAGCTGGCGGGTCTGGGCGAGGTTTTTTTCCGCCTGGGCCAGGGCCACCCGCTGCACCCGTCCGTTGGCCAGGGCCGCGTGCAGATCCCAGTAGGCCTTGAGGGTGTCGGCAGCGACGAGCTCAGCCTTGCGACGCAGCCGAAGCTCCGCCGCGGTTCGCGAGAGGCGCGCCCGGGTGATCCCCGCTCTGTTCACGACTCGATCCGAGCCGAGCAGCAGAGGATGACGCACCGACAGCGTGGCCGATCCCAGGATCTCGGTCTCCGAAGTGGAACCGTCAGAGTCCCAGACCACGCTTCCATCCAGCCTGGCCTCCAGAGCGGTGCCCGAAACCAGGGTCTTCTTAATACCCACCGAGCCGTTGGCGCTCACGTCCAGCAGCGTAGGAATGCGCAGCTTGGGCGCAGCCAGTCGGTCCCCGGCGCCGCTGACCCCGATCTCTCCGAAGATCACCGCGTCGGTAAAGGCCCCCGCGGCCCGCTCGTTCGCCTCAGACAGCTCAGGCGCCAGCCGCTCGTACTTCAGGCCCAGGTTCTTGCGCAGGGCCCCGCGCACGGCATCGGTGGGCGACAACGACAACGACGGTGACACCGACGGCGTCTTGTTGTTGGCCAGAACGGCCGGTGCATTCGTGATCAGAAGAAACAGCGATGCGAGCAGGCTGAGTTTTTGCATGGTGGGCCTCCTTGGTGGCCAAATTCCGTTTGCGGTCCGTTTCCACTGGTCGAGGTCTCGGGGCGGTTTCTTCCGATTATTTTCGCCAGGTGGCACAAAAGCGGATCCGGGAAAAAAAATGGAATAGAATGTGGACGCGGCTCGACCAGCCGGACATGAGATGGGCGAAAACACTGCAAAGCACGAAGTCGCCGCGCTGGCTCAAAAAGCCGCCGGTGGCGATCGCCAGGCCTTTAGCGCGCTGGTGGACCGCACCCACCGCACGGTGTACCGGGTGGCCCTGCGCATCCTGGACGACACAGCCGGCGCCGAGGACGTGGTCCAGGAAACCTATATCCGGGCGTGGCAGGGGCTGGCCAAGGTCCGGGATCCGCTGGCCGCCTACGGCTGGATCTGTCGGATCGCGCGGAACGTGGCCACGGACCAGCTCCGGGCCCGGGTTCGAAAAAAGGCCCTCTCCCTCGATCTCCCCGTGGGCGAAGGCCGGTCTCCCCTGGTGGAGCTGCTGGTCCACCCCGACGCCGGCCCCGAGGGGCGCGTGGGAAACGCCGAGGTGGCCCAGGCCGTACGGGAAGCCATCTCCTCCCTCAAGGAGAAGCACCGCCTGGTGCTCACCCTACGGGAGCTCGACGGCATGAGCTACGAGGAGCTAGCCATAGCCCTGGGGTGCTCCCTGGGCACAGTGGAATCCCGACTGCATCGAGCGCGAAAAAGTCTGGCCCGCAAGCTGCGTGGGCTCAAGGCGGACCTCTTTCGAGGCGAAGGCGGCTGGCGTGAATAAACTTGTCAAGTTGGGACACGAGGCGCGCGGCAGCCAAGGCGCGAGGAGGGCGCATACTCTGCGTATGCAACCGACGAGCAACGCAGGCAGCCGCGATGGATCGGGGTCCAGATGACAAGGTTATTTGCACCAGCCGCCTTAAAGGAGTGAACGACATGCGATGCTCGAAAATCGAACGAATGCTCAGCCTCCTGGTGGACGACCGCTTGGCACCGGCTCAGCGAGCGTTGGTGGACCAGCATCTGGAGGGCTGCGCCGCCTGCCGGGAGACCCACGCCCTGCTGGTGGCGACGGGGCAATCCCTGGCGCAGATCCTGGCCGTCGATGCACCGGCCGAGCCACCGACGGATCTGGCCCAGCGCGCCACCCGGGCCGCCTTCACGGCGGATCGGGCCCGCACCACAGACTGGCTGGCCGAAGTCCTGCAGTCCCTACGTTGGCCTGCCCTGGGTACGGCCACCGCGGCCATGGTGCTAGCGGTGGGCCTGTTGACCAGTGTACCCGAACACATCCGTGACGCTGGAGTGAGCCCCGACTCCATGGCGGCGATCTTCGCCACCGACGACAATGTGATCTCGGACTACGAGCTGCTGTCCGAAGTGCTCGGACAGGAGGAGGAGTGACATGACCACCCGATCGATCCACCTGGTCGGCACGGGACTACTGATTCTCGTGCTGGGTAGCGGCGTGGCCATGGGAGTTGCCCTGGACCGCTTGTGGCTGCGGCCGGATGCCACCGTGGTCAAAAAGCACCAGCGCACATCCAAGCGCTCGAGGGATCCCCTGGTGCGCACGAGCCGTCTCATGAAGCGGTTCCAGAAAAAGCTGAACCTGGACGCCGCCCAGGAAAAGACCGTGCGCGAGGCGTTGTTCCAGATGTTCACCGAGACCCGGAAGCTGCGCCGGCAGGCCCGCCCCGCCATCCGCAAGACCCGGGACCAGGCGCGCGCCAAAATTCGCGCCGCCCTGCGCCCCGACCAACGCGCCCGCTACGAGAAAATGCTCAAGGCCTACCTGGAACGAAAAAAACGCCGACGCACAAAACGCCGACGCTGATTCCTCGGGACCCGCCCACAGGTCAGGGCGCGCTCAGACCCCGCTCAGAGCTCGCTCTGTTGGGTTGGCACATCGTCGCTCGTGAGGATGGCAACAAACAGAGCCGTGGCCACCTCGGCCACGCGGTCGAAGTCCGGCGCCACCAGCTTTCCCTCCACGCGTCGATAGGCGGCCATGGCCTCCAACCCCACCAACAACCCTCGATAGACGAGCGGGTCGGGTGACAGGGACCGAACCTTATACACCTCGTTGTCCAGCAGGCGACCGAGGGTGTCGAGGTTCTCCTCCCGCAAGGGCGCGAGGATGGAGTCCGGATCCACCGCCTCGGCCCGGAGCATGGTGAGCAGATCCCCCACCTGGGACTGGAAGTTCAGATAGCCCCGCACCCCGGCGGCCAGACGCTCCGCCAGTCCGTCGGCGGATTTGAGCCCACTGTGCACCTCCCCCACCAGCTCAATGGACACGCTACGATACAGCGCCAGGGCGGCCTCCTCCTTGCTCTTGAAGTGCTGGTAGAAGGTACGCCGGGAGAGGGAAGCCTCCTCCAGGATGTGGCGAACGGTCACCGATCGCAGACCATGTTTGAGGGCCACCCGGGCCGTGGCCTCGATGAGCTTCGAGCGCGTCCGGGTGGATCCGATCCAGGTGAGAGTGCCACCTTGCCAGCTATTGAGTGAGTCGGTCATAGCGCAGTTTCCCGAGTATACACCAAGCCGGTAATGGCGGCGAATAGCCCATCAGCATATTCTTGGTCCAGCCCACACTCTGGTATACAAAACACCTACATGTAACCAGCAGTAACCTACTATTTTTTGGGGATTTGCACCTGTCACTATTCCGATATCCAAAGGCATATACACTGTGTTTACGGGAGGATGCGTATATGTATTCAGGAGTACCTATTTTGTTGACCCGCGATGTAGACACGCTGTATAGTATACATCGTGTTTATGAGACCCCACACAGATTCAATGCAGCAGCGGAGGAAGACTGTGAACCGACTGGCATCGCTCCTTATCCTGGTTCTCATGGCGGGTGGTATTCAGGCCGGTTGTTCTACAGAACAGGCCTCCTTCCACTCCATGGCGCGCGCCTTGGATGTGTGCGCGGGCGGACCTACTCTGGATGGCATCGACGTCTCCAAATGGCAGGGCACCATCAACTGGGATCAAGTGGCCGCTGCCGGGATCAGCTTCGCCTTCATCCGGGTCTCCGACGGCTCGAACTCCTATGACGACAAGTTCCAGTACAACTGGTCCGCGGCCCAGCAGGCGGGCGTCCTCCGCGGAGCCTACCAGTACTTCCGCCCCAGCCAGGACCCGGTGGCCCAGGCGGATCTGCTCATCGCTAAGATCGGAGGCTCCATGACCGCGGGGGACCTGCCCCCGGTCATCGACGTGGAGACTGACAGCGGCCTGTCCCAGACTGCCGTTGCAAACGCTGTCTGGCAGTGGATCAACCGCATAGAGGCGGTCCTCGGCGTGACGCCCATCATCTACACCAGCCCGGGTCTGTGGTCCTCCTACGTCAACTCCAGCGCCTTTTCCGCCTACCCCCTGTGGGTAGCTCACTACTACGTAACCTGCCCCAGAATGCCCACGGGCTGGACCGACTGGGAATTCCACCAGTTCACCGACAGCGGCACCGTGTCGGGCATCAGCGGCGGCGTGGACCGGAACGTGTTCAACGGCACTCTGACAGAGCTCGAGTCCCTCACCTGGGGTGGCGGCACTCCCCCCGCGAACCCGGTATGTGGAGACAGCGTATGTGACGCGGGCGAAGACCATCAGACCTGCCCCGGGGATTGTCCCGTCTGCGAGAACGTCCCAGCCACCGGGCGGGTCATCGACGAGAACGAGACCTGCCTGGAGTGGGGCGGCGACATGCAGTACTGGCGCACGGAGTCCGCGGGCCACGGCGGCTCCCTGACGTGGACCTACACGGTCTCCACCCAGGCCTCCAACTACGTGCGGTGGAATCTGGGCTTCGACCAGGCCGGCTGGTACCGGCTGGAGGCCTACACCGCGGCTTCCTTTGCCGAGTCCAAGCAGGCGAAATACCAGGTACGCCACGCCGGTGAGACCACTGTGGTGGCGGTGGACCAGACCGAGACCAGCGGGTGGACCGAGGTGGGCGTCTTCGAGTTCATCGCCGGCGCCGGACAGTTCGTGCGGTTGGAAGACCTCACCGGCGAAGCGGGTTGGACCGAAACCCGCCTGGTGGTCGACGGCCTGCGCCTTACGCCGGTGGCCGACCCTTCGGGCTGTGAATCCATCCCGCAAACAGGCCGGGTGGTGGATGAGAACGAGTCCTGCGTCCAGTGGGGCGGCGACATGCAGTACTGGCGCACAGAGTCCGCGGGCTACGGCGGCTCCCTGCGATATACATACACGGTCTCCTCCGAGGCGTACAACTACGCCCGATGGTCCCTCAACTTCCAGCAGCCCGGACGCTATCGCCTGGAAGCCTATACCTCCGCCACCTGGGCCGAATCAAAGCAAGCGCGGTACCAGGTCACCCACAACGGGTACTTCACCAACACCCTGGTGGACCAGACCGCCGTGGACGGCTGGGTGGAGATCGGGGAGTTCGACTTCGCCGCAGGTCCAAACCAGGGGCTGCTCCTCGAGGATCTCACCGGCGAGGCGGGCTGGACCGACACCCGCCTGGTGGTGGACGCCATCCGCGTAACCCTGGTGCCCGGCTACGGCGGCGGCCCCGACGGCGACCTCCCGGCGGATCCCGACGCTCCGGACACCGACGGCCAGGACATGAATGGCGACGCCATCAACACGGCCATGGCCTGTAACGCCTCGTCCCCCGCCGGACCGGGCGGCCCGGGCGCCCCCCTGTGGCTCGGGGCACCCCTGCTCTTCCTCTGGCTCCGCCGCCGCGTCCGCGGCTAGATCAGTCCAGTCCGTTCCTCGCCAGGGCGGCCCCTGTCGTGTAGGCTCCACAGAGCCCTATGAGCCGCTCCCGTCCCAACGTCCTCGAGATTCTCAAGCTCCTGCCCCGCAACAACTGCCGCGAGTGCCGCCTACCCACCTGCATGGCCTTTGCCAACCAGGTGGCCCAGGGACTGCGAAAACCCGGCGACTGCCCCTATCTGGACCTCTCGGTCCTCAACCTCGAAGATCTCGGCCCGTCGGCGAGCCTCGCCCCCACCGAAAAGGAGGAGGTGCTGCTCGAGCTCCGGGAACGCATCCAACACGTGGACCTCGCGGCCGTAGCCGACGCCGTGGACGGACGCCTCGACGACACCTCTCTGGTGATCCGGTGCCTGGGCCGGGACTTCTTCATCGACAACCAGTCCCAGCTGCGCTCGAAATGCCATGCGAACTTCTGGGTGCTCATCCCCCTGCTCGACTACGTGATCCACGCGGCCGAACCACCGTCACCGACCGTTGACCGCGAGCCCCAAGGCAACTGGATCAAGTACGACGAGCTCGGCCAGGGGCTGTCGGGGTCGGACTACTTCTCCAAGACCTGCGAGTCCGCCCTGTGCCGCCTCGTCGACGAGCACCCCGATCTCTTCGCCGACCTGCTGGACCTGTTCGCCGCCGAGCACGTGGACCACGGCTTTGACGCCGATCTGTCCGTGGTGCTGCGCCCCCTGCCCAAGGTCTGGCTGCTGGTGTGCCACTGGAAAGCCGATCCGCCCTTCGACTCCAAGCTGTCGGTGTACTTTGATCGGGTCACCCCGTCCCACCTCTCGGGGGAGGCCACTACCATCCTGGTCATGGGCATCGTGGAGATGCTCAAGCGCATCGTCACCCGCCACACCTTCGGGACCGGATCGTCGGGCCCTGGCGCGGGCTCTGGCACGGGCTCTGGTACGTCTTGACGCCCCGCTCT
>JAOZUO010000130.1:0-2545 GCA_029938605.1 Deltaproteobacteria bacterium | reverse complement strand
CGGGCCCTGGCGCGGGCTCTGGCACGGGCTCTGGTACGTCTTGACGCCCCGCTCTCTAAACACCTACACTCCCGTATCACAATGAGCACCAATCGTACCGGCATGGCGGTCGAGATCCGCCGGCTCCTCCCCACAATCCTGGTCTCGCTATTGATCGGTAGCGGCGGCGCTGTCGGTGCCGGCTGCAAGTCCAAATCTGATAAGGGCGTGGTGCTGGTGAGCGCGGCCATCAGCCTGCGAGATGCTTTCGGGGAGGCGGGACGACGATTCGAGCAACAGAACCCGGGGACGCGCATTCAGTTCAACTTCGCCTCCTCCGGGACCCTGGCGACCCAGATCATCCGTGGGGCCCCGGTGGATATCTTCGCCTCGGCCTCAACCCACCACATGGACCGCGTGGCAAAAAAGGGCCTGGTACAATCCGCACACCGAACCATCCTGGCGCGCAACACCCTGGTGGTCGTCGTGCCCCGCGGTCACCGCAAGCCCATACGTTCCGTAGCCGACCTCCGGGGGGCAGCCAAGATCGCCATCGGCAACCCCAAAACGGTCCCCGCGGGCCGATACGCCCGCGCCATGCTTCGACACCATAAGCTCTGGTCGCCCCTGCGCCAGCGATTGATCTTCGGCGAGCACGTACGACAGGTGCTCGACTATGTCGTGCGCAACGAGGTGGACGCCGGCCTGGTCTACGGAACCGACTACCGACAACGGCGAGCCAAGCTCACCCTGGTGGCAACGGCCTCCCCCGGGAGCCACCCTCCCATCGTCTACCCGGTGGCGTTACTCGCCCCATCCCGTAAACGAAAGCTCGCGCTCCGGTTCATCCGGTTTTTGAGATCGCCCCAGGGCCAGAAAATATTGATCCAACGGGGCTTCGGACCCGGATCGGCCCCACGATAGCAGCCCTTTCCGAAAGCAGCGCAGCCCCAGGAGATCCCGCGTGTCCTCGACGTCCTTCTCGATATACCTGTCGTTCAAAGTGGCCCTGGTAGCCACTTGCGCGGTGGTCATCGTCGGCACGGCGTTGGCGTGGCTCCTCGCCCGCAGGCGATTCTGGGGCCGCACCCTCCTGGACGTGCTGCTCACCCTGCCCCTGGTGCTCCCCCCCACGGTCATCGGGTACTACCTGGTCGTGATCTTCGGGCGAAACGGAACGTTGGGCAAGCCCATCTACGAGCTCACAGGATGGACGGTGATGTTCACCTGGTGGGCGGCGGTGCTCGCCTCGTTCATCGTCGCGTTGCCCCTGATGATCAAGACCGCCCGGGCGGCCATGGAGGCGGTGGACGAGCGCTACCTGGAGGCCTCCACCATGCTCGGCTACTCCGAGCCAGAGACCACGTTCCGGGTCCTGCTTCCCCTTTCCCGGCGAGGGCTCATGGCCGGGGCGGTGCTCGCCTTCGCACGCGCCCTGGGCGAGTTCGGCGCCACCCTGATGGTGGCGGGCAACATCCCGGGACGAACGGACACCGTGCCCATCGCCATCTACAGCGCGGCGGGCAGCGGCGACTGGTCCGGGGCGAACACCCTGGTGATCCTGTTCACCGGGATCTCAGCGCTGATCCTCTACGTCACGGTGAAGCTGGTGGGGAAATGACCAAAGGCCTGGATATCAACCTGCACAAACGTCTCGACGGGTTCGACCTGAAGGTGCACTTCGACGTCCCCCCGGGACTCTCGGTATTCTTCGGCGATTCGGGCGCCGGCAAGTCGCTCACCCTCCGGATGATCGCCGGACTCATGCGCTCGGACAAGGGCCGCGTCACCCTCGACGATCGGGTCCTTTTTGACCACTCCGAGCAGATCTGGGTACGGCCCCAGGACCGCCGATTCGGGTTCGTGTTCCAACAAGAGTCCCTGTTTCCCCACCTTTCGGTTTTCGAAAACATCCTGTTCGGCGGACGGGGTCTGGCCAAGGTCGAGCGAAACACACAGGCCCGGGAGCTGCTACAGAGGCTGCGCCTCGAGACCCTGGCCGACAAGCCGCCCCAGGAGATCTCCGGTGGACAAAAGCAGCGGGTTGCCATCGCACGCACCCTCATGATGCGCCCCGGAGCCATGCTGCTCGACGAGCCCTTCTCCGCGCTGGATCTCCTCAACCGCAAGGTCATGCGCGATTGTCTGGTGGAGGTGATGCGAGGGTTGGAGATCCCGGTGATCCTGGTCACCCACGACCTGGTGGAGGCGCTCACCCTCGCCGATCAGCTCATCATCCTGTCCGAGGGGCGGATCCTGCAGCGGGGGTCGCCCGAAGAGATCGTCGCCCACCCGGCCAACGATCACGTGGCGGCCCTGGTCAATCCGGAGAACCTCCGGATCCCCTTCCTAGAGAACATAGTTGGGGACGGACCCTGCGCTACCAGCGATAGCGCCAGTCGCAGTGGGGATCACCGCGAAGCACACAGCGGGGATGACTGCTCTCGGTGATGCGGCAACCGGAGAGCTCCAGCGGAGCCTGGTACCAACCGCGCAGGCGATTCTTGCAGAACTCGGGGTGCTGGTAGCCGAAGCCGGTCAACCGAAGCAACACCCCGTTCTTCTC
>JAOZUO010000270.1 GCA_029938605.1 Deltaproteobacteria bacterium | reverse complement strand
CCACCACATCCAGTACACCTCCTGGCTCGCCCGCCACATGTGGTCCGCGTACGCGTATTGCTACGACGACAACAGCTGCCCGGGGATGTAGGGGGTAGGGTACTGGAGCGCCCGACTAAAGTAGTGGACTGTCGAGGAGGACGCCGGTGTCTTCGCTGGGTAGTCAACCCGGCAAACGATGCACTCAGAGCTTTCGTCGGTAGTGGCTCTGAACGAGCGCACCGGCAAGTATCTCGCTGTTGACGTGCTCGAACTCCAAGGGGGCCGCCAGGCTGCCGAACAACGGGGCACCACCGCCGAGCAGGATGGGGACCCTGGTGATGATCATCTCGTCGATCAGATCCTCGGACAAGAAGCTCTGAACAGTTTTTCCGCCGTCGATGTAGAGTTGAGTGTATTTGCGAGCGTGCAGGGTTTCTAGCACCTTTGGCAGCGAGCCTTTGATGACCTCTGCCTTGTCCTCCAACTCCGCGGGTACCCTGTCCAGCGTGTTGCTCAGCACAAAGACCGGCTTGCTGTACGGCCATGCACCTTCGAAACCACATACGGTCTCGAAGGTGACGCGGCCCATCACGAGCGCATCTATCTCCGACATGAAGTCCGAGAAACCAAAGTCGCTGGCGCCCGGGTTGGGAATGTTATGCAGCCAGTCGAGGCTGCCATCTTCGTCAGCGATGTAGCCGTCCAGACTGGAGGCAATGTAGACGATGGTGGTCATGACGTTCTCCGTAGTCAGACTCGCTCAGACTCGATGGTATCAGTACCATCGATTTTCCATCCGTGCTATCTGGAGTCGATCCCCACAGTGAGTTGTATGGTCGATTCACCATGAGCACCTCGCTAATCGTTTCGATGGGGACATGGGGGGACATGGGGACGTTGTTCCTGCAGCAGTTATCCGCCATGATCAGACGTGCACCCAGAGGACAACGGCGGCATGACCATTTTATTGGATCGTTTCAGTGGCCTAGCCTCGGCAACGAGGGTGGCCTTGGTGGTGACTCTGAGCACATCTTGTGGGTGCGAAACACCCCGACCGACAACGGCGAGGCGGGCTACGAGCCCCCCACGCCGCGCCGCGCGACCGGCTTCGGCGAGGCCGGCTCCGGCGCGAACGTCCACGCCGATCCGCTACGCTGACAAGCTCCGCCTGGTAACGCAGCGCGGCCCCACACGGACCCGACTCATCCTGTCTGCTCGCGGTGACTTTGTGCAGCTCAAATACCCGGGACTGGGATACTGGGACCGCGGGGCTGCCGCTGTGGACTGGGAGATGGCTTCGGGGGTGCTGTGGGTCAACAAAAGGGCGGTGGCGTTGGACCTCACGCATCTGTCAGAGAGCCTCGCCCTGCGCATGTTGAAACGTCACCGAAAGACCCTCGAGTCCGTGGCCTTGAACTGGAAGGTGGTGCCTTCGGCGGCGGTTGTGCAGGCCATCGGAAGGTTGCACACGAAACAACTTACAATCAGTACTCACGAGCGCAGCCGCCTGGGCGACCGCATCCTGGCCGCCGTGGCCGTACCGCAGGTCAAGGGACGGCTCTTTCAGTTCCTGCTTTACTGCAAAATGGGCGACACCGCCGCGGGGAGCCTGGCCGACTGGCCGAGACTGCGGCATCTGCTGTTTCGAGCCAGCTCTCTCTCCGACTCAACCTTCGCTCGCTTGGGTCGGCGCAAGAAATTGCGCTCTCTGTTCATCGAGCAGGCCAGTATTCAAGAGGCTTCATTGAGGCACCTACGCCCGCTGAAGAAGCTAAGAAGCTTGGGGCTGCAGTCCACCCGGATCACCGACAAAGGGCTTGCGCACCTTGGCCCCATGACCAACCTGCGGACGCTCGAACTTGGCGGGACCCGCATCAACGGAGAGGGTCTGAGCCTCCTCGGCGGACTTCGGAGCTTGATCCGGCTCAACCTTCGCGAGCTACGCCTGAGCAACAAGGGGTTGGCGGCGCTGGCCAAGTTGCGCACCCTCCGGCAACTCGACATGACCATGGCGCGTCCTCCGAAGGGGGGCCTTCACCACCTCGGCCGGCTACATCGGCTGCAGGGACTCAAGTTGCTCGATGCAGGTGTGAGGGATGTGGATCTCACACTGCTCACCGGCCTTCAAGCTCTTCAGCTGCTGAACCTCGGAAGCAACAAACAGCTCAATGGGCAGGGTCTACGTCATGCGGCGGCGCTCAAAAACTTGCGTTCGCTGAGCTTGGGGTTCAGCTGGATCACCGCCGCCGCGCTGCCCATCGTGGCGTCCCTGGCCGGACTGGTGCACCTGGATCTGACCCATGCCTCGGTGGCCGGTGCGTCCCTGGCGCCGCTGACGCAGCTCAAGAGCCTGCGGCATCTCGACCTGGACTCCTGCGCAGTTCGGGATGCGGCCCTGGCCTCACTGGGGCGCATGGTGGGGCTGCGAACCCTGAGGCTGGGCGCGGCGCGAATATCCGACGCCGGGCTACGCCACCTCCGGTTGCTCAAATCACTGCGGGTGCTGGGGCTGTCCGGGCGTGGCATCACCGGTACAGGACTATCCCATCTAGCGGGACTGACCAAGCTGCAGTATCTGGATCTCGAGGGCAACAAGATCACGGGGGCGACGTTGGCTCCCGTGAAAAACCTCACAAGCCTTCGCGTATTGGGCATGGCCCAAACCCAGGTCGATGACCATGGCGTGCAACACCTCGTGAAGCTCAAGCATCTGCGCAAGCTCGTCGCTTGGTCTACCCGTATCACCGACAAGGGGTTGATGGGGCTGGCCCAACTGCGGCACCTCGTCATGCTGCAAATTGCGTACACCAAAACCACCCCGCAGGGGCGGGCGACTCTGCGACGCGCCCTGCCGGAGCTCATCATCTACACCCCGTGATACGGTGGAACTCATGATGTATCGCAGCACAACGATTGGGCGTGGGTTGCTTGACGCATAAAATGCATCGTCCCGTGAACCCGTGGCTCAGATTATCCGTCCCAGCCCCGGAGCCTCTCCCGGTCTGCCTCTATGCGCAGAAATCAAGCTCTATGCGCAAAAACGGCTTGTTTATGCGCAACGAATGAGGTCTATGCGCAAATCCGGGATGTCCAGATCGCAGAGGACCACCTGGCGGTGGCGCGGCAGGACCCGTATCAGGCGGTTCCTCTATTCCGTGGGTTCCTGTTCGCGAACAACGACGTCGATGGCATTTGGATGTTCCGTAGGCGATGAACTGTTCACCTTCGCCGTTGAGAGTGTATCGTGAGAAGGTGCAGACACTGTCTGCACAATCGACGATGGATTGCCAACACCACGAGGCTCCACCGACTGAGGACGTACGACGAATGCCCAGATACTACGAGTTCGATGTTTCCCTACAGGAGATCCAGCCGCGTGTCTGGCGGCGACTGCTCATCCGGACGACGGCGACCTTCGCTCAGCTCCACAAGGCGATCCAGGACAGCTTTGGGTGGCAAGAGTATCACCTCTGGGAGTTCCGGCTGCCTTCTTTCCAGGGGCGTCTAATCGCCGGTCTACCGGGTGGCGAGGAGTATGACCGACCAACGCCCGACGCGCGGCAGGTGAAGCTGAATTCCTACTTCACGGGCAAGCGGGTCGTGGAGTGGTGCGAGTACGAGTACGACTTCGGCGACGACTGGACCCACGACGTCAGGCTCATTGCGGTACGCTCCGACAAGGAGAGCTTCAAGCGTAGACTGTTCGACGGAGAACGAGCGGCACCACCCGAAGATTGCGGTGGCACGCCTGGCTACGAGCGGATGGTTCACTTCGTTGAGACGGGCGAGGATCTCCACGAGGAGGAGCCAGACGGGCTCGAAATCTGGCTCGATGGATGGCGTCCGGACGGGTTCGACCTCGCGAAGGCGAAGGCGGACTTCGACCGATGAGCTGCGGAATAGGGTAGCCGAGACCGATGAAGAGACGGGCACGGAATCGCCGGCAATCCACAGGTCTTCCGCGTCATATCGCGCCAGGACGGCAACCCGATCAGCGGCCTGCCAGGGACGAGCCGGAGATCGACTTCGAGGACGAGGAGTGGATCGAGTGGGGCGGCGTGAGGATCTGGGCCGTAGGAGAGACTTCCGGCGGTGCGCCCTACGGGCTCACCTACGAGGAGTATCGGCGTGCGATCTACGAGTCCGATCGGGACCGCGGCTGGGCTCGAGCGCGCCGGGCCCTCGAACGGCTGCTCCGGTGCCGCGTCGCCGCTGCGGCCGACGTCGAGATAGGGCGCGTCAGGTTTCTGGGCGACGGCATCTCGAGCGCGACGTTCATCGCTGCGGTTGAGATTTTCCCAGATGTAGATGGCCTGTCGGGCGCCTACGTGATCCGCCTGCCGAGGCGAGACGCGCCCGGTGGCCGCGCGAGAGACGATCGGCTGCGCCATGAGGCTGAGTTGCTGAGAGGCCTCTGCACGCGGCCGCTCCCGTTCCGTGTGCCAGAGGTGCTGGGTCTCGTCCCAGACGGGAAGCACCTCGTGATGGTTGAGCGCGCCATCGACGGAGTGCCCATGGATCACCGGTCGGGAAGGCAGCCTGGCGTCAGGCCCTGGCGGGTTGTCGGAGAAGTGGCCGCAGCCACCCACCGAATCGATCCCGCCGGGCTTCCGCCGGCCTTTGACGGTGGTGCGACCTGGCGCGAGCACCTCCTCGGGCGTCTCGCCCCCCTTGAGGAGGGCGTTGAGGAGAGCGGCGATTTCCTCGTGGAGGAGGTGTGTCAATGGGTACGGTCCAACCCACCGGCGAACGAACCCGGTTGCCTGCTGCACGGAGATCTCACCAGCGGGAACCTTCTGCTCGACCTCGCAGTCGGCCCCGATGGCTTGGAGCCAGGCCCACCTGGCGTTCTCGACTGGGAGTTTGCCTCTCTGGGCGATCCCGCCTGGGATCTCGCCATCGCAACCCGCGGCGTGCGCAGACCGTTCCAGCTCGCCAACGGCTTCGAAAAGCTGCTCGATGCCTACCACGACGCCGGTGGCCAACCGATCAGTGCAAGGGACGTGCGGCGATGCGAGCTGGTCCTGGTGGCGGGCTGGTACCAGGGCGCCCAACGTGAATCTTCCGGCGCCGCTTCGCAGTATGGAGCGCAGCTCAGGCGCCTCCTGCAGCTCGCGAAGCGTGCTGTCACATCCGCTTGAGGTTGGGGCGTGTTCGTGGACCGGCGTAGATTGCGCTGGGGAGCGTTGAGGTCTCTTTCGGGGGGCTCAGCGCCAAGGTCCGGGAGCGTTCCAGGTGCGATTGAACACTGCCCCTTCGAGTACGCTCTGGGCCACAGGGAGCAGGAACCTGCGCAGCGGATCGCGCAGTCCAGATAGTGTGATTGGAGTGCTCCCGAGGAGCGTTCGCTTCGCAAAGGCCGACCACTGTTTTTGCACGCGATCGGAGTCCGTGAATGTCGGGCTGAGGGCGACCGGATCGATCTCGATCTCTGTGCCCCGGTTGGAAAAGGTCAGCGATACCGCCTTCGCGAGGGTCTCGCCGTCGAAGTCGAGCTGCCGAGACAGTAGCCACACGTCAAAAAAGTCCTTCATACGACTGTTGACGAGGCCCAGCTTCACCATCGCCTCGAACTTCTCGGCGACCAGGGTCTCGTGTGGGTAGACTCTAAGCTGCGGAGCCGGCAGCTCCAGGATGGTCGGATAGCTCACCGACTTGGGCGTTGGGTGCACCGCATCGCCGAAGCCCACGTCGAGCTGAATGGGGATGCGGGCCTTGCCCAGGTATCCCACGAACGTGACGCGGACTCCCTCGTACTCGGCATCCTCCTTGATTCTCCTTCCAGACACGCCCGATGCGTCGAAGACGAGCCCATCGTCTTGCACTTGCAGCTCACACACCTCACGTGAGATTTATTCCAGACGCTCGACGGAGTTTTTTCCGCGGCCCAGCAGATCGATGTCGCGCGTCGGGCGGGCCTGCGGCGTGTTCCACACGCGGAGGAGCAGCGCTCCCTTGAGTACGAAGCGGTCGACGTGCACGGATTGACTCAGGCGGTACAGGAATCGCTCCAGTCCATAGAATTGGAGCACCTCCTGAAATGGTCGTTCCGTCGCCCTCGCGTGATTGGTCAGGCGCGCTCGGATTGATGCTTCCACGTTCTTCGTCACGCGATGGCCTCCAGGTAGGGCATGATGACGCGCTCTACGCGACAGGTTCGTGCGTGCTCGAGGATCTTTGCAAATCGTGATCCTTGCCGCTCCCGCCACATCCGCAGGGACTCAATGGCAACATCGAGGCCGATTTTGTTGCGATACTTGAACGCGTCCGCGATGGTCTTCTCTGCGCTGTAAACCCGGATTCGTTGCTCATCGATCACCGGAGTCTTGATTCCCGTTGTGAAGGCATCCCCAGAAAACCAGTAGACCTGAATCGGTGGATAGTTCACCCGCGGCGGCTCACTGCCCCGAGCAATGGCGATGTCCACCCGGTGCGGAACCTGCGTCGTTAGCTCGTGGTACGCCAGCGCAGAGATCAGGCAGATGACGCCTCTCGGGACTCGGGCCGTCACCGTGACCAGATCCGGTGCCTCCATGGCTGGTAGGGACACGAGCCGGTACAGCCCCCGGCTCAGCCTTTCGAGCACGCCCTTGTCATGCATCGCGTAGAGCGTCGCTTGCCCGACACCCGCCCGCAGTGCTTCCGCCATCCGCAGTATCCCGCCGCGTGAGCGAAAGATGTGTTTAGCGCTCTTGAATCTCTCCGTTTCCACGCAATAATAATACCATCAGTTATGAATAAGTGAAGGTGTTTTGTTTGGGTTTGTCTGGATAAGCCTTGGAATTTCGCACTTCACCGGAACCGGGATACCTCCCAAGGGTGCGGGATGTGGGGGTGACTACGACGATGTGTACCGGATTGTGACCGCCAAACGGCCGGATTTGAACGATCGAGTAGCCTGGCGACACTTGAGTTGCCACGGGGCTCTCGCTAGGATGGGACCTGCTGGAAGTGGGATCAAACCGAATCACTGCGGGAGAAGCTGTATGTCTTTGACTCATTGGATTCGCCGGCAGCGCGGGTCGCTGCTGGGGCTGAGGCTGGGGCGGGGGCTGGGGCTGGGGCAGGGGCTGGGGCTGGGGCTGGGGCTGGGGTTGGGGTTGGGGTTGGGCGCGGCGCTGCTGCTGAGTACCACGCTGCTCAGCGGGTGCAAGAGCAGCAGCACGGGTACCGGGGTGGATGCCGAGGTGCCCGTGACGGATTGCAACTGCCCGAGCACAAACGGCGAGCCGTGCCAGGGCACCACGGTGACCTACTCCCTTGGTGGCGGTGGCGGTGGCGATCATCCGCCGTCGAACATCGTCTTCCAGTTCGAGTGCGACGGTGGGCCCT
>JAOZUO010000129.1 GCA_029938605.1 Deltaproteobacteria bacterium | reverse complement strand
TTATGTCGCGATAATCATCCTACATGGCCCTACGACGCAGGTCGACCGCTCCCCACTGCCGGGAACTCCTTAATGCCTGATCGCAGGTTGTGATAATCTCCTACGAGTATCATGATGCCTGTGGGAACGGCGTGGAGGCCATTCCGTGAGGTTCAACAGGAAAAATGCCGCCACCGCTTTGGCGCTGCTGCTCGCGACGGCGACGTGGTCGTGCGACGGTGACAACCCGGGCGACCGGCTCGACGGGGGGACCGAGGCCGGGCTGGAGGCATCCATTGCCGATGTCGTCGTCCCAGACGTCACGGTACCGGACGCTCGGGTCGACAGCGCCTGGTGCGGGCAGAACCCCTTCCCCGGAGTCGACCCCAACGCCTTGGAGCTGACGCCGGTTCCGCCGACCCCCATGTGTCTCTCCTTCTCCCGGGACGGGAGCTATGTCGCCTACTCTCGCACGGATCCCAGTCTGCCCGGGCCGGGAAGTGACTACGAGGTATACTTGTTTGATCTGGACACCTGGCAGGAGGTCCGGATCACCGATCAGCCCGACTCGCGGCAGTGCCTCCCCGCCGTGCACGGCGAGTACATTGTCCACAACGACAGCCGGTTCAGCGGGACCCCAGGCGATGACTCCGGTGTCGAGCTGATACTGTACGACATCGCCAGCGGCCTGGAGACTCGACTGACCAACTCACCGGACAGCAAGTCATTTCCTCTCTTGAACGATGCTTACATTGTCTATTCTTTCTCCCTGCCTGGTGACGGCTCCAAGTCCTGGCGTCTCTTCGAGAGGTCGACCGGGATCTCCTCCGAGCTCAGCCCAAACGGCAGTGCTGCAGAGGGATGGTCCATCAGCGAGCGTTACGTCACCTGGGTGGCCATCGCGCCGGGAGTGCCGTTCTGGAACAAGGATGTCCACATCCACGATCTCCGACCGGGGAGACCCTACGGCTGGAGACAACCTCCGACAGCCTTGCGTACCTTACCTCGGTCTCGGGGAGCCGGGTCGTGTGGATGGACGACCGGAACGGCAACTGGGACATCTACATGTACGACATCGAGGCCGGGCAGGAGCTCCGGCTGACCGACGATCCCTTCGACCAAATCGCGCCGTGGCTCCACGGCAACCTCTTGACCTTCGCCGACTACCGTTTCTCGGGTGGCGGGTGGGACAACTACCACTGCGCTTACGACATCTATATCCTCGACGTGGACACGATGATCGGACGTCGGGTGACCACCTGGCCCTGGTACTGGTGGGGGATCCCGGGCGATGACGGTCTTCTGGTCGCGTCTCTCCGCGACCAGAACACGCTCGATGCACCGGCCAAGCTATACGTCTTCGACCTGATCGACATGGGCATCCTCGATGCCACCGGCCGGCACGTGCTGCCGGAGCCATGACGAATGATGGTTGCTCGGACGCCGTTGATTTGATGCGACGCTGGTCGCGTCTCGACCTTTCTTGATATCTGGCGATGGTTTTCTGTTGGGCGATGAGGGTGGACCCGAGACGGTCTTTGGTTATATTGCCTCAGCCATGGAGTCGCCATTTGATCGTATCGTTGGGTCGATAGAGCGGGGTGCGCCCCGCACGGTGGTGACCGGTGCGCACTCGGCGGTGGCCAGCCTGGTGGTGGCGCGGGTGCTGGCCGAGGACGTGGGGGGGCGGCCGCTGGTGGTGGTTTGCGCCGATGAGGCCCGGGCGCTCCAGGTGGCTGACGAGCTGGACGTGCTCTGGCGGCCCGCCGCGCCGCCCACCGACGATCCCCTGGCGCCGCCGCGGACGTTGCTTCTGCCCGAGGTGGATGTTTCGCCCTACTCGGATCTGGTGCCCGATCGGCGGACGATCCTGCGGCGCCAGGCCGTGCTCTTTCGGCTGGTGCAGGAGATCACCGGGCCGGTGGTGATCCTGTCGGTGCGGTCGCTCATGCGACGGGCTGTGCCCGCGAAGGTGTTTGACGGTCTGTGTGATCTGGTGGTCTCCGGCGGGACCATCGACCGGGACGATCTGGCCGAGACCCTGGTGCGAGCCGGGTACCTGCCCCTGCCCGTGGTGGAAGATGAAGGTTCCTTTGCGGTGCGCGGCGGGGTGGTGGATCTCTTCCCGCCCATCTATCGCTACCCCGTCCGCCTGGAGCTCGATGGGGACCTGGTCTCCTCCATTCGTCTGTACGATCCGCAGACTCAGCGTACGCTTCGGGAGATCGAAGCGGTGTATCTGCACCCCGTGCGGGAGACGGTGGTCACCGACGGGGCCCGCCCCCGGGAGCGGCTTCTGGAGGCGGCGGACGAGGCGAGTCACCCGTCGGCCAGGGTGCGTTTCATCCTCGGGCAGATCGAAGAGGGCGCTGATTTTTTCGGCTCCGAGTCCCTGGTCCCCATCTTTCACCACCACCTGGTGCCCCTGTGGGACTACATGCCGTCTGAGGCCCTGTGGGTACTCGAGGAGCCCGCGGCCCTGTTGCGAGAGGCCCAGGCCACATTCGACGGCTACGAGGCCGCCTACGCCGAACGGCTGGAGAACCACCAGCTCGCGCTGCCGCCCGCTCAGATTTTTATGGAGCCGCGGGAGCTGGAGGATCAGCTGGGCACTGTGGGACGTAGACTCTCCTTCGAGAGCCTAGCGGGCGGTGACCTTGAGAGCCTGGCGGGCGGTGACCCGGAGAGGTCAGCGGGCGTCGATCAGGATCCATGTGTGGAGCTCCGGGCCGAGACCCACGTGGCCCTGGTCCACGCCGTTCGGCGGCTCCAGGCGGATCAGGGGCAGGAAGTGTTGGCCCCCCTGGCCGAAGAGATAGGCCGATGTTTGGAGCGGGGCCAGCAAGCCATCGTGGTCAGCCCCGACGAGCGCGCCTCCACGCGCCTGGGATCGCTGTTGGCGGAGCACGGCGTCGAGGCCACGGTGCGTTTTCCGGCGGAGGGATACGACCTGCCTGTCTTTTCCAGCTCGGGGGAGGATGCTCTGGGGAAGAGCGCTCTGGGGAAGGACACTCTGGAGAAGAACGCTGCGGTGGAGCTTCGGCTGGGGCACCTGTCCCACGGTTTTACCCTGTGGGGCGGCCCCGCGGTCTTTGCCGAGGAGGAGCTGTTCGGGCGCAAGGTCCGGCGTTCGCCCCGTCGGGGTCGAGATCTGCCGCGTCTGGGCGACCTCTCCGAGCTGAAGGAGGGGGACTTCGTGGTGCACCAGGCCCATGGTGTGGGGCGCTACGACGGGCTCCGGCGGGAGGAGGTCCGGGGCGTGGCCGGTGACTTCATGCTCCTGTCCTACCAGGGGGAGGCGCGGCTGTATCTTCCTGTTCACCGCTTTAAGGAGGTGCACCGGTACGTGGCCGCCGAGGGTCGCGCGCCCCGGCTCGATAAGCTGGGGGGCGCCACCTGGCAGCGCAGCCGGTCCAAGGCCACCAAGTCCATCCGGCTCCTGGCCGAGGAGCTGCTCAAGCTCTACGCCCAGCGGGAGGCTTTGCCGGGTCACGCCTGTGCTCGCCCCGACGACATGTACGGAGCCTTCGAGGCCACCTTCCCCTTCGCCGAGACCCCAGATCAGCGCAACGCCATCGAGGCCGTCCTGGAGGACATGGCGGCCCCCCGTCCCATGGATCGGCTGGTGTGTGGTGACGTGGGCTATGGCAAGACCGAGGTGGCCCTCCGGGCGGCGGTCCTCGCGGTGATCGACGGTCGTCAGGTGGTCCTGCTGGCCCCCACCACGGTGTTGGTGGAGCAGCACCTGGCCACCTTCCGGGAGCGGCTCCGAAACTTCCCCGTGCGGGTGGATGGGCTGAGCCGCTTTCGGTCCAAGGCCAGCCAGAAGCGCACCCTCGCGGCCCTGGTTGACGGGGGCGTGGACATCGTCATCGGTACCCATCGGCTCCTGTCCAAGGATGTGCGTCTGGCCAATCTGGGCCTGATCATCGTGGACGAGGAGCAGCGGTTCGGGGTGGCCCACAAGGAGCGCCTCAAGCAGCTTCGTACCCAGGTGGACGTGCTCACCCTCACGGCCACGCCCATCCCCCGCACCCTGCACATGTCTTTGCTGGGGCTACGGGATCTCTCCCTCATCGCCACCCCGCCCACGGATCGCCAGGCCATACGGACCCATGTCACCGCTACCTCGTCCCAGGTGGTCCGCGACGCCGTCCGGCGGGAGCTTGCCCGGGGCGGACAGGTCTTCTTCGTGCTGCCCTACATTTCGGGACCGCCCGTGTTCGCTGCCCCCTCGGCGCCGGAATCTGGTGGCGTTCGGGGTCGAAAAAAACGGTTGCCTCCACCTCCGCGGGATCCGTCCCGTCTGGGCTCTTTGGCCTGGTGGGCCGATGAGATTCGTGGGCTCGTGCCCGAGGCCCGGGTGGCCGAGGCCCACGGGCGCTTGGAGGATCGCAGCCTGGAGCGGGTGATGGCGGAGTTCGTGGCGGGCCACCACGATGTGCTCGTGTGCACCTCCATCGTGGAGTCCGGCCTGGACATCTCCCGGGCGAACACCATGCTGGTGGCCGACGCGGACCGGTTCGGCCTCGCCCAGCTTTATCAGTTGCGCGGGCGCATCGGTCGGGGCAAGGTCCGTGCCTTCTGCCTGCTCATGGTCCCGTCCATGACGGCTCTCACCCCCGAGGCCCGCCAGCGGTTGGAGGCCCTCCAGCGCTTCAGTGATCTCGGCGCGGGATTTGCCCTGGCTACCACGGACCTGGAGATCCGGGGCACCGGAGATCTGCTAGGGGCCAAGCAGTCCGGTAGCATCGCGGCGGTGGGCTTCGAGGAGTACACGCGCATCATGTCCGAGTGCGTGGCTGAGCTGAGGGGCGAGCCCTTGGAATCCGAGCTCGATCCAGACCTGGCAAGCGATGTGGCGAGCTACATTCCGGACGACTACGTGTCCGAAGCGGGCCAACGGCTGCACTACTACCGCCGTCTGGCCGACGTGGTCGGGGAGTCCGACGCCGAGGCTGTGGTGGCGGAGATGGCCGACCGCTTTGGCGCTCCGCCACCCGAGGTGTTTCTGCTGGCGGACCTCATGGTGCTCAAGGGGTTGGGCCGCCGCCTGCAGGCCCGGGCCGTGGAGCTTACGGGAAGTCGTTTGATCCTGGTGCTAGATGAGACTACTCCCCTGTCACCCGCCTGGATCCGTGACCTGGTCTTGGCCCAACCCCGACGCTACACCTTTTCCCCTGATTTCAAGTTGATGCATCGCCTGAAGTCCTCAGAGGACGCTGATAGGCTGTCTGAAGCTAAAAAGAGCTTGCATCACCTCCTGGCCAGTGTTAGGGAAAGTACTCACTAAAACGGCTTAATTTCATGAAGATAGCCCCGTTACCCCGGACAAGATTTGTAAAACGAACACCAGGGCCATGTTGGCCTTTTTCCGGGGTGGAAGACACAGGAGAGTTGCGATGAGGAAATCGCGTCTGATCGGCTTCGGGTTGGCGCTGCTACTGGGCGCCGTCTGGGTGGTCGACTGCAAGAAGAGCCAAGATCAGCCCCCCGAGGGCAAAACCACCAAGAAGGATCGCCCCGGTCGGCGACCCGTACCCAAGCTAAGCCCCGAGGAGCGGGCCGTGGTTTTGGCGGTAGTGGATGGCAAGAAGATCACCAAGGGTGAGTTCTACGACCGCATCCATCGCCAGTCGGTGTTCAACCGGCGTCGGTACACCAAGATCGATCGCAAGAAGCAGTACCTCGAGCGGGAGTTCATTATGCCCGTGCTCGAGTTCGCCGCAGCCAAGGCCCAGGGGCTGGAGAAGGACGCCTACGTTCAGCGTACCCTCAAGAACCTCATGGTCTCCAAGCTCATGCGACAGTTGCGGACGGAGTTCAAGACCGCCGAGCCCACCGACGCCGAGCTCAAGGCCTTCTTCGAGAAGCACCAGGAAGACTACAACCAACCCGAGCTCGTGCGGGTCAGCCACATTCTGGTCAAAAACATGGGCATCGCTACCAAGGTGGCTGCCGCGGCCAAGGGCAAGAGCCGGGTGGAGTTTAGGCGCCTGGTGCAGAAGCACTCCTCCCACGAGGCCACCAAGTCCAGGGCCGGCGATCTGCGCTACTTCGACAAGACCGGTAAGGTCCGTGGTCTGGCGCGCGGCTCCCTGGCCCAGATCCCCAAGGCCATCGTGGACGCTGCCTGGCCTCTGAAGAAGCCGGGCACCGTGGTGGGTCCCATCAAGACAAAGATGGGCTATCACGTGATCTATTTCACCGGTCGTCGTCCGGCCCGCAAGCGGACCTATGGACAGGCTCGCCTCCACGTGAAAAAGCGCGTCATGCGCGACAAGTGGCAGGAGAAGAAGAAAGCCTTCATCAAAAAGCTCAAGGGTGAGTTCAAGGCGAGCCGGCCCGAGAAGAAGATCCTCGAAGAGCGGCTTACTCTCGTGAAGATCGATATGGCCACTCCCGCGCCGCGGCGGGGGCGTGGAGGTCGGCACCCGAGGCCCGGACAAGGACGTCCCCCCCGTGGTGGTGGTCACCATGGTCACAGGCATTAATCGGCCGCGCGCCTTACGTATTGGGAGTAGAACCTCATGATGAAACGAAAACTCAATCGTTGGATCGCCTGGGCCGTCCCCGTTGTGGCGGTGGCCGTGGTGGGAACCTCCACTCTGCTGGCCCAGGCTGTGGCTCCGGCCATGGCCCCGGCCCCGAAAAAGAAAGCTGCCCCGAAAAAGAAAGCTGCCGCGCCCATGAAAGCAGTTGCTCCGGGTAAAGTGGTGGCCAAGCCGGCCGCCAAACCGGAGGCCCAAAAATCCATCATCCCGGAAAAAGATCGTGCGCTCGAGCTGGCCAAGGTGGGCGACATCGTCATCAATGTGGGCGATCTGGCTGAGCGTATCAACCGCATGTCCCGCTACGTGCGGGGGCGATACGAGTCCCTGGAGAAGAAGCGTGCTCTCCTGGATTCCATGATCGAATTCGAGGTCCTGGCCAAGGAGGCCGCGCGGCGCGGTTTCTCCAAGCACCCGGACGTGGTCAGGATGCTGCGCCAGGTGATGATCCAGCGTCTTCGCCAGCGCGTGGTGGAGGAGAAGGTCAAGCGTTCGGCCATCTCCGACCAGGACGTTGGGGCCTACTACGACAAGCACAAGGCTCAGTACAACAAGCCCGAGACCGTGCGCGCATCGCACATCCTGCTGGCCGACAAGGTGACGGCGGCCAAGGTTCTGACCGAGGTCAAGGCCAAGGGCAACGACCCGCGGGCCTTCCGCGCGCTGGTTAAAAAGTACTCCACCGATGAGGCCACCAAGCGCCGTGCCGGGGATCTCCGGTACTTCACCCAGACCGACAAGCGTGTACCCAAGGAGGTCATTGAGGCCGCCTTCAAGCTCGTGAAGCGTGGAGACGTGGGCGGGCCGGTCAAGTCCAAGCTCGGCTGGCACATCATCAAGTTGACCCACCGGCGCAAGGCCATCAACCGTAAGGTGGACGACCCGAAGGTGAAGCAGCAGATCGTCACGCGAATCCTGCGCGACAAGCGCCGCCAGGCCCTTGAAGGCTTCAAGAAGGGACTCCGCGCCAAGGCCAAGGTCACGGTGTACGACGCCAAGCTCGCGGCGGTGAAGATCGATACCACCATCCAGCGTCGTGGGTCCAAGGGGCGCCGCGGCCTTCGTGGAAGGCGCGGTGGCATGGGTCGCCGGCGTAGCCGCATGGGTAAGCGAATGGGTGGGCGGAAGGGTTTCCCCGGTCGCAGAGTTCGGCGTGGTGGCGGTCGCGGTATGGGGCGTCGCGGCGGACCCGTGCGTCTTCGCAAGCCCATGAAGTAGCCCCCGCTACACTGGCGCCGGGCAACCCTCCCCGTACTCACAATGGCCCAATCGGACAGGCGGTAGCCCGCGCTGGGCTGTGTACCGTCCCGGAGAGACCATGAGAAACCCGAAAATTCGTTGGGTGTTGGCAATGGCCGTGGGTGTCGCGGTTCTGTATCCCGCGACGGCCCAGGCCGAGATTGTGGACCGCATCGTCGCGGTGGTCAACGAGCGCATCGTCCTGCTCTCGGAGCTCAACACGCGCGTGCGTGAGTTCCTTCCGAAGCTGGCGCAGATCCGCGATCCCAAGGTCCGGCAGCGGCAGTTCCACATGCTGCAGCGTCGGGAGCTCGTCAAGCTCGTGGACGCCATTCTCATTGAGGAGGAGGGCAAGAAGCGGAAGCTGAGGGTGAGTAATGGGGACGTGGACAAGGCCATCCAGACCGTTCTTCGGCAAAACAAGCTCACCTTGAAGGAGCTCATCGCCACCCTGGCCCAGGAGGGGTACCCCTTTGCCAGCTATCGCGAAGACCTGCGGAAGCAGATCCTGCGCCTCAAGACCATCAACCTCGCCGTGCGTTCTCGGATCAGCATCTCCTGGACGGAGGTTCGTGCGCACTACCAAAAGAGCGTCGCGCGGATGGGTGTGGGTCTGAAGCTCAAGCTGAGCCAGATCTTTTTACGGGTGGACCGTTCGGCCACGGGGCGCTATGGCCGCGCAAATCAGCGGAGGCGCGCGCTCAGGTTGGTCCGGCAACTGCGGGCCCGGAAGGTCACCATTGGCGCATTGGCGCGGCAGATCTCCGATGACGTGGAAACCCGGTCTCGTGGGGGAGACCTCGGCGAAGTGGGAAGGGGAACCTTACCTCCCCAGGTGGAGACCGCGGTCTTCGCCCAGAAGGGCGCAAAAAAAGTGGTTGGCCCCATCTCCACGGACTCGGGGTTTTACATCGTGTACATCCACGCGCGTAAGGAGTCCGAGGCGCTACCTTTCGACAAGATCAAACGTCGACTCAAGTCACGACTCTATCGAATCCGGGCGGCCAAGCGCACCGCGGCGTGGGTAAAATCCCTGCGTCAGAAGGCCCTCATAGACGTCCGCAAATAGCGCGGCTCGTCTCCCCACACGGGAACACCAGACCTGGCTTGACTGACGGCGGGAACGGTCCGATAGTGGATGGCGAAACGCGGAGGTTGTGTTGAACGACGGCAGCTGTAGACGCGCTCAGCAGCGTTATGACATCGAGATTCCAGTGGAGTTGATCCACGAGGGTCAGGTCTACGATACGGTGACCCGGAACATGTCCCTGGGGGGGTTGTTCATGAACCTGGAGTCTGTCATTCCCTTCGGAGCTGTAGTCCGCGTGAAGTTCTCACTGCCTGAGCTGGACGCGCCCGTAGAGGTGGAAGGCCATGTTCGCTGGGTTCAGCCAGACGTTGGCATCGGCGTACAATACACCGGATTGCGCGCACGCGAGGTGTGGGCCCTGCAGCAGCTTTTCGCCAATCTCGGCTAAGGACTTACTCGGATCACCGTCGTCCTCTCACGCCCCATGGCTGCCGCAATACTGGCGTCCTCCGTGGATCCGTGTTAAGAACTACCAAAATATCAGTCATGTGGGTCACATAAAACTGTGAACGACAAGGGTTTTTTTCACATCGTTGAGCATCATCTCGACGGCGTCTATAATTTTGCCTACCGGGTCGGTAACGACTTCGAGCGGGCTGAAGAACAGACCCGGGAGGTTTTTCTCCGAGCCTACATCGGTCGGGACATGCTCCCCGATGGCGAGCGGATGAGTGCGTGGCTGATGAAGATCGGCGTGTACGTGGCCCTGAGAAGTCTCGACGGCAGCGCTCGGATCACCTTCGACTTTCTGGACGACACCATCCGGGGAGATCCCACACAGGTCACCCCGACGGACCGGCTCTCGGACTCGGAGAGGAGCCTGCTGCTTTGGGAGCTCAAGCAGGGGTGCATGACCGCTGTGCTGAACTGTCTGAGCTTGGGCGAGCGAATGGCCTTCGTGATGGTGGTGATGCTGGACGCCAAGCCCGCCCAGGCCGCTATGAGCCTGGGGATCACCCCGGCCGCTCTGAAGGTTCGGCTGTCGAGGGCGAAAAAGAAGATCGTCGACTACCTCGCGCCACGCTGTGAGCATGTGCACCCCATGAACCCCTGTCGTTGTCCATCGCGGCTGGGAGTGGCCCTGAAAAAGGGATTCATCCAAGACGTGGTGTCCGGCACCCAGGTGACGCTCCGCAAGATGTCCCCCGAGGCACTGAAGCCCAGCCCCCCCGTGCGGGATGTGGTGGCGCTGTATCAGCAGCTGCCCGCGCCGCGAGATCTCGACGATCTTCGAAGCCGTCTCAAGAACGAGCTCCTCAGCGGTGAATGGGACGCCCTGGCCGAAGAGAGTCCTCAGAAGTAGAGATCGTCGCAATTCAGGACGGCCCGTGGGCCGGTGGGATCAGGCGTTGGATGGCACGGATCCGCCAGGGATCCATCCAACGTCCGGGCCAGATTCGTCGAGCTCTGTCCAGGCTCCTGCGCGAGGCCCGGGTTTGGCCCAGACGTTTGAGGGCCAAGCCGAGGTTGTGGTGGGCGGCGGCGTACCGTGGGTGGTGATAGGCAGCGAGCCCGTAGGCCCGGGCAGCCTCTCGGAAGCGGTTCCGGGCCATGTGTGCGTTGCCCAGCGCGAGGAAGGTGCCGAGGTTGGAAAAGTCCCGTGCGGACCGGCGCAGGGCCTGGGAGGCCAGGTCCGGTCGACCTTGGCGCGCCAGGGCCAGGCCCAGGTAGAAGCGTGCGCGGCCCGGGTTGGGCGCGAGTCTTTCTGCCCTTCGTAGTAGGGTCAGCCGTTGTGCGGAGGAGGCAGCCAGATGCGATTGGGCAATGAGGGTATCGGCGGCGTATGCTCGAGCGGCGGTGATGACCAGGGCAGAGGTCGTAAAGGCCAGAACCGCCGCGACCCAGGTGGCCCGTTGCAGCGCACCGACGCGGCTCGCGCCGGGCTCCCACAGGAGCGCTGCGCTGGCTGTGGCCAGGGTCAGGAGCGCGACAGTGTGGAGGCTCCCCTCCGCCAGGCCGGCGACCCCCAGGATCATCAGACTTGCGGCTGCCACCAACCGGCGCGGGGGCGGTGGGGACCGGCCTCCCACCATGGCAACAATCGCGAAGATGGTGATTACGATCATGAGCAGTCCGCCTACAAGCCCAAGCTCCACCAGCACCTGCAGCGGTTCGAAGTGGGCGGTGTGAGCGTTGGTCCACAGGGACCGCTCCTCGGGATGCGCCGCGAGGCGGGCGGCCTGGTACTCGGGGAAGCGCAGGGCGAAGCTGCCCACTCCGTGGCCCTTTGCGGCGCGCGCCAGAAACAACGTCGTCGAGATACGCGCCAGGTAGATTCGCCCCCCCAGCCTCTGCTGCCACTGCCATGAGGCTGGTTTCGGGTCCCGGAACGTATTTGCAGAGCCCAACACCAGGGTCGCCACCCCGCCCAGTACCAGACCCAGCGCTAGCGTGGCTCCCAGGGCCAGCCAACGGCTCCGTCGGGTGGGGCGTGTCAGGGCCCCGGTGACGAGAAGCCCCGCCCCGACGGCGAGCCATGCGCTGCGGCAGCCGGTCAACCAGATGGTGGCCAGGGGGATGGCCAACAGTACCAACAGGGCCACCAGGCGGCCCAAGCGTAGCAGGCGCCAATCCGGAACGCTTTTCCGGGACGTGGAACTGATACCCCATGACCAGGCGACCCACACCAGGGCCGGCCCGGTGGCGGCCACGTAGATGGCCAGATGGTTTGGGTTGCCGATGGTGCCCAGGATCAACCTGTGGCCCAACCCGTATTCAGCCAGTGCCACCATCGAGGCCACCAGGCCCGATCCGGCCATGGCCGTGGCCAGGACCCGCGCCGCGCCCTCTCCTTGGAGTAGCACCCGCCCGGCCAGAAGCAGCGTCACCGCCGCGGTGACCAGTGCAAGATCGCTCAGCCCGGCCGGCCCAGATGGAGTCCACCAGAGGCTGATTCCGGCCCAGACCACCAGGCCCAGCACCGCGACCAGCGGGCCCCCCAGATCCCAGCTGGCGCCCCTGTGTACTCTGATCCAGGCGGCGACCACCGTGGCTAGACCGCCCAGGGGGAGCGCAACACCCTTGAGAGTGCCGTAGGAGGAGGTTTGGGGGTCCCACAGGATCCCGGTGGCCGCTACGCTGAGCGCTAGCGGCAGCGCCCACCAGCGAGAAACCTCCGGCCTCTGGATGGGCTCGTTCAGAGGGTTACCCATCCCGATATTTTTTTCAGGGTGCCCGGCGTGATCTGGCGCAGGATGCGGCGTAGGGTGCCGCGCAGGACCGGGGATTTTTGGACTGCCAGGGCTTTGGCCACGAGTTCCCGGTGGGGCCGCATCTCCGGTCGCATGAGGTAGTAGGCCGCTTCGTGGCGCACGCGTCTGTTGGGATTGCCCAGGGCCCCAAGGAGGATCTTCACCCCGGCCTTGGCATCCCATTGGGTGAGGGCATAGGCCGCCGCCAGGCGCGTGTCCGGTCCGTGGCCCCTGAGGGCTTTCTTGAGCTCTGTGTGCACGGAGGCGCGGATCTTTTTGTGGGTGAGGGAGCGAAGCAGATCCGCAGCGCCCCGTTTGATCCGCGGGGCGGCCTGGGTCAGGGCGTTGAGTAGCACCTTCCGCCCGCGACCATAGCCCTGGTTTGCCAGGGCGAAGGCGGCGTTTAGTCGCGTCAACCGATCCCGACTCTCCAGAAACCCCCAGTAGGCGCCCCGGGCGCTCCGGTCCTTGAGACGCCCCAGCAGTCGCAGCAGCGGTCGGCGCTGGGTGGGCTTCCACTTGCCGATGGTGAGCAGGCTGCGGAGCAGCTCCCGGTGACCCGGCTTGAGCTTCCGTTTACCCACCCCACGCAGGAGCCGATTGGTACCCGACGAGTAGCTCGATAACGTGCGGCTGTAGGCCACCAGTAGCGGACCGGTGGCTCGCCAGGAGGGCATGTCCTCCAGGGATCTGGCGAGGGTCCAGCTACTACAGCGCCCCTTGGCGTGGCAGAATGCCAGCGGTCGGATGGACCGGATGTCCTTGTGACGAGCCAACTCCACCGCCGCCATCTTTCGGATGGACGATCGCTTGTGAAACAGCAGATCCTTTGCGATGAGGTTGTTGTATCCACCCTGGGTGAGGCGGTTCAAGGCGAAGATCGCCTCCACGCGCAAGGAGAGATTCGGGGTGGTCAACAGGGGGGTTAATAGAGGCAACGCCTTGCGGCTTCCCAGCCGTCCCAAGGCGTTGATGGCCGAAGCGCGGACGAAGTCAGTGGGGTCCTTCAAGGCTTTGGCCAGCAACCCCATGGCCGCCGGATCTCCGATGTCGCCCAGCACATAGGCCGCGTTCAGGCGGATGATGGCCAGGCGATGCGCCAGGAGCCCACCGAGCAAATCCATTACCCGGGGGTCTCCCATCTTTCTCAGGGCAAAGGCGATATTGTTCAGCAGTCGTGCCGATCGTGCTGAGCTCAGTCGCTTGCGTAGACTGGCCACAGAGCCCTTGTGGCCGATCTCACCCAGGGCGTAGACGGCCAGGTTTCGCACGTCGGCGTTGGGGTGTCGAAGCCGCTTGATCAGCCCGCGGCGCACCGCCGGAGAGGAGTCACGTACCTCTGCTGCCCCGGCCGCCGCGAAGGTATTGAGGTACGCGTCATCGCTGGCCAGGGCCAGGGTGAGGGTGCGGCGGAGGGCCTTGGTCCCCAGGCGGTGACGCAGGTCCCACAGCCCCTGCAGGGCCGCCCCACGGGTACCAGACGACAGCTTGTCTTTTTTGTCGGCGAGGAGGCGAAGCAGTCGCGGCGCTGACTTGATGGCGCCGATGCGGCCCAGGGCCTTGATGGCGGCGGTTCGGACGCTCTCGGTCTCCTCGGGATCGTCGTACCGCTGCCAGAGCAGCTTCTCGGCGCCGAGATCTCCCATGGCGGCCAGGCCCTGAACCGCCTGTCGCCGGACGGTGCTGTTCCAGTCCTTGAGCGCGGCGCGGAGCACGCGGCGGCTGTGGTGGTCGGCCAGGTCCGTGAGCACCCAGGCGATGCGTTGACGCACCGCTGGCTTGACGTTGTGGGTGAGCCCTCGCTCCAGGGCGGGCAGTGCCGCCTTGCCCAGCAGGGTCATATCGTGCGTGGCGGGCAGGTGCTCGTAGCGCACGTTCACCAGCACGGAGGGATCGCCGGGGATCTTGTCGAGCACTCGCTGCTTCTTCGCTGCCCTCCCCGTGAGAGGGGGGTCTTTCCATAGGGACCGTTGGTCGCGCTGTCCCGGATCTCCCCAAACGACAGCGCCGGTAACCATCGGCAGGGCTACTGCGATGATCCCGACGACCAGGGGCCAGCGCCCCTCGAAACGGTTCGTTTTCCTCATAGACAGATCTCCTGTTGTTGGCGTTTCTCTTGTACCCGAAGCCGAGGTCCAAGTCTTCCCTGGCCCGCAACAATGCCCGACATACCCCAGGATTTATGAGCAACCCAAAATGGATTGGGCCGATAACCTGAACATGCGAACCCAACCGCCGCTACACCTGACGTTGCTTGCTCCCCTGTGGGACTGGGTCGCCCCGCCCCTGTGCGCGGGTTGCTCCGAGCCCCTGCCCAGATCCCGGGACGTGTTCTGCTCCGGATGCGCCGTGACCCTGGAAAGGCTTACGGGGCCAGCCTGTCCTGTGTGTGGTGCTCCTGGCTGGCGGGATCCTTGTCACCATTGTCGACGTGCTCCCCCGCGCTTTCATCGGGCTCGATCGGCCTACCTGTGGGGCGGAGAGCTGGCCCGGGCTCTGCGCCGGTGCAAGTACGGTGGGCAGCTGGACCTGGCCTCTTCCCTCGGGGAGCTCCTGGCGCCGGCGCTGCAGCGGGCTGCTGCTGGCTCCGAGGTAGTAGTGCCGGTGCCCCTGTCCGCGGCTGGGATGCGACGCCGGGGCTTCAATCAGGTGCAGGAGTTACTCCGCGGCGCGCGCCGGGTCGGAGCTTCGCTTCCACCCGTGTGGGCCACGGTGTTGACCAAGCCGCTCGACCGCCCCGCCCAGGCGTCTTTGAGCCCGTCGGCGCGCCGACGTCTACCGGCCTCGGTTTTCACCGTGAGGCGCCCGGCAAGGATCCGTGGCCGCGCGGTGCTGTTGGTGGATGACGTGATGACCACGGGGGCCACAGTGAGGGCGGGCGCAGCGGCCCTGGTACGGGCCGGCGCCGCCCGGGTGGAGGTGTTGACCCTGGCCCGGGCCGGATCGTAATTCAGTTACAGGGCCCAAATGTTATAGTCTGTCGGTGATCGTCTATCTCATCGATATCGACGGCACGCTTCTGCTCAGTGGCGGTGCCGGCTTCGTGGCCTTGGAGCGGGCCTTTGTCGATCTGCACGGGGTCGGTGGCGCCATGCGAACGGTGCGTCCGGCGGGAAAGACGGATCCGCTCATCATTGACGAGGGGTTTCGGGCCTCGCTGGGGCGGCACCCGAGGCCCGAAGAGGTGGACGCGGTGCTGGAGCGGTACCTGGTGCACCTGCCCACCGCCGTACGGGAGTCGAAGCGGTTTCGGGTGCTGGCTGGGGCGCGGGCCGGTCTCGACGGGCTGCGCGCAGGGGGTCACCTGCTGGCAGTGGCTACAGGCAACATCCGTGAGGCCGCGCGCATGAAGCTCGAGCGCGCAGAGCTCGCCGAGTACTTTGTCTGTGGGGGCTATGGGGACGACTCCGCGGATCGTGCGGAGCTGGTCGGGGTGGCCGCCCGCCGCGCCGCGGATCACCTGCACCGTCGGCTGCGGCCCGACGAGGTGGTGGTGGTGGGTGACACCCCGCGGGATGTGCGTGCGGCACGGGACAACGGCTTCGCCTGCATCGCGGTGGCGTCGGGCACCGTGGATCGCGCCGCCCTGGAGGCCAGCGGTCCGGACCGTATCGTGGAGGGTCTGGACGAGATTTGAGAACCGGCGTGGGGCGGTCTATTTCACGCGCACGATGATGGGCATCCAGGTCAACACCCGCTCCCGTCGCCATGAACGTAGCGCCATGAACACTCCCATGAGCTCTGGGCCCAAGCCCAGACCAGTGAGCTCGGCCATGATCGCTTGGGTCACCTTGGTGTTTGAGCCGCCGAGCCCCTCTTGGAGCTTCTCAATCCAGGTCTTGGGGCGCGGGTACACGGCCGTCTTGGCGTTGGGGTTGAGCTTTCCAAGCCCCTTGGCGTCAGCCACGGCGTCCAGCATTCCACCGAGCCGGTCAACGAGTTTGTGGTCCAGGGCCGCCTGGCCGCTCCAGATACGCCCCTGCGCGACTTTTTCTACCTGGGCCTCGGTCAGTTTCCGCCCCAGCGCCACCCGTGCGATGAACTGTTTGTAGGTGCGGTGCATGATCTTCTGGATCACCTTGCGCTCGGCGGGATTCCACCGGCGGGTGAGGTTAAAGATGTCCGCCCTGGCGCCGCGGGTAAGGGTCTGGCTGGTAACGCCGAGCTTCTCCATCAGGCCCACCACGTTGAATTTGCCCCCCACCACGCCGATGGAGCCCGTCAGGGTCATGGGCTGCGCGTAGATCCGCGTAGCCGGAGAGGCGATGTAGTAGCCCCCGGAGGCGGCGACGTCACCCATGGAGACCACCACGGGCTTGACGGCACGCAGGCGCTTGACGGCGTGCCAGATGAGGTCCGAGGCCAGGGCCGAGCCGCCGGGGCTGTTGATGCGCAGCACCACGGCCTTGACGTTTTCTTGCGTACGTAGCTTATCGAGTACGGTGATCAGGTGGTGTGACGCCACGTGGGGTGACACGGACAGGCCCCGGCGACGAGGCCCGTACACGATCTCACCTTCGGCGTACACCAGGGCCACATGGGGAGTCGATGGCGGACGGGTCAGGGCTTTGGGTTTGAACAGCTCCATGAGGTTGCGTAGGGCTCCCTGGTCCTTTTTCTTCTTGCCGAAGCGCCAGTTGATGGACCCCCCCGCGGCCAGCTTGTGGGTGTCGGCCTCGTGATTCGCGATGCGATCGATGAGCCCCAACCTCTTGAGCTTCTCGGCCCCGAGGGGCGCCTGGTCGATGAGTTGTTTCACCTTGGCCGCCGATAGTTTCCGTCCCTGGGTCACGGACTTGACCAGGGAGGCGAAGGTGTTGTCGAGGATCGCGCCGAGGGCCTCCTTCATGGCCGGCGACATGGTTTTTCGGGTCAGGGCGTCGGCCGCGCCTTTGTACTTGCCCTCGTGGAGGAACTCCGCCTCGATGCCGAGCTTGTCCAGCAGACCGCGTAAGAAAAGAGCCTGGGCCGACACCCCAACCAACCACAGGGAGCCGGACTCGGACATCACCACCTCGTCGGCGCTGCAGGCCAGGTAGTACTCTCGGTTACCGGCGTCGTCGAGGTGCGCGATCACGCGCTTGCCCGCCTTTTTTGTGGTGGCCACGGCTGAGCGGAGCTCGGTGAGCTGCGCCCAACCCGTGCGCAGTTGACCAATGCGTAGCACCACCTTGTCCACCTTCTTGCTTTCACGGGCTTCACGCAGACGCTTGATCACGGCCCGCAGGCTGGCAGTGGAGCTGAAAAGGCGGCCATCGTCGCCGGTCTCTGTCATCGCGCCGTGTAGATTGATCACCACCACGGACGCGGGCTCGGCGCCCTGGGAGCTCGATTTTTTAGGGCTTGTTCCCATGCAGCTACCACCCGGTCCCATGAACAGGGTGGAGAGGATCACGGAGGCCATCCAGAGTCTCATACCTACCTCTTTTCTATCGGTCCATCGCCAGAAGCAACCGGCGAGGCGGTGGTTTCATTCCCCGTGGCGCGTCGGATCTTCAAGTGGTTGGATGGATTGGCGCCGGTTCAGTTCATGGCCGGCGGTGGCTCGGTGACCCTGGCTGGGGCACGGCGCATGGCGGGCGGTCGGGGCGCCGGCTCGCGCACCATGGGTGCTGGGCGATCCATGACCACCGGGCGGTCCATGACCACCGGGCGGTCCATGACCACCGGGCGGTCCATGACCGCTGGCCGGTCCATGACCGCTGGGGGGTCCATGGGTTGCATGGCGCTCACGCCCAGCTTGTCCTCCAGCTCCTTGATATTCTGTTTGGCGAGTACGGCCCGCCGGCCGGAGGGGTGGTTCTGCAGGTATTTTTTGTAGTAGCGCAGCGCCTGCTTTTTGCGTCCGGATCGTTGGAACGCCTCAGCGATGCCGATGAGGGCTTCGCCGTACGCGCCGGATATGCCGAGGGCTCTGCGGAAGTGCTTGATGGCCTGGCCCGTCTGTCGCAGGTCCATATAACAGTAGCCCACGCCCGTGAGGGCTTCCACACCCGAAGACTTGAGCTCGAGTGCTTTTCGGTAGTAGGTCAGCGCCCGGCTGCTCTTGCCGCTGTAGGCGAGCTGACCCGCCTTGCGTACCAGCGTGTCGTAGCTCCCAGAGGGCTCGTCACTGCCGGGCTTGGGCCGCATGCCGGGCTCGACGCCCATCGAGGCGGTGCTGTCGGGGGCGATGACCCCGGCGTCCACCTCGGTCTTGGTCACGGCGACCACCTTGGAGCCGGCGTTGAGCTTGTCCAGCAGGCGTTGGGCTCGCGCGTGAGAAGGGTTCCGACTGGTAATGGACTGCAGCACGGAGATGGCTTCGGCGTGCCGGGCCCGCATGTAGTACACCCTCGCCAATCGCATCTGCGCTCGGAAAAAGGGTTTGCCCATTTTCTGGTTCCACTGCGCGATGGTGGAGCGGAGCCTTTTCTGGGCCTGGGTGAGCTTGCCCAGATCGTAGGCGATCATGGCCCTGGTGTATCCCAACTCGGGGTCGGCGCTGCCTAGTTGCGCCGCCGCCAGGACGAGCTTATTTACCTGCCCGATGGGGAGACCGGCCACCCGGCTCGCCTCGGCCACGGCGCGCTTGGTCTCAAGGTTCTGCGCCATCAAGTGCGCTGATCGGGCGTATCGCAGGGCGAGATTCGCCTTGGCCTTGGCGTCCTTGTCCAGGCGGGCCGCACGGGCGCGTAGGGGCCGGGGATCCTTGGAAGGAGTACCCGCCACGCCTCCCTTTTCGAGCAGCAGCGCGTCGGCGCGAATGTCCTGGGCGTCGTCTTTGAGGTACTGGGCCCAGGCGGCATAGACCTCGGCCTGGCCTGCCCGGGCGTTGGCGCGTTGGGCGCCGGTGACCTTGCTCGACTTGGATTGATAGATCTGGAGAAAGAGGGCCAGCGCACGCTTGAAAGAGGCGTCAGTGTCGCCGTGAAATGCCGTACGACCCTTATGGTAGGAGCCGCTGGTGGGGTTGCTCTTGCCGGAGAACAGCTCCTTGATATGATCCCACTTGGTCCAGGCAAAGAAACCGCCCAGCCCGATCACCAGACCCAGCACGATGATCAGCGCGTTTCTGCCCATGTGGTTGCCGCTGCGCACGGCGGCGAGATCCTCGTTGTCGAAACTTTCCGAGTCGGCGGCTGTGTCCAGGGACTCAAGGGCGCCGGTGTCGCGTTCCCAGGCTGCCTGCTTGTTCCCGGTGTCGGTCCCCACCTGGATCTTGCCCGTGGGGAACGCCGGCTCGGCAGTGGAGGGAGCGGCCCGCTCGCCCATGGAGAACTTCTCCGAGGCCTCCTTGATGATCTTCTCGGGCATGGCGTCCGGTTCGGCCCGATCGTCCAACAGATCCGCTCGAACAGGAGCGGGCTTGGACAGCGGCGTCTCAGACAGCAGCTTTGCGTCGCCGTCGGCTATGTCCGCCGGCATTCTGGGGACCTCCTCCGACGCACGCGCTTTGTCCACCACCTTGAAGAATGGCGCCAGCTCTTTGATGGCACCCAGCCGTTCCCACACCTTTCCCGTTCGGGAGATCTCATCTTCCCGGGAGACCTTCTGCTCCACGATCCACTGCTGGAGGGTGGTGAGCTCGCGAAACTTGAAGATCTCGCCTGAGGGTTTGCGGATTAGCCACCGCCTGTCACCCTGCTTCTTGTCTTGGGCCGGGTCGGCGGGTTCAGCGGGCACCGGCTTCTGGGCGGCGGGTTCGGAGGCAGGCTCAGCGGTCTTAGCCGCGGCCTTGAACACCTTGAAGATGTGACCGCAGGAGGTGCACTTCACGGTGATGCCGGTTTCGCCGACCCGCTCGTCTTCGAATTCGTAGATTATCCCGCATTGGTCGCAACGGACATCCATGGAAAGACCTGTCGAGTGCCTTAAGGGACCGTCGGTGTTTCATTCTGACGACGACGCCCTGAGCCGCAGACTGCGGCGCTGTTCTCGTGACGACGAAAGATAGCACGCGATGAGCAACAGGTCCACAACGCCAAGGCTCGGATTTGTGCCTCAGGGATCCGGTGGATCACAGTTCTTCAAGGCTCACGTAGTCCTTAAGGGTCACCACCACGTGGTCCAGCACAGGAATCCCCGTCAGCAGGCCCACTTCCCGAAGGCGGCGGGTGAGGTTCAGGTCGTCCGGACTGGGCTGGGGATCTCCACTGGGATGGTTGTGCACCAGAATCGTGGCTGCCGCTCCAAGGCGGATCAGGGGCCGGAACACCTCTCTTGGATGCACATCCACCGACAGGAGGCTTCCCTCGGCGATGCGGAGCTGTCGCAATAGGCGATGGCGCGCGTCCAAGGCCAGGGCCCAGAAGACCTCCTTGGGAAGGCCGGCGATGGTGGGCTGCATCAGACGGTGTACATCCTGGGCGCAGCGAAGTCGCGGGCATGGGCTGGTCTGTTGCCACAGGGCGCGCGTGCCCAACTCCACGGCGGCGGCTAGACGCGCAGCGGTGGCGGGCCCGACGCCGGGAAGGCGGCTGAGCTCCGCCGGGTCGGCACCCAGGAGGGCCGACAAGGAACCCAGGCGCTCCACTATGACAGAGGCCGTGGTCAAGGCGTCGGCGGCCCGGGTGCCGTGCCCCAGCACCACGGCCAAAAGCTCGGCGTCTCCCAGGGCCTGAGCACCAAGTCGGCCCAGCCGTTCCCGGGGCCGATTCGCCCGGCGCATACCTGCGAGCACATTCATGGTCCTGGTGCCTTGCAAACCTGGTGCCAGAGCCGCCATCGGGTCACTGGTGGCCAGGCGGGAGCCGGGAGGGGTGGCCCACCGCCCCCCAGAGTCCGGATACCGTCCTCGTCGTCCGGATACCGCACGATCTCAAGATAGGTGACATCATCCAGTGGTTGGCAGTGGTTGGGAAACTGGCGGTTTGGCCTCCCGCCGCAGATTCGAATCCATTGAACTGCGGTGGTGCTGTAAGGTTTCGAAAACAACGGAATCCAGGGAATAAAACGCTGGATTTTGGCGTAGTTCTGAGGACTTTGCTCTTGACAGCCGCCCGGATAATCACCATTCTTGTGCTTGGTGCCCGGAGGATAGATTTAACGCGGGTATGTGGATAAAAATACTTTGGAGAAGTCTATGGCGAATTCGCAAAAACGACGCTCGATCTCGGTACGGGGAGAAGTCTATGATCGGGTGAAGAAGTACTGCGAGCACAAAGGGATCAGCATGAGCGCCTTTGTGGAAGATCGCATTCTTGAGCATTTGGGTGGAAGCCCGATTTCTTCGGACAAGGGAAGCACCAAAGCTGAGATAGGCCAGCACTTCACCTTTTGATCCTGAAGCCCACCGCTCAGCTCTCCGCTCCCCGCACAGGCCGTCTCCGGGAACCCCTCTCATCACGGCGCTTTGACATTATTCAATGTCCCGAGACCTTCGGAAGAGTCCCTGGGAACCCTCCGCCCCGAACTTTTCTTTTTGCAGCGCGTAGGATCCCTGTATCCTTGTAGTTCATTTGCCGAGGTGAACCGTGACCGATTCCGTGGCGACACCCGAGCGTGAGGGCAAATCGCTTTCACCTGCCCGAGTCTGTTCTGATTGTGGCGAGGCGGTGGATCCGTCAGCCAGATTCTGTTTGTCCTGTGGCGTGGTGCAGCAGCGTCAAAAATTGCGTGTCGTGTCCCAGCGGGTGGAGCAGGAGGCCGGTGAGGACCAGACCCATGGCCCAGTGTGTTTCACCTGCGGCGAGGAGCTGGGCGAGGAGGTGGCGCCGTTTTGCCGTGGCTGTGGCCAGGTGCTTCGCGAGCGGGACCAGAGCCGGGGGCAGGTTGCCAGGCGTAGCGGCGGGCACAAAGCGAAAGGCCCGGGACTCTGTCGTGGCTGCAATGCCCCTTTGCCGGCCGGGCAGAAATTCTGTGCGACCTGTGGTACGGCGTCGGGCCTGGCGCGGATCAGCCCCACGGAGATGGTGGCCAACGATCCCGGTTGGTATCGTGTGGTTAGGGGCCTGGGCCTGGTGTTCGAAGGTCACCTCACCCTCGTTGTGGCCGCCGTTGCTGCCACCGCCGTGGTCACCGTGCTGGGACTCTTTGGAGATAGCTGGAGTCAGCTCGCCACGGTGCGCGCCGCCCTGCTTGGAGCGGCTACTTTGGCAGCCGTGGTGGGGTTGGCGTTGGCCGTGGTGGGGGAGGTGATCTGCCTGGCGGCGCCCGCGGAGTCTAAGGTGCGCTTGCCCACATTGGTGACACTGTGTATCGGCGGAGTGTCTGCTGTGCTGGGTGTTGTCGCGTTGATCCTCATGGGAAGCGTGGGCTTCGATTCCGCGCGCTTTGGGACCATGACCGTCGGGCTCGCCGCAGCGGCCCTGGTGCTGTTCATCGCGCGGTTGGTGGCCTTTTCCACCTTGCTCCGACAGGTGGCCTTCGCCCTGCAGCACTATCGCATCGCCCAGGGCTCGGTGGGGTTCATCGTGTTCATCGGCGTGGGGCTGGCCGTGGTGGGGATGATCAACCTGCTGTTCCAATCGGCCCGTCCCGCGGCCCAGACCTTTGCCCAACTCCTCGCGGTGGCCTTTGCCCTCGGGGTGGTATTTTGGTACCTGACCATCGTCAAACGCGGCCGAGATCTCGTACGGCAGCGCTTGCCTTAGGGCCCGCCGCTAAAACCCTAGATCGTCTAGAAGGGTACTTGGTTGGTGTTCTACTTTTTGTAGCCGATCTGGCGCAGGAGTCCGTGGCGCCACTGTCGGCCTTCGGCGTCTTCCACACCCTTGGGTGCGGATCCGTCGATGACCCCCAACACCCCTCGCCCTTGCGCGGTCTGGACCACCACCACCTGCACGGGATTGGCCGTGGCGCAGAAGATTCGACACACCTCGGGCACGGACTTCACGCGATCCAGCACGTTGATGGGGAACACATCCCTCAGCACGATGAGGAAGGTGTGTCCGGCGCCCACGGCTTGAGCGTTGTCCACGGCGATGCGGGTCAGCTCGGGGTCTGTTCCCTCGGCGCGGACCAGACAATCTCCTGACGCCTCGCAGAACGCCAGCCCGAACTGAATACCGGGCACGGTGTTGACCAACGCCTCGTACAGATCCTCCACGGTTTTGATGAAATGAGACATGCCGAAGATGATGTTCAAGCCCTCTGGATACTCAAGGGACACAATTTGGGTCTCGGACTCCATGGGATCCTCCTACTGCGTGCAGCGCCTTGGCGGTGGTGGTAGTCATTAGGGGGAGAGGGTAGCCGTGCCCGGTCCGATGGGTCAAGTCTGGCGCCCATGTAGGTGCGCGTGGGAACCATGTCCGTCATGTGGAATTTCTGTTGGAAAAGCGCACACTTTGGTTGACCATGCCATGACAAACGTACTATTCTGACAGGGATAGGATTTGATTTATGGCGGTGGATTTCGAAATAGTAGATGAGATAGCGGAAGACATCGCGGCTTTCCGTAAGGACCTCGCAGACCACCCGGAGGTGGGTCCGGACGTATCGCGGACCGCTTCCAAGGTGGTGGAGCAGCTCGAAAAGACCTCTTTGCGCGTACGCGCCCGGGCCGGATTCCCAGAGCAGAGCGCCATGGGGGTTATCGCGGATCTCAAGGTGTGGAATGCTGAGCGCACTGTAGCCCTCGTGGCCGATATGAGCGCCCAGAAAGTGCGTCCTGAGGCGGGTCCCGGGCGCAAGTGCAGCCACGTATCGGGTAACGACGCGCACACCGCCATGCTCGTGGGCACTGCCATGCTGCTGCACAGAAGCGATGTGTCCGCCAACATCCGATTTGTGTGGCAATCCGGAGGGGAGATGCTCTCCGACGGAGCCCAGGCCATGATCCGGGATGGCGCCCTGGCGGACGTGGATGAGGTGTTCGCCGTGCACCTGTGGCCGGGTCTGGAGTTGGGCAAGGTGGGGTTGGTGGCAGGGCCGGTCATGGCGTCCCTGGATCGGTTCCAGCTAGAGCTACGGGGTCCCCGGGAGGTGCGACCCTGGCACCACCGCAAGATCGACGCCATCCGGATCGGCTCCGCCGTGGTGCGGGAGCTAGACGAGCTGAACAACGGTGAGGTGCCCGATCTGGTGGGCGCCGGGGCCTTGCGGTGCGTGGTGACGCACTTCATGGCCGCCAGGGTGGAGGACGGCGTGCCGCCGGATCAGGTGGTCCTGGAGGGTGAGCTTCGGGGTCTGACCAGCCAGGAGCGGGAGTCTTCCCGCCAGCGCCTGGAGGAGGTGGTTCACCAATGCGCCGAGGCGTACGGCGGTACGGCGCGGTTGAAGATCATGCCCCGGGGGAACGTCACCGTGAACGACCAGTCCAGCGTCCAGAGGGCGCGGACCTGCGTGGGACATCACCTCGGTGAGAGTCGCCTGGCCACGGTTCGGCCCTCGGCCTTTTCCAGCGGATTGAGCGGGTACCTGGAGCAGATCCCGGGCGCAATGGTGCCCCTCGGTTGTGGCGGTGAGACCGCGGAGCCGGCCTCCCTGCTGCTGTCTCCCAGCTTCTCCTTCGACGATCGCTGCCTCGCTCTGGGGATCCGGGTGCTCGCGGTCCTGGCCACTGCCTAAGGACCCGCTCGGATATTAGTTGTCCAGTGCAGGGCGTCGAGGCGCCCGGCT
>JAOZUO010000128.1:2828-24760 GCA_029938605.1 Deltaproteobacteria bacterium | reverse complement strand
TTAGGGCCCCTTAGAACAGCTTCTTGGAGTCCAGCAACAACGTCACCGGTCCGCTGTTCACCAGATCCACATCCATCATGGCGCCGAACCGTCCCTCGGCCACGTGGCAGACGCCCAGCGAGCGGGCCCGCGTAGCGAAGTCAGTGCACATGCGCTCGGCGGGCGCCGGGGTCATGGCCTTGACGAAGGAGGGGCGACGGCCTTTACGGCAGTCCCCATACAACGTGAACTGGGAGATCACCAGCAGCTCGCCCCCCACATCCGCCAAGGCCAGGTTCATGTGGCCCCGGTCGTCTTCGAAGACCCGCAGCCCCACCACCTTAGGGACCAGGTAGTCCAGATCCGCCTCGTCGTCGCCCTCCCCCACGCCCAGCAGCACACACAACCCGGGCCCGATTTTCCCCACGACCTCCCCGTCCACCCGGACCTCGCAACGGCTGACTCTCTGGATCACGGCGCGCATGGCTGACATATACCAAACCAACAGCACCGGTGCTATGCTGAGCCCCGCCATGAATCGTATTGCTGCCCTGTTGCTGATCTCGACGCTCCTTTCGGGGGGGTGCCCCCAAACCGCGGTGGGGACCCTCCTGGTCCGTGCTGCCGCACATGAGCAGAAGGGGGAAACCCACCAGGCCTGCCGCCTGTACTGGCAAGCCGTACGGGAAAAGCGCCTGGGCACAGATGAACGCTTTGGCGCCTGGCGGTCCCTGGTGCGCTGCGCCCACAGCCTGGGACGCCTGGGGCCTCTGACCGGACAGGCCCGAGCGACCCTGAAACGTCACCCAGACGATCCCCTGGCGCACTACATCCTGGCCCTGACCGCCCTGAAGCGGGCCGGCGGGCGCATGGACCTGGCCCAAAAGCACCTGCGCGCCGCCCAACGCGTCGCGCCCCAGGAGGCTGAGTACCCCCATCGCCTGGGACGGGTGCTGCTGGCCGCGGGCCAACCGGCGGACGCGGTCGGACCCCTGCGACGAGCCGTGAACCTGCGCCGCCGCTGGGCCCCACCCCGCATTTCCCTGGCTCGAGCCTTGGCGTTGCTCGGCAGGTACGCCCGGGCACGGCAGGTTCTGGTCCCCCTGGCCGAGTGCTCTCCCACGGCCAAGGAGGTGCAGCGTGGGTCGGCGGTGATCTCGGATATGGCGCGGCTGGCCGATCCCGTGCCGCCCAAGGCGCGGCGCCTCTTCGACCGGGCCATGGCGTTTCTGCATCGAGACTTCACGGCCGCCGCGGCGGTGGTGCTCCGCAAGGCCTGCCGCGAACACCCGTACGTGTCCTCCTTTCCGCTCCTCACGGGGCTTGCAGAGATCAGGCTGTCGAACTATGGCGCCGCGATCATCCGCCTCCGGAAGGCGGCACGCCTCAACCCCCTGGACCCGGCTCCCCCCCTGCACCTGGCCGAGGTTCTGGCGAATTTGGGACGCACCTCGGACGCGGTGGGCCTCTTTCGTCAAGCTCGGCGGCTGAACCCCGCGAGTCGACGCGCCCACATGGGTCTGGGCACCGCCCTGCTCAAACTACAGCGGTCCACCGAGGCGCTCGGGGTGCTCCGGCAGGCGGCAGCTCTCAGCGGGCGGTCCGCGCCCACGCTGGTCTCCCTGGCAGGGGCGCTCATCCGCGCCGGACGACTCGACGAAGCCAAGCGGGTGCTGCTCAAGGCAGCCCGATGGGAAAAGACCGGTGTACGGGCCCGCCTCGCCTTGGCCGAGCTGCTGCTCAAGCAGTATCGCTCCACCCGGGACGAGTCCGCGGCGGAGCGGCTATTTCGCCAGGCGAAGAAGCTGCTCGATGAGATCCTGAAGGCGTCTCCGGAAAGCGGCAAGGCCCGAAACCTACGGCGCAAGCTCACCGGCAGCACAGAAGCCATCAAACCCCGACCGCGTCACTAAAAAATCTGTTCCGGAGAGCCGTCTACGGGATCTCGGGACGCTTCCCGTCCAGGTAGCCGTACTTCGACAGGGGCCACACCAAGGCCAGACATGCCAGGGTAATAGCACCGGCGATACTGAAAGCCGCCGAGTACCCGAAAGCCTGGGCGATGCCACCGGCGATGATATTGAGCGCAAAGGTAATTCCCCCGTAGATGGACATGAGCAGGGTGTACTGCCCGCTCCCCGCCTCCCGGCGGACGGTGTCCATCATCAGCGTAAATACCACCACAGTGAGCATTCCCGAGACAAGGTGCTCTGTGAGGGCCGCGCCCCAGACCATGGGCATGGACACCCCCACGCTCCCCATGACGGCCCAGGCCAGGTGCGAGATGCCCTGCCCGGCGGCGGTAATGATGAGCGCCGCGCTCCGACCAATCTTCATGATCAGGAAGCCACAGATGGCCGAACCCACCAGGGTGGCGACGATGCCCCCCAGATTCATGGTCCAGTTGATCTGGCTCAGGGTGAGGTGGGCGTCCTTGAGGTAGAGCCTAAACAGCGGGTTGGCGATGGAGTCGCCCGCCTTGATGAGCAGCACAAACAGCAAAAAGACCACGATGCCGGGGCGCCTAAACAACGACAGGAGCAGGCCGAAGGCGCCCACGCTCTTTCGTCCCTGCACGGCCTCGGTGATGAGCGACGGCGGGGGCGGCTCCCGCAGGAGAATCGGCACGACCATGGCGACCGCCACCGCCCCGGCCATGGCGTAAAAGCACCCCTCGATGCCTACCCCAGACTTGAGCAAGAAGGTCATCCCGAAACCACCGCCGAGCATGCCGATTTTGTACGCCGCCGCCTGAACGCTGTTGCCCACGCCGCGCTCGTGATCGTCCAGGATATCCACGGCGAGGCCGTCTACACCGATATCCTGGGTGGCGGCGAAGAAGTTCACCAGGCTCAACATCAACATCAGGCCCATCAGGTCGAGGTGAGGCGTGAGAGCGCCGGTGACCAACAGCGCGGTGACCAACCCGCCTTGAGCCGGGATGATCCAGCTCCGTCGCCTGCCGAAGGCGGACCAGAAGTACCGGTCCGCCAGGGGCGCCCACAGGAACTTGATGAGCCAGGGAAAGTTCACGATGGACAAAAACGTGATCTTAAACAGCGAGTGGCCTTCGGCGCGGAGGTGGAGCGGGAAGGTAAACAAAAAGAAACCAAAGGGGAGCCCCTGGACAAAGTACAACACCGTGAGCAATCCGACCTTGCGCCAAGAGAGTCCAGGGAGTTCGGTCGGGGCCGGGTTCGTCAATGCTTCGCTCGTAGAGGTATAGGTTGAAGGTGCCCCACTATAGTCCGGAAGCCCGTGGGAACCAACGCTGCCGAATGGGCGAATTTCGTTGACAGACAAGCGACCGCGGGGTCCCTTAGGAGCCCTTGTGGGGACTCGACGGAGGTGTCCCATCATGAAGATCGCGGTCACCGGCGCCAACGGATTCCTGGGCTCCCATGTGGTGGAGCGCTTACTCGCCCACGGCGACGAGCCCGTGGCCCTGGTGCGCCCCACCGCAGACCTGAAGTGGCTGCAGGGTGTCGAAGCCGAGGTGGTGTGCATCCCCCCCGACGACCCGGCCGCGCTGCGACGAGGACTGGACGGAGCCGAGGTGGTGGTGCACCTGGCGGGGGCCACCCGGGCCCGCCCCCTGACGCGGTTCTTCGACATCAACGTCGGGCTCACCCGGGCCGTGCTGGACGCCTGCGCCCACGCTGCCCGTTCGCCCCGGCGGGTGGTGCTGTCGAGCAGCCTGGCGGCTGCGGGTCCGGCGAGCTCCCGGTTGCCCCTCACCGAGTCTGAGCCCCCCCTCCCCGTGGGCACCTACGGCCAGTCGAAGTACGAAGCGGAGCAGGTGCTGCTGTCGGACTCGCGGGTGGAGGGAGTGGTCTTACGCCCCCCGGGAATCTACGGGCCCCGGGACGTAGACGTGCTGGAGATGCTCCAACTGGCCCGCCGTGGTCTCTTCATACGTACGGGCGACCGCAGGCTGCTGTACAACTGGCTTTTCGCGCTAGATGCCGCCGAGGCCTTCGTCAGCGCCTGCCACGCACCGGCCGCCTCGGGAGAGATATTCAACGTGGGCGACGACACCAACTACACCTCGGCCCAGTTCGACCGCATCGTCGCCCGGGCCGTAGACGCACCCCGCCGGAGTACGTTGCACCTGCCCGGGTTCGCCATTAAGGCAGCGGCGCTGGCCGGCGAGCTCCTCACCCTGGCGAGCTCTCGCCCCCCGGTCCTGGGCTGGGACAAAGCGAAGATCGTCACCGCCGGAAGCTGGGCCCTGGACAACGCCAAGGCCAGGGAGCTGCTTGGCTGGCGCCCCGCCTTTACCACCGCCGAGGGCCTGGCCGCCACGGTGACCTGGTACCGGCAAAGGGGCTGGCTCGCGTGACCGCCCCCCGTGACAAGGGCCCAACCACGGAACCGCCCAAAGATTCGCCCAAAGATTCGCCCAAAGGTTTGATCGACGGTCCCCGGATGCCCCGACTCAGGTTGTTCGTAAACGAACAACGACGACGATGGCCCGGCCCCACCGAGCTCGTACTCTTTTGCCTGGTGGGCGGCTCGGGGGTGATCGTGGACTTCGCGGTGCTGTATCCCCTGGTGGCCTTCGCCCACCTCGACGCGCGCCTGGCCGCCGTACCCGCCTTCCTGGTGGCCGTCAGTTGGAACTACCTGCTCAACCATCGCATCACCTTTGAGGGCGCCCGGGAGGTGGCCGCGGGGCGATCCTATGTAGCCTTCGTGGCCGTGTGCGCCGCCGGCGTGGGGATCCGCATCGGGGCCATGCACCTGCTGATGAAGTACGCCGGGTGGGACCAAAAGCCACTGCTCTGGCTGGCCTCCCTGGTGGGCATCGGCGCCGCCACCCTCTCGAACTTCCTCGGCTCCAAGTTCCTCGCCTTCCGCCGAGACGCCGGGTAAGAGTCCTAAGGCGGGCGTTCAGCGGAACTCCCAGCCCACGGCCAGCGTGACCACCGTCGACACGGTCCTCGAAATGTCCCTGGACAGGGGGATGCTCGCACCGATATGTCCGAAGAGCCCCTCCCAGGGTTGGAAGCGAACCCCTGGTGTGAACCAGAAGAGGTCCTCTGCGTCGTCGGGCGATCGATCCAGGAGCTGGTGCATGTGCACCAGGCCCAGGCTGAAGACGACATCGCGCCAGGGAGTGAAGGCGAACTGATAGGCACCGATCCACGAAGCCGAGGTCTGGCCAACCTCCTCGTCGTCAATGAGCTTGTCCCTGACGAGCACCCGGGTGAGGATGCCCACGCTGGCCACCGCTGAGAACATGCCCCTCCGCCAGCCCGCTGCCACACCGGGCAGGGCGGACAGCGCCTTAGGGCCCGCAGTGAAGTGCTCCACCGTCCGCCCGCCAATACTGGTGGAATACAGCTTCCGGGACCCGGTGGGCACACCGAGAGTGAAGTATGGGGTGAGGAGCCAGACGGTCTTCCCTAGTCCCTGACGGAAGGAAAAGCCAACCTTGGTGGTGAAGGAGAGGTCCATGCGGTCGACCTTGCTGACCTTATGATCCACCACACCCTTCTGGAAAAAAGAGGACTGGAGCTGCCCCACCAAGGGCAGGTCCATGGACAGCTCGAAGCGCCCGAGTCGAACCGCCCCGCCCACCCCGGTCATGAACACAATGTCCTTTTTGTCATAGACAAGCTCGGGCTCATACTCACGGAACCGCATGAAGCGTCCGCCAAGACCGTGCACGGCGTACCAAGCCCCTGAACGTAAGCGCGGAGAGGCAGCCCACAAGAAGCGCTCCCGGTCGATGGGCACGGGGATCAAATCCGCCGGATCCGTCTCTAGAGACCGAGGGGTGCGCCGTTTGATCACGTGTCGCTTACGGTGCAGGGGAGGCAGGACTCCAACGGTCACCGTTGACCGCTGGGAGTCCACCGGGTCTCCCTCCTTCGCCTGGGGACGCAGCTCCTTTGAATCGTCAGGGCCGGCGGAGACGTCGAACTTCGAGATCGCACGCTGCGCGGCAACGCTGGTGGGACTCACCGCGAGCCCCAACCCCAGCACCGTGCAAACCAGCCACCTCATGGGTACGAATCAGGAACCGATGGTCCCGCGAGTTACGACCGAGCGGGCGAGGGCGACGATGGTAGCGATCTCATCACCGCGGGCCTTGACGACAAACATCGCCTTGTCGAGCTCACCACGGTCCAGAAAGATCCCTTCGCAGAGGGTACAATGCTCCATGTAAATGGACCCAAACACCGCGAGGGTGAGCTTCCCTCCGCAAGCGGGGCAAGGCCGCTCCACGGTGGACCGGGCGGGGGCGGAGGGGGCGCCCTCCTGAACCAACTCCCGAAGCTCGCCCAAAGCCTCTTCGGATTTGTCCGCGAGCTCGCGAATCTCGTCCCTGTCCAGCCACACCCCACGACAGTCCGGGCAGTAGTCGATCTCCACGTCCTCGACCATCTTGGGGATCATTGTGGTCTCGCACTTGATACATCGGCGTTCGTTTGTCATGTCGCTTCCGTTTCCTCTGGTGTCCCACAGCGCTATCATACAGGGTACCCAGGCACCCTCTGAAATCGCACAATGACACAGCGAGGCAGTTTTGGCCAGCGAGCCACGGTGCGGTATACAGAGGACCTGATGATCTGCCGTGGCACCCCACATAGGGCCCGTCGGAAAATAAGTCCTCGATGCAGGGCGTCGAGGCGCCCGGCTCGCGAGGCGTGCCGAGGCGCATACTTATTGATATGCAACGAGAAGCAACGAAGCGAGCTGGGATGCTTCGGCGGCCTGGGCGATCGAGTTATTTTTCGACGGGCCCTTATCCTCGCCCTGGTCACCCTGGCGCCAGGGTGTCCTCCCCCTGGGGCGACATCCCGGCCATCCCCTTCCTCCTTGGCCCGGACGGGGAAGCATCGCGCCGCACCCCTGCAACTCACGCAGATCGCGCGAGTGGACGCCGTCACCTGGATGGCCGACTCCCTGCTGGTCAGCCCCGACGGCCTGTCCATCGCCTACCGCGACCAGGTCGGCCGCCTGAGCCGGGTGGTGTCCGACGGACGGCCACACCGCCTCTACGAGGCCATCGGTCCGCTACGGTTCAGCCCCGACAGTAAGCGCCTTGTGTACGTGGGCCGACGAAAGAACCGGGACCACCTGGTCGTGCAGGGTCGGGAGATCGCGGTCCACCCAGCGGCGTCCTCGCGCTCGCTCACCTTCAGCCCAAACTCGAGCCACCTGGCATATACCGCCCAAACGAACCTCCAGCACCAGGTGATACGAGACGCAAAGGCCGATCAACCCTTCGACTCCATCGGCCAGGGCTCACTCACCTGGAGCCCCAGCAGCCTCCACCTGGCCTACGCGGCCAAGCTCCACGCCAAGGCCTTCATCGTCATGGACTCCAAACCGGGACCGGCGTACGACGATGTGGCGCACTTCGCTTTCGCTCCCAAGGGGAGCCGCTGGGCCTACCAGGCCCGGATAGGGCGACAGTATCGGTTGGTAATCGACGGCCGGGCGGGGTCGCCATATGACTCCACCTCTCCCCCATTCTTCAGCCCTGACGGACGCCACCTGGCCTTCGTGGCGCTCAAGCGAGGCCATGGGCTCCGACTGATCCGGGACGGTCGCGCCGAGCCCCTCTTCCGAGATATCGGGCGGCCCCTGTGGAGCCCGCGCGGCAATCACCTCGCCTACGTGGCCCGCAGTCCTGCCGGCTACGCGGTGGTGAGAGATGGGCTCGCCAGCCCCCTCTTCAGCCGGGTTTCGGCGACTTCTCTCACCTGGGATCCGCGGGGACGGCGCCTCGCCTGGATCGCCACCGTGACCGGGGGAGAGACCATGGTCGTCGACGGCCGAACCAGGGCCACCTGGAAAGACGTCTTCGCGCCGGTGTGGAGCCCCGATGGTCGTCGCCTCGCCTACGGCGTCCAGTTTCGTACCCTGGACGGCCCGGTGGCACGCATGATCGTAGACGGACTCCCGGGACCTCGCTTCTCGGAGGTGGGCAAGCCTGTCTTCTCCAGCGATGGCCGCCGAGTGGCCTACCCCGCACGACGGGGCGCCTCCTGGCACATGGTGGTGGATGGACGAGCCCAAGCCCCCTTCCAACGCATCGGGCATCCCGTGTTTGGTCCGCGGGGCCTGCATGTGGCCTACGTCACCGTGTCGGCGGAGGGGTTCCGAGTGGTGGTGGACGGCAAACCCCGGCGGGCCTTTGCCATCATCCTCGGCCGAAAACCCGGAATGATCAGCTTCGACGCCCCCAACCGACTGCGCTACCTGGGCATCACCGCCACCCAACGCCGAGCGATCATCTACCGCGTCACCCAACGCTTGAAATAGGGTTACCCTAAAACGATGCGGAGAAGGGGTTGAACCCTGACGGGATGTTGGGCCCCTTGTCCCGGCCGGAGACAGGCACGGCGATGCCGATGGTTGTGGCCACCACCGCGGCGCCAATGGAAACCCAGAACCACCACCGCTTGTAGATAGGCGTCGGGCCGCCAAGATCAGGCGCCTTCTCCTTGCCAGGATCGTGCAGGGAGCCGTCGTACATCAACCCGGCGTACAGCGCCTTGGCGAACACGCGGGCCTTATACTTGGGTTTCTTCAGCGTGGCTCCAAGCTGCTTGAGCCGATTCCCGGTGCGCAGATCGTAGACACAGGCCTCGATCCTGACCCCCCCGTCTCGCGGGACCTGCGGCTTCACAAGCACGATCTGATCGATGAGCAGCAGGGTCTTTATCTCCTGCATGGCCGGCGTGGCGCGAGCCTTTCCAAAATCTGGCCAAGACCGCTCCAGGGCCTGCTCAAGCAGGACGTACTTCCGGCTCCGCTTGAGCGCGTACTCCAAATCCAGCTTCTTTCTCCCCGGCGATAACCGCACGGTCTCCGCCAGCTTGAGGTAGCCCCGCTTCCGAATCGTCAGGTAGTGGGTGCCCGCCGGCACGCCCTCCAGATCGATGGGAGTGCGCCCGATGGATCGCCCATTGAGGTACGCCTTGGCCCCCACCGGCCGCGTACGCAGGATGAACTGGCCCCGGGGCCGCTTCTTGACCACCCTGCGCGCCTTGCGGAGAAGCCGCAGAAACCCCTTGGGCAACGTGGACCGGTTCACCCGCAAGACCGGACGCCAGGTGAGGAGCTTTTTGAGCATGCGCAGAGTCTGCGCTCTCAGGTGGCTGTGGTAGTAGGCCAGAGCCAGCCCAAACTGCGCCATAACGAGGCGGCTCTTTTTCACGTAGGCCAACGCCTTCATCATGGATACCAGGGACATGTTAAAGGCGGTGATGGCCCTGCGGTAGAACTTCTGCTCCAACAGCGCGTAGCCGAGCTTGAGCTTCTTCCGGGAATTCCGGAGAGAGTCCAAGGGCAGATCCCCCGAAAACCTCGCCAAGACCCGGGCGGGGCGCACCAGCTTTAGTCGCTTGTTCTTCTTGAGTCCTCGCTTGATCCGAAAGATCAGGCGGTCCACCACCTTGATCTTAACGCCCGGGCTCTGCTGCACAAAGACAGCGACTTTGAGGCGCTTCTTCTTGCGCGCCTCGACCCGATCGCCCAGAGCCGTGACGCCCACAACGAGGGCCACGACGAAAACCAGATAGGAGCCTCGTGCCATTATCAATCCCCTCCGAGACGCTGGGTCAAGGCGATCAGGTGGGGATCCGAGGCCAGGGCCTCCTGCACGAAGGCCCGGGCCTGCTCCCGAAGCACGGGCGGACTATCGGCCCCGAGCTGGGCGTCCAGAACGCGGTCCACCATGAGCCGCATGGCCTCGTCGGGTGCCAGATCCCCCCGGTCGATTCGCGCGGCCAAGGCCTCGATATCTCCCAGAGGAGAGGCGGCGCCGGCCTCGCCTGGGCCCTGGACGTCCTCCAACTGTTCGGCAAAGTCCGAACCAGTGGTCGGGGCCACGAGCTCCGAAGCGGAGTCCACCACGAACTCCGAAGCGGAGTCCACCCCGGACTGAGGTGGAGCGACGGGTTTTTGATCGCCAATTTTCACAACAAACCTCGACATGTAGGGTATCGAAATCCGCCCGCCACAGCAACCGGTATTCCATTAAACACGAAGGTTGTTGAGCACCGACCGGGCGGTGTCGTGCTTGGCCTTGAGCACGCTCGAGGCCAGGGAGAACCGCCTGTTCGACGCCTGCATCTCCTGCTGCAGGCGCAGATACTGAAGACTGGACGTCTGTCCCTCCTGCTGTAGCTGTCGCATGGCGTCGATCTCCGAGCTGCCCGAGCTGCCCGAGCTACCCGAGACCCCCGCGACCCCCGACAGGCCCGAGGTGGTGGTGGTTGAGGAGCCGGAACCAGGGCTCCGGGCGGTGCTGGTGAGGCCCAGGCCAGTGGAGGTGGAGGTGGAGCCGCTGTAGCCAGGGGTTTCGCCACTGATTCGGCCGAGCCCGGCCCGGGCCGCGCCCACAGCCGCCGAAAGGAGCGGACCGCCCACGAGCCCGCTGGCTGCGCCCGCGCCCGCCAGCAACACCTCCGCGCCCGTGCGCAGCACCTCCGTGAACCGATTCCGGGGTCGGGGGGTCTGACGCGTGCGGGTGATGCCTACTCCGAGGCGGGCGTTCGTGGATCCATAGATGGGTGTCGTCATGGGAAAAACTCCTTGGGTGGTTTCCATTCGCTTCACCTCGAGTTATCGGCCGACCCCCAAACGGGTTGCGTATTATTCTTGCCGGAACGCCGGGGACCCCTCCAACCCCCTGGAGTTGCACAAGCGAAGCCAGACAAGTACCTTGGGCTCCCATGATCACCGATCCAGACCACGCCCCACCGAGACGCCCCCCGGACTGGAGCCAGGAGATCCTGCTGTTGCTGGCAGTGGTGCTTCTGCTCTCGGCCGCGGACCAGTGGACCAAGGGCTGGGCGGTGAAGCGCCTCGGGCCGCTAAAACACGACTGGACGGGGCGGCTCCGTCCGCCGCCCGACAAGCCGCCGGTGGACGTCATCGACGACGCCCTGCGCTTCAGCATCACCGGCAACAAGGGAGCCATCTGGGGGTTGGGCAGTACGCTCAGCAACCGCTTCAAGCGCCCCTTCTTCATCACCATGTCCTTGCTGGCAGTGGCGTTCATCATCCTGCTCATTCGCGCCTCCACGCGCGAGCAGCGGCTGCGGCGGTTGGGACTGGCCGCGGTCCTCTCCGGCGCCGCGGGGAACCTCATCGACCGGTTCGGCCAAGACTACGTGGTGGACTTCATCGATTGGTACTACGGCTACAATTGGCCCACCTTCAATGTGGCGGACGTGGCCATTACCCTCGGCGTGGTCATGGTGATCATTGACCTCTATCGACACCCTGACCCGGTGGACGATGACCAGAGCTCCTGGTGGCCCTTCGGCCGAAAGGAACGCTCCGCCGACGAGGACAACGACGCCGACGCCGACGTACCCGACACCGGGGACAACGGCCAATCGGCCCAATCGGTCCAATCGGTCCAATCGGCCCCATTGGCCACATTAGATCGATAGGCGCAGACCATGTTTGGGGTCCCCCGCCTGCCGTTCCCCGCCTACCCCGTTGGGCTCCTGCTCGCCTTCACCTTCGGGCTGGCCCTCGTCCGCCGGGAGGCCCGGCGCAACGGACTGGACGCCGCGCGCATAACGGACCTCGGCGTACACCTGATCCTGCTGGCCATGGTGGGCGCCCGCCTGCTACACGTGGTGGCCGACGGCGACGCCGGCCGCTATCTGCAACGCTGCACCACGCAAAGGCCCGCCGACTGCCTGGCGGTGTTCCGCTTCTGGGAGGGAGGGCTGGTCTTTTACGGCGGGCTACTGCTGGCCCTCGGCTACGGATACACCTTCGTACGCCGCCACCGACTCCCACCCTGGCGCGTGATGGACCTCTTCGCGCTGGCGCTGCCCCTCGGGCTCACCTTCGGCCGTTTGGGCTGTCACTTCCACGGCTGCTGCTTCGGTAGCCCCACGGACCTCGCCTGGGGTGTGAGCTTCCCCGCCGGGAGCGACGCCTCCTGGGCCCAGTCCACTGCGGGGCTACTACCCTCGGCGGACTACGCCTCGCTGCCCGTGCACCCCACCCAGCTCCTGTCGGCTGCGCTCAACCTGACCATCTTTGCCGTGATCTACGGCCTGGTCCGCCGTCGACAGCACTTCGACGGAGAGCTGTTCTGCGTGTTCGGGCTCCTGTACGGCGGTACTCGCTTCGGGGTGGAGCTGCTGCGCGCCGACGCCCGGGGCAGCCTCGGGCCACTGTCCACATCCCAGCTCATCTCCGTACTGCTGGTGGTAGCCGCCGGCGTGATTTGGATCATGCACCACCGCCGGGGAATCGCGCCCGCCCAAAACCGGGTAGAATGAATAAGAGTGGAGTGGAACCACCATGCACCCGCGACTGTTCACCATCGACCTATTTGGCCATCACATGGCCGTGTCGACCTATGGCTTGCTCGTGGCCATTGGCGTCATGGGGGGCATCTACCTGGGGTACCGCAACGCAAAGCGGGTGGGGCTACGTACAGACGACTTCCTGGATCTTTCCTTCTGGGGGCTGGTGGTAGCCCTTGCGAGCTCCCGGCTCATGTTCGTGCTCACCAACCTGGATCGCTTCCGCAACGACTACTGGAAGGTGTTTGCCATCTGGGAGGGCGGACTGGTGTTCTATGGTGGGGTGATTGGCGGCTGCGGGCTGGGGCTCTACCTGATGTGGCGGCGGAAGCTGCCCTTCCTCCGATCCGCTGACGTCCTGGCGCCTATGCTCTCCTTGGGCCACGCCTTCGGACGGTTGGGCTGCTACATGGCGGGGTGTTGCTGGGGCAAAGCCTGCCCCAAGCCTGTAGGCGTAGAGTTCGGCCAACAGAGCGTCGTCTACGAAAACCTGGTGGCCCGGCGGCAGATCGACCCCGCCGTCTCGTCCACCACCGCGCCTTTGCACCCCGTACAACTCTACGAATCCCTGGGCGAGATCGTGATCTTCACCGTGCTTTTGCACCTGGCCACCCGCAAGCGCACCGACGGCACAATATTTTTCAGCTACCTCGCCCTGTACGCGGTGCTGCGCTCGGTGACCGAGCTGTTCCGCGGGGACGCCGCCCGCCGCTATCTCTTCGAGCTGCCCATCGCCCCCCTGGCACGACTGCTCCGGCTGCCCCCGGGCGAGCCCCTCCTCCTGTCCACCTCCCAGCTGGTATCGATCCTGAGCGCCATGGTGGCCGTGGGGGGCCTCTATTGGCTCAAACGACGGGCGGACGAGGCGACGGCGACCCTTCCATGAGGAGCCCGCCGCCAATACCGTTTCTGCCCGCCTCCCCTCGGGAGCTACGGGACGCCGGCCACCGCCGCGCGGACGTGCTCCTCCTGTGTGGCGACGCCTACGTGGACCACCCCTCCTTCGGCGCGGCCGTAGTCGGCCGCCTGCTGGAGTCCTGGGGGCTGGTGGTGGCAGTGGCCGCTCAGCCGGACTGGCGAGACCCCGAAGCCCTGGCCGACTACGGCCGACCGCGCCTGTTCGTGGGGATCACCGCGGGCAACATGGACTCCATGGTCAACCACCAGACCGCCTTCCGAAAGCTACGGCACGACGACGCCTACGCCCCTTCTGGACAGCACGGCCGGCGGCCCAACAGGGCTGCCGTGGTCTACGCCCACCTCGCCCGCCGGGCCTTCTCCAACGCGCTGGTGGTGCTGGGCGGCGTGGAGGCCTCCCTGCGTCGCTTTGCTCACTATGACTACTGGGCCGACGAGCTCCGGCGCTCTGTGTTGCTCGACAGCCGGGCCGATCTCCTGGTGTACGGCATGGCGGAGCGCCCCTTGCGCGCCATCTGTGACCGCCTGGCGGACGTGCGGCAGGCAGACCGCAAGAGCGTGCGTCGGCTCCTGGGCATCCGGGGAACAGCCGTGGTGCTGTCCAAGCGTACGGTGGCCAGAGACGGACTCGACCTGGAAAATGGCGCCTCAATTCGCTTCGGACCACAGGGCTGGGAGGGTTCTGGACCATCGGTGCCCGGTCGCGGTCTCTTTCGCGACCCGTCCCGCCCGGTGACCTGGCGAGTACAGCGCCTGCCCGCCTACGAGCGCATCCTCGCCGATCCCACCGAGCTCGCCCGGGCCACCCGCCTGGTGGAGCGGGCCTCCAACCCTGCCCTCGGGCTGGCCTGCCTGCAGCGCCACTCAGAAGGCTTCTGCGTGGCCATGCCCCCGGCCTGGCCGCTGACCACACCCGAGCTGGACGCGGTGCACGAGCTACCCTACAGCCGCGCGCCGCACCCGTCCTACGACACGCCCATACCCGCCTTCGACATGATCTGCAACTCCATCCAGATCACCCGGGGCTGCTTCGGAGGCTGTACCTTCTGCGCCATCTCCCTGCACGAGGGAAAAACGATCCAGTCCCGGAGTCAAGCCTCGGTGCTGCGGGAGATTTTCCAGGTCCAGCGCACGTCAACCTTCCGCGGCACGATCACCGATCTGGGCGGCCCCACGGCCAACACCTACGGCCTGGCCTGCTCCGATCCCGCCCGGGAGGCCCGCTGCCGTCGGCCGTCCTGTCTGCACCCTCGCATCTGCCCCCTGCTCGTCACCGATCACACCCCCCTACGCGCCCTCATGGCGGCGGTGCGGCAAGCCCCGGGGGTCCGCCACGCTCACGTAGCTTCGGGCGTCCGGCACGACCTCGCCTTGCGCGATCCCGGATATCTGGACGATCTGCTCCGCCACCACGTGGGCGGCCACCTGCACGTGGCGCCGGAGCACAACCACCCCCAGGTCCTACGATTGGCTCGTAAGCCGCCCTATGCGGTATTCGAGCGGTTCCGCGAAGCCTTCGAACGGGCCCGCCGACGCGCCGGTGTGGAGCGATATCTGAACCCGTACTTCATCTCGGGTCTACCAGGCTCCGACGACCGCACCATGGCCGCCCTGGTGCGACTACTCCGCTCCGAGGGTTGGCGCCCCCGTCAGGTCCAGTCTTTTCTGCCCACCCCGGGCTCGGTGGCCACGGCCATGTTCTACGCCCGCCGCAACCCCGACCGCCTCGCCGAGCGGGTCAAGACCCCCCGTACCCTCGCCGACAAACAACGCCAACACAACCTGCTCACCGACGGGCTGTCCCCCAAAAACAAGTAGGGACATCGCAAGCTTCTCGTCCGAACCAAGGCGACCGCCCGAAGAAGTGAACCCTAGCCTCGGTCCGAGGCTGCGTGTTAGGCTGAGCCTCAGATGGAGCGCAGTAATGACAGAAAACAGACCCGATTCCGGGTCCATCTCACCGTGCGCTTCGAGACCGCGCTGGAGTTCGTCACTGAGTACGCCGAGAACCTGAGCCATGGGGGCCTGTTTGTTCGCGGGGCGCACCACCTGGAGCTCAACCGCGAGGTGCCCGTTCAGATGGAGGTGCCCGGCTACCCGCCCTTCAAGGTGGTGGCTCGGGTGGCGCATATCCTCACGCCGGAGATAGCTGAGGCCCTGAAGCGCAAGGCCGGCGCCGGTTTTCATATCGTTCGCGGGCCCCGGGGGTTTCAGGAGGCCATCCGTACTTACCTGACCCGCCTCGGCCGGCGGCGAGACTGCGGCGTGCTGGCCGGGGATCACCACATCGCCGGTGCCCTGGAGGGGGCCGGCTACCGGACCCAGATCGTCCCCACAGCCCAGGATCTGGTCTTGGCGATGGAGGAGATGGAGGTCAAGAGACTCGGCGTAGTCGTGCGAAACACTGCCCGGTTCGAATACGCCCGGGCGGCCGAAGTCCTCGGCGAAACCGACTTCGTCTACGGCATCGAAAACCTGGAAGAGGTGGACAAGCTGCTCCCGGTATTCGACGAGAAACTGTAAGGACCTAACCCCCCCGTCGACGTAGGCTCCATGGCGTCACCCCCCCCCAAACACTTCTCCATGCTACGCAGCTTCGTGCTGGCGGATCTCATCACCCTTGCCAACGCCGCAAGCGGGGCGGGCTCGATCTTCATGTGTCTCCACTACCTGGCGGACGGGTCCCGCCCGGCACTCTGGGTGGCCATCGGGTTACTGCCCCTGGCCGTAATCTTCGACTTCATGGACGGCGCCGTGGCCCGGTGGCGTCAGCAACACTCGGCCCTGGGTGCCGACCTGGACTCCCTGGCGGACATCGTCTCCTTCGGGGTGGCGCCGGCGGTGCTGGGCTACACCCTCGGGCTCCGCGGCGGTTGGGACGTAGCGATCCTGATCTACTTCGTGGCCTGCGGAATCAGCCGCCTGGCCCGTTACAACGCCACCGCCGACGACCTCTCGGGCCCAAGCGGCAAGGTGTCGCACTATGAGGGCACCCCCATCCCCACGAGCCTGGTATTGGTGGCGATGCTCGGCGTGGCCTTCGGGATGGACCGGGTGCACGATCAGCTCTGGTGGGGCCGCTTCACGCTACTGGGGGCAGACAGCCACCCCCTGGCGCTGCTCTACTTCGTCAGCGGCAGCGCCATGATCAGCTCCACCCTGCGCCTCCCAAAACCCTGACGTCTTCAGAGCTTCTGGGTGCCTGGTCCAGGGAAACGGCAGTAAATATCCCCCGGCAAAGCCGGGGGCATTACAATTGTGAGCCGCTCAAAGCGGCTTGGGGAGGCCGGATCAGCTCTCGTGCCTTTCGGGGTGCGCTTACTTCATTGACGGCCCACACGCTCAAGTATCGGAGAGAGAGCGAAGCTCGCGTGGAGGAGTTCACGGCAGCCGCTCTCTCAGCGTCCTGCTGGAGCGGCAGAGTGAAGCTCCTTCGCGCGGGCGAAGCGAACGCATCAACGGCGGAAACGACTCCCGGAAATGTCAAACTGTGAAGGCCTCCCCGGCAAAGCCGGGGGGACTCCTATATTGAGCTAGTCCCGCTTCAGGACCAATCCGCGGACCTCGGGGTTGAACCCCTCTGGGAAGAGGGTTTGGGAGTCGTAGGTGGCGCCCAGCAGGGTGGTGTTGTCCAGGTCGGCCCCGACCAGGGAAGCGCCCTCTAAACGGACTCCCTTCATGCGCGCGTCCCGCAGACATATGCCATCGAGGTTGGCCCCCCGAAGGTCGGCCTGCTCCAGGTTGGTGGCCACCGCGGAGGCGTCGCCGAGCCAGGCCTCCCGGGCGTCCACGGCGAGCAGATTCGCCCGGTCCAATACCGCCTCCCGCAGATCCGCGCGACGTAGATCCGCTCCGTGTACATCCACCCGTTCCAGATTCACCCCCGGTAGGGAGGCCCCACGCAGGTCAGAGGCGAAGAGCTGGGAGCCGCGCAAATCCTTGTCCGACAGATCCACCCCCACCATCACCGAGTTGGGCGCCACGAAGCACCCGCTGACGAAGCGGCCACCCACCACGACATCGGTGCCCTGCACCACGGTCCCAAGATTACCGGAGGGCGCCCAGGGATCTCCGACCTGGGCACCAGCCTGCTCCTGCGATCCCTTGGGTTTTCGGTCCGACATGAGAACCAGCCTCCGACGTATTCTTTATACCGTATCCCAACGCCGACGGAGGAGAAATCCCCCCCCCAACGTCATTTGCCTACCTGCGCATGGGTGTGCCAAGATACGCGGACCGCGGACCGCGAACCACGGACCCTTGGCCATGACCGACACACCCACGCCACGCCCACTCCCTTGGAGGGAACCAACCCTGCTCGCCCCCCTCGAGGGCGTGGGCCACGCCGTGCTCCGGGAGCTCGTGGCCGCCCAGGGCGGGCTCGGGATGGTCTGCATGGAGTTCTTACGTATCGGTCGGGCGCCAGTACACCCCCCGTCCCTGTTGAACCGAATCGTGCGCACGGCCGGGCTGCCCCTGTCCGTCCAGCTCCTGGGCAACCACCCAGGCCGGTTGATCGAAGCCGCGGCAGTGGTGGCCCAAAGTGGCGCAGAGGTAGTGGACATCAACCTCGGCTGCCCCGTTCGGCGGGTGGTGTCCAAGGGTGCCGGAGCGGCGCTGCTCCGCGATCCCGACGGTCTGGGGGCGCTCCTATGCCAGGTACGCAGCGGGGTGGACGGGCTGCTGTCTGCGAAGATCCGCACGGGCTTCGAGGACTCGAGCGGGGTGGAGGCCATCGGAGACGCCGTGGCGTCGGCGAACCTGGACTTCGTGACCGTACATGGGCGCAGCCGGGCCCAGCAGTACGCGGGCGTGGCCGACTGGCGCCTGATCCGCCAACTGAAGCAGCAGCTGTCCATCCCCATAGTGGGCAACGGCGACTGCTGGTACGCCGCCGATGTTCTCCGCATGGAGCGCGAGACGGGCTGCGATGCAGTGATGGTCGGTCGACCGGCTCTGCGTAACCCCTGGATATTCTCCCAGGCGGCGGCGCTGCGGGCTGGACGTCCGCCCACAGCGCCGGGGGGCAACGACGTCCTGAGCTACCTGGAGCGGGCGGCCGCTGCCTACGGCGAGATGTCTCCCGACCGCCCCCGCCTGGTCACCGGACGTCTGAAGGAGCTCGTCCGCTACCTGGGCCGCGCCGTGCCGGACGACGGCGCCTTCATCCACGAGGCGCTGCGGACTCCGGACACCTCAGCACTCCTGCAGGTGGCCGCCCGCCGAGTGGCTCCACGGTGCGCCGAGGAGCTGGACCTGGGCGCCGAGGGTCACCTCGGCCTGGAGCGCTCCGGCAGTGTACAGTTGAATCCGGACCCGTAAGAGCCCGTAAGAGCCCGTAAGAGCCCCGGCTACAGCCAACCCAACTCAGTGCCTAGATAACAGACCGCGTAAGTGACTGTGAAGGCGATAATCGGGGTGAGTATCCAGGCCAAAACGATGTTGAAGAGCACCCGCCGGTTCACCGTGCGCACGCCCTTCACAAAGCCAATGCCCAACACGGCTCCCACCACGGCCTGGCTCGTGGACACGGGCACGCCCACCATGGCGTAGATGTGCACGGTCACGGCCTCGGCCAGGATAACGATGAAGGCGGTATAGGCGTCCAGCTTCACCAGCCCCCTCCCGACGGTCATCATGACCCCGCGGCTGAAGGTGACCACCCCGAGGCAGATGGAAAGCGCGCCCACGAAACAGGCCTGCCTCGCGGTGAGCATGCCCTCCCCCACGAAGGAGCCGGTGACGTTGGCGACGTTGTTGGCTCCCAGGGCATAGGCGCCATAGGAGCCGGCCAGCACCAGGGCCCAACGCACCACGAAGTCGTACTGGAAGACGTTCAGGCTCAGCAGATTGAAAATCTTCCCCACCACCAGGTAGAAGATCACCGCGGCCAACATCGCTCCAATGGGAGTCCCCACCCAGCAGGCCACGACCTTGCCGAGCACGCCCAGCTCTAATTTTCCATAGAACAAACCAACGGCGATGAGCGCCCCGACCACGGCCTGGGACGTGGAGACCGGAAGCTGGCGCCAGGTCATGACCGTGACGGTCAACGCGGCCACGAGCCCCGTGATAAAAGCCGTGTTGAGGGTGGTCTTGGACAGGGAGTTGTAGGTGTGCATCCCCTCGGCGCCGCCGATCATGGCCCCGAGGAACAAAAAGACGCAGCACAGTAGGGCCGCCGTCCAGAAACGCAGCATCCGCGACGCCACCGCGGTGCCAAAAACGTTGGACGCATCGTTGGCACCCAACGCCCAACCCAGATATGCACCCGAAACAAGCTGCCACATGGCGATTCCGTCAGATACGCTTCTTCAGAGAGATGATTTCGAGGCGGCCCGCCACGTTCTCCGCGCTGTCGGAGATGTCGCCGATGAGTTGGACGAGCTCCCGCAGCTGGATCTGCTCGCAACCGTCGAGATCCGACGCGAACACCTCGCGAATGATCTTCCCCTCCAGCTGATCGGATTCGCTCTCCTTGGCATCCACCGGCTCCACCGCATCCCCGACGCTCCCAGGATCGGTGAACAGCTTATCCACGGTCTTGCGTACAAGACGATAGGCCTCAACGTTGACGTCAATCAACTCAGCCAGCTGCGATTTGTAGGAGTCGGGCACCGGTACCTGCTGGGTATCGAGCATGAAGGAGATGGTCTCGGCCAGGTTCGGCATCTTGTCGAAGTGCTCAAGCAGGCCCAGGAGATCCCCCCGGGACTCCGGCAGCAACGATCGACTGTAGAGCATTATTTCGATCTCTCGGAGCAGATCGTCGGCGCGGGATTCGGCGGCGTGGATCCGCTTGTCGATCGCCCGAAACTCCCCACAGGGCCCGTCGCCGAGGTAACAGCGCACACCGATCTCGAACTCATCAAGGGCGGTGTCCGCCGCTAGGAAGTACTCCTGGATCAGGGCTCGTACCTCCTTCTCGCGCCGAAAAAACAGTGACATCGTCTAACCTCCAACCCAAAGATCCCTACAAATAGAACACGCTGCCACAAACCCCTTGATGTGTCACGTTTTTGACGTTCAGAACGGTCGTCAGTCGGAACCATCGGGACGTTCGTCACCCGAACCTTCTTTCGCCTGCGCCTCTCGACGATCCTTGGCCTCAGCGGCCTCCAGAAAGAACTGGAAGTACTGGATGGCCGAGAAGATGGAGAAGACGAGGGAGACGTAGATCACGGTCAATCCCACGGAGTGGAAGTCAATCACGTGATTCGTACCGAGCAGCGGATAGGGGAAGTGCATGATGAGGAAGGCGATGCCGATGAGCTGGAAAGCGGTCTTGTTCTTTCCGAAGCGCGAAGCGGCGATGACCAGCCCTTCAGAGATGGCGATGCCGCGCAGACCCGTGATGGCGAGCTCCCGGCCGATGAGCAACACCGCGATCCATTCGGGCACTCGGCCAATACGCACCATGAACACCAGCACCGCCATGACCAGCAGCTTGTCGGCCAGGGGGTCTAAGAACTTCCCCACCACGGTGACCATCTGGCGGGACCGGGCCAGGTAGCCGTCGAGGGCATCGCTCACCGACGCCCCCAGGAAGATCAAGCAGGCCACGAGGCTGCGAACGGGATCGCTGTCATCGATGAACACCAGCACCAGGGGAATGATCGCGATACGGGCGAGGGTGACGAGGTTCGGGAGGTTGGTGAACTCCTCCCGGATCGTCTGCCGCCGCCGTGCCCGGCGCTGGGTCTTCTGGATCTTGGCGTCAGTAGTCACTGGCCTATCAGTCCTCACCAACCGCCGTCGCCAAAGCCGACGCGGAACGCACCAGGAGCACCCCTTCGCCCTCGCATCGCAGCATGGGTTTGAGCGCGGAATCCTCGTCCACGGTCTTGCCCAACGGGAGCGTCTGCGGCGAGATGCGTCCCAGCCAGCCCACCAGCGAATCTTCCGATACGTAAGCATCCTGCTCGGGTACCAGCCGCACCTTGCGGAGCTTGTCCGCACCCACCAGCGCCAGCCGCCCCTCCCCTCGCATGTGAATCAGCTCGATGGGGCCGCCGGCTCCTCGAACCTTACCGTTCTCCCAGTGCAAGGTGGATTCGAAAGCGAACAGGTACTCCGAGCGCAGATAGATGAAGTCGTCGTACAGATCGAGCACAAAGACGTGCTCGTCACCCGCATCACAGAGCAGGATCCCATCCCCCAGCACTTTCATGAACCGGCCCCGGATGTCCACCAACAGCTCGTCTGTGAACTGCCCCTTGGCGCGACGGTGGGCCTCCTCGAAGGTAAATACACCTACATGAGCCGTGATCGTCTCCGCCCGGACGAAGCCGTCCTCCTGCACGGGAAAAACAAGCGTATTGGGCTGCGGCGCCTGCATCCTCAAAACCTGCTCGGAGAGGTCGATCAACCCCGCCGTAGCGTAGGAAAAGATGGGCACCGACTCCCCATCCACGCCGGCCGATGGGGTGGGCGACGCAGACTCAACGGCGGCCACCGCTTCGGCTGAAACCGCTTCGGCTGGAACCGATCCGGCTGAAACCGCTTCTGTAGGGACCGGTTCGCCAGGCGGGGGCGCCAACGACGTGGCCGATAGGATACCCGACTCACTCGGCCACGGCTCCCGGGGACCCACGGCCTCGTCGATGACGGCATCGATCTCCTCATCGAGGTTGCCTTCGGATGCCACGCCGTCGAGCGGCGGCGCCGGCACCTCCGGGGCTGCCTCCACAGGGGCTGCCTCCACAGGAGCTGCCTCCACAGGAGCTGCCTCCACAG
>JAOZUO010000128.1:0-2728 GCA_029938605.1 Deltaproteobacteria bacterium | reverse complement strand
GCCTCCACAGGGGCTGCCTCCACAGGAGCTGCCTCCACAGGAGCTGCCTCCACAGGGTCTGCCTCCACCACTTCGGACGAAGACGCCAGGTCCGCGGGACCATCCACGCTGGATTCGGGGGCCGCCGTGACCACGCCTGCCTCCACGGGAATGGTTTGGCCGTCCGAGGTCAGGGGCTGCATCGGCTCTGCGGGCGCCGCGGGCTGCATCGGCTCTACGGGCGCCGCGGGCGCCAGGGGCGGCGGACTCCCCGGCGCAGGCACACCAGGGTCCATGGGAGGCGCGGTCTCGGGCGGTGAAACGGGCTCGAGATCCGTGGCGGGACTGCCAAAGGGCTCTGGATCCGGCGGCAGGGCATCGGTGGAAAGCTCCGGCATCACGGGGTAACCGCCAGCGCTTTGGGCGGCGATAATCTCGTCCATCCTCTGAACCATGGCCTCCTGGCCGGCCAGATGAAAAGCCTCACGGGCTTTCGGGTGCTCGCCCCGCTCGCTGAACAGCAATCCCAGGTAGCCGTACGCCCGCGTGTGATCCGGATCGATGGCCACGCCTCGGTTCATCTCGTCCAGGGCCTTGTCCGCGTGCCCCTGCTTCATGTAGACGAGGCCGAGATTCACTCGTAAGGAGGCCTCCTGAGGGAAACGCTGCACGAGCAGCTCATAGATCTGCTGCGCCGGCTCGAAATCGTCGAGGCGAAAATATACCAGGCCCAGCAGGCTGAGGCACTTGGGATCATCGGGGTCGATTCGCGACGCCTGTTCCAGCGCCTCGCGCGCCTCAACGATTTTATCGTTGAGCAGAAGCTCGCTGCCCCGGTAGAGGTGCTTAAGATACTCAGCCTGCTGCGGGTTCTCTTCATTTCCGGCGCTATCTGTCATCGTTACCCCGAACGGTACTACCCCAAAAAGCCCTCGACATCATAGGCCAACCGCCGCCCAGGTCAACGAATATCCCAGCACCAGCGGTTCGGCGAAATCCAGGCGGGGGTCTGAAAAACACGACCTGTGGATCCTGGCCCGAATTGCGGTAGGGTAGGATCACCGTTACACGAATTACAGATATGGATTCTACGACCATGCGGCGAGCGCCTCTCCAAACACACCCCCAATCACCTGTTTATACGCTCCTGACCACGATGGCGCTGTTGACGCCGTTGCTTTGGGGCGGGCTCGCCCTGGTCGGCTGCGGCGACAGCCGCCTCGACCCCGCCGGGCTCCGGCAGGCCGGCAAGTGCGCCCTCAAGAACCTGCCCCCAGGTCCCGCCACGCAGCCCCGGCCTACGTCCCGAGTGCAGGCCCGAGTCCGCCCCAGCCCGCGGCCGCTGCCTCGGCCGCGTCCGGTCACCGGCGCAACCATCCCCACTCCGCCGTACCGCCTGGACGTCCGGGTGGATCCGGCGGACCTCGCCCTGATCCCGTCCAACGCCGCCCTCACGGTCGCCATCCGACCGGACCTCCCCGTGGGCCTCGCCCGCCTCCTGGGGCCCCACGGACGAGTCCTACAGAAATTGCCCGCACTGCAATGGCTGGGTCAACAACTGCTCGCCCAGAGCCTCGCCCAGCCGCTGGGACTCCGCCCGGACCGCGCAATCCTGGTGTCACTGCTGGCCCCCACCGGCGCCTTCGAACGTTTGAAAAAACACCTCGGAGACCAGGTCCAACGGGCCGTGAAGCCAGGGCAGGGCCCCGAGGCCAGCGCTCTGAAGCCGGCCCGACTCCCAGCCACTGCGCTCCGGATCCGCATCGTGGCCCAGGTCGCCGACCCCCAGAAGACACTCGCCGGCGTAAAAGCGCTGGTGCTGAGGGCCCGGCAGTCATCCCTAAAAACGCTGCACCTGATCGAGTCCCCCACCACACCCAAGCCCCTGAAGAGCCTCGCCGCCAAGTCCGTTCTGGCCGTGGGCTACGGTCCCAACCACGCCCAGGCCTGGACCCTGGCCCGAGGCCGCCTCCTCGTGGATTTCCTGCTGCCCATCTCCGGCACCTGGTCCGCGGTGCGCGCCACCAAGGAGCTCGCCGCGATCCTCGCGAGCCCCGCCCGGACCACGCCGGTCAGTCCCTTCGCCCGGGTCATCCTCCAGTCGAGCGCGGACCTGTCGTTGCTCATCGGGGGTCCCGACCTGTCCCAGGCGGCCCGGTGGCTCGGGGTGCGCGCCCTGCTCTCGGCGCTGCAAGGCGCCACCGCCACGCAGTTCCCCCGACTTCTCGGCCAGGGCTGGCGCGTGGCCAACATCCCCGTCGTCCTCCAACGCGCCGGGCCGCGCCCCTTTGACGGCTGTGGCGTGCGACTCTACCTGGTGGGAGCACACCCGCAGCTGCGGATCTCCTGGCACCTCACCAAACCGGGCCGCAAGCTCCTGGACCAGCCCACCACGGAGGTGACCGGCCGCGACCTGGCGCGAGACAACGATCTGGTGGAGCGCTGGCTCAAGCCCCTGGCGGCCCGGGTCCCCCGCCTACTCCCCGCGGTGGGGCTCTTCGCCAAACCCGGATTGAACACAACGCTCGAAGAGGGCGGCTTCCTCATGTGGCCCCTTGCCTTGGCCGAGCTCTGGCCCCGGCTGCTGCCCATCAAACCCGTACGCAAGGCCGTACTCAAGACCCTACGCACCCAAATCCGCCCCGACCGGTTCGTGCGGCGCATCAACGTGCGCCGACAAGGCAAAGTGCTCGAGCTCGTGCTCGAGGGCAAGCCGCCGAAGAGCAAACCGCCGGAGAGCAAGCCACCG
>JAOZUO010000127.1:19146-24787 GCA_029938605.1 Deltaproteobacteria bacterium | reverse complement strand
TAGTGGAGCTGAGGGGGATCGAACCCCTGACCTCTAGAGTGCGATTCTAGCGCTCTCCCTAGCTGAGCTACAGCCCCGGAAGCGGCGACGTAGATAGCAAAGAGCGGCCGCGGTGTCAAGCGACCACTAAGCTTGGAATCATCACCATGCAGGATACAATGGTACCCCAAAGAGATGAGACTGCCGCTTGATCGACCTTGCTACATTCGACGCTGAGTCCCTGGCGCGACTCAACCGGGTAAGCCGCCAAGCCGAGGAGCTCACCGGGGACTATTTCCAGCTCAGCTCCTTCGGACCCCGACGGTACCTATACGACGTGGCCACCGCCGGGGGACTCTCCCCCGACGAGGTGGCTTCCGACGCCTTCGCCCAGCTCTGCCGCTACGTGGCCTCTTCGCCCTCCCCCGGGGACCGCGACCGCCCGGGACGCTACTATCGGATTTGCCTGCAGGACGCCAACATCATCGAGGCTGTGCATCGGGTGGATGGCCGCTTCTCCCTGGACACGCTCCTTTGTTACATCATGACCCACGAGCTCATCCATATCGTACGTTTCGAGCGGTTTCAGCACCCCTTCCGCACCGACCCCCAGGGCCGGGAGGCCGAGGAGCTGCGGGTGCACGCGCTCACCTACGACATCCTCGAGAGACTCGAAGACCCCGGCATGACCTCCCTGCTCGACTACTACCAAACCCACCGCATCCCACGCTGTCTCTAAGCTCGGTAAACAGGAGCTTGACGCAACGCGTTGACCTCCACTACCTTACTCCATTCGCTGCAGGTTCGATAAAAACAAACCGTCCGTAGGCCGGACAGGAAAGGGCAAGGAACGATGATTGAAGTGAAAGGCAAGACGGCCCTGGTAACCGGCGGCGCCATGGGGATGGGTCTGCTCTGGGCTCGGTACTTCGCCCGGGATGGCGCCAACCTCGTCCTGTGGGACATCAACGCCGAGGGCCTGGACCAGGCCGCCGAGGAGCTGCGCGGCCAGGTGGACGTCATGACCCAGGTGGTGGACGTCTCGGACCGCAAGCAGATCTACCAGGCCGCCATGAAGGTCCAGGCCGAGACCGGCGGCGTGGACATCCTGGTCAACAACGCCGGCATCGTTTTTTCCAAGCCCTTCCTGGAGACTCCGGACGAGAAGCTCAGCGCCACCATCGACGTGGATCTAAAAGCGCTCTTCTGGACCATGAAGGCATTTCTGCCGCGCATGATTGAGCTCAACGCCGGCCACATCATCAACATCTCGAGCGCCTCGGGCTTCATCGGGGTGCCCCGCATGCCCGCCTATGTCGCCTCCAAATGGGGCGTCATCGGGCTGACCGAATCGGTACGCCTCGAGGTCCGCGCCATGCAAAAGGACGGTGTGGGCTTCACCCTCTTTTGCCCGAGCTTCGTGGACACCGGCATGTTCGAGGGAGCCAAGGCGCCGCTGCTGACTCCCATGCTGACGCCCGAGGACGCCGTGCGCATCGCCTACGACGGGTTCCGCGACTCCAAGTACATGATCACCGCACCCTGGATGGTGGGCCTCACTCCCGCCCTCAAGGGGCTGCTGCCGGCGAAGCTCTTCGACGTCATCTCCGACCTCTTCGGCGCCAACACCGCCATGGACAAATGGCAGGACACCCGCCAGAAGTAACGCTATGGGCCCGACCAGGAATAAGCTGGTCGAGCCCTATCTCCCCTTCCAGAGCTTGATCTTGCCGTCCCGCCCGCCGGTGATCACCACCCGCCCGTTCGGGGTTACGGCCACGGCGAAGACCTGACCGCGATGGACCTTTAGGACCTTGGTGGGCTTGGCCATCTTCTCCCGCAGCAGAAGCAGCCGGCCCCGGAAGGTGCCTCCCACCACGAGATCGACGCTTCGCGCACGGGCAAGACAGATGACCGCCGGGCTCCGTCGGTTGGTGACGGCCTTTCCGGTGCTCACCTGGATCCGCCGGAGGTGCTGGTCGTCCGACGCGGAGATGAGCCATTTGCCGTTGCGGGAGAAAACCACGGCATTCACCGCGTACCGGTGGGCGCGCACGGAACGGAGAAGCTTGCGACTGGTCACATCCCAGATGCGTACGGCGTGATCCCAGCCCGCCGCCGCGATCCGTTTGCCGTTGTCGGAGAAAGTGACGTGATTGACCCAGGAGGTGTGCCCGGTAAGCAGTCCCTTGGCCTTGCCCGTGGCCGGGTCAAAAAGAACGATTTGCTGGGCCTGGCCAGCCACGGCGAGCAGCTTGCCATTGGGGGAGAATGCCAGGCTCCGTGGCCAACCAGAAAGCGGCCCAAGGCGGCGCAGCACGCGACCGGACTTCACCGCCACCAGGTCCACCCAGCGTCCCTGCCAGCCGATGGCCAAAGACTTGCCGTCCGGAGAAAAGGCGAGGGCCGTCACCGGGCCCCGGGCGCTGCTGATCCACCGCGTACGTCGCCCGACGAGGTCATACAGGATCAACTGTCGGCCGTCTCCCCCCGCGGCCAGGAGCCGCCCCTTCGTACTCACCGCAAGGGCGCGCACGGGCTTTTTCCACCCCGTTCGAACCTCGGCGATGAAGCGGCTCGAGCCACCCTGCGCGCGCACTTCAGGAGACAAGGCGGCAACGCACGCCGCCACCAGGAGGAGACGAAAAAGCATCTCCTAAGCTCTACTAGCACATTGGCCCGGCAGCAAGTTTTCCCCCGACCACATTTGCGTCTTACGCTCTGGAGACTATCTTAAGGGGCCTATGGGGGAATAGACCGGTCCCCCAAGCAGTTACCCTTAGCGGGAGCAATAGTAGCTCCGCAAGGACGCACCATGACCAGTAGAACCAAGACCCTCATCCTGGCCGTAGGCGTAACCGCGGTACTCTCCATGGGCGGCGCCCTTGGAATATTCGTGGCTGTGGCACCCTATCTGATGCCCACCGCCAAACAGCAACCTCCTACGCCGCACCTGAGCCCCAAGCGCACCTTCACCACACCCTCCATACAGAGCTCGGTGCGGCCTGCGTCTCTGAAAAAGACCTCCACCAGCGCCCATCCGCCCGTGACCATCAAGCCCGGAAAGCCGGTCTCCTTCATCGATCTGGTCAAGGTGCTCGGTCCCACGGTCGTGCACATCGGCACCGTGAGGAACCTGGGGCACGGTCCCCTGCAGCGCTGGATGGGCGGAGGCCCCCGGGGCCGGGCCTCGGGCCTGGGCACGGGCGTGATCATTCAACCCGACGGAGTGATCCTCACCAACAACCACGTCATCGCCTCGGCTGACATCATCAAGGTTCGCCTGGAAGACAAGCGGGAGTACACCGCCGAGGTCATCGGCCGGGACCCGGAGACGGACCTGGCACTGATCCGCATCCACGCCGGAAAGCCCCTACCTTACGCCAAGCTAGGCGACTCGGACCGGCTGCAAATCGGGGAGTGGGTGGTGGCCATCGGCAATCCCTTTGGCCTGGATCATACGGTCACCGCCGGTATCGTCAGCGCCAAGGGCCGCCGGAACATCAACCCCGGCGGCAAGCGGGGCTATTGGAACTTTATCCAGACCGACGCCTCCATCAACCCCGGCAACTCCGGTGGCCCCCTCATCAACGCCATGGGCGAAGTGGTGGGTATCAACACCGCCATTGACGGCCGCGGCGCGGGCATCGGCTTCGCCATCCCCATCAACATGATCAAAGTGGTGATGCCGCATCTGCGCAAGTACGGACAGTTCCAACGCAGCTGGATCGGCGTCTCCATCCAGCCCATCACCGACCAGTTCCTGACCGCCCTGGGACTCAAAAACAAAAAGGGCGCCCTGGTGACCGAGGTGGTGCCCGGGTCCCCCGGGGCCCGCGCCGGACTCCAGCCCCGGGATGTCATCGTGGAGTTCGGCGGCAAGCCCATCGTGCAGTCTTCGGATCTGCCCTGGCTGGCATCCACGGCGGGCATCGGCAAACAGGTGCTGGTAAAGCTGATCCGCAAGGGTAAGCCACAGACCGTGAGCATCACCATGGCGGCCAAGCCCGGCAGCGGGGTGCGGCTCCCCCGAAGTCGACACCAGGGCCGCGCCGAGCTAGGGCTGGTGGTCAGCGAGATCACCCCGGACGTGGCCAAGCTCTTCGGGCTCAAGCGCATGGGCGGCGTGGTGATCACCATGGTGGAGGCGGGCAGCTATGCCGAGCACGCCGGCGTGGTGCGCGGCGAGATCATCAACCAGGTGGGCAACAAGGTCGTCCGCAGCCTCGCCGACTACGTCAGCGCCGTGCGCAAGGTCCCCAAGGGCCAGAACGTGATGCTCCTGCTAGAGTCCCAGCGCGGCACCCGCTGGATCACCCTTCGCAAGAGGTAGGGCTCGTACACTTTTGACCTTTGGCCGGGTTCCGGCTACCATCACCTCTGGAGGAACCTGATGGCGAAGTACGACAACCCCGAGCGCGCTCGCATGTTAGCGCGGGCCATTGCCTCGGATCTGATGCTGTACAACGAAGAGCGGCTCACCAAGGCGATCCAGAATGACGCCGTGTTCGAAGATCTCTCCGAGGAGATTCAGGAAGGACGGACGCTCTTCCAGAGCCGGGTCACGGCGGACATCTACGAGCTGAATCTGTACGATCGTGCCATCGTCGATGTGATGATCAAGTCCAAGGGTCACGTGAAGTCCAAGATCTGGTAGCTGTGCCTCCCACGTTTACGGTAGCAAAAGGGGGGGTCGGGCAACGGGTCGATGTGTTTCTGGCCGCCCGTACTCAGACCTCCCGGTCCCAGCTCCGGCGCCACGTGGAATCCGGCGCCGTACTGGTGAACGGTGAGCGGATCAAACCCAAGCGCACCTTGCGCCTTGGGGAGACGGTCGCCTATGAGCCGCCGCCGCCCGCACCCGACGAGGCCATTGCCCAAGACATTCCTCTGGAGATCCTCTACGAGGACGCCGAGCTCATCGTGGTGAACAAGCCCGCTGGGCTGGTGGTGCACCCCGCCGCGGGACACCCGGACGGAACCCTGGTCAACGCGCTGCTGGCCCACTGCGGCGCCCTCTCGTCGGTGGGCGGGCGCCAGCGTCCGGGCATCGTACACCGCCTGGACAAGGACACCTCCGGGGTGATGGTGGCCTCCAAAACGGACCGGGCCCACCTCCACCTGGCGGACCAGTTCTCCGCCCACACTGCGGAGCGGGTCTACGTGGCCATCACCGTGGGCACCCCACCGGCCCAAAGCGGCACCTTCGACACCTTCCACGGCCGCCACCCGGTGCACCGAAAGAAGTTCACCAGCCGGACAGACCGGGGCCGGAGGGCCGTCACCCACTACGAAGTGCGCGAGCGTCTGACCGGCCTGTGCGTGGTGGAGGCGCGGTTGGACACGGGCCGCACCCATCAGGTGCGGGTGCACCTGGCCGACCACAAGGCGCCCATCCTGGCCGATCCCGTCTACGCCCGGACTCCCCGGGACGAGCGGTTGCGCGGCCTCGCCCGGGACCTGGGACGTCAGGCCCTACACGCCGCGGTGCTGGGGCTGGACCATCCCACCCGAAATGAGCGGTTGGTGTGGCGTACGCCGCTGCCCTCGGACATGGCCACGGTGCTCTCTAAAGCCCGCGACTACGACAAGTCCCGGCGCTGACCGCTGTCCTCGGACATGGCCACGGTGCTCTCCAAAGCGTCGCGAGTTCGACAAGTCC
>JAOZUO010000127.1:0-19046 GCA_029938605.1 Deltaproteobacteria bacterium | reverse complement strand
CGCTGACCGCTGCCCTCGGACATGGCCACGGTGCTCTCCAAAGCGTCGCGACTTTGACAAGTCCCGGCGCTGACCGCTACCATCTCACACCATGGCTGATCCCCTCGCGCTCCAGGTCGATCTTCTGGCCCGATCCGGACTCCTCCATGGGTTCACCACCCGCCTGGGCGGCGTGTCCAAGGGTTCTTTTGCCACGCTGAACCTCAGCCCCAAGTGGCCCGAGGAGGCCGAGAACGTGGCCGCCAACTACGATCGCCTCGCCCGGTGGGCGGGGTTCAAGGAGCAGCGGCTGTACCTGGCGCGCCAGGTGCACGGCGCCCAGGGTGTCAGGGTGGCGGACCAGTCCTCAGCCCAGGTCCGCCCCGTCGAGGCGGACTACCTGTTCACGGATCGCCCCGGGAGCACCGTGGCGGTGATCACCGCTGACTGCGTACCCCTTTTGCTGGCCGATCCCTCCGGACGGTGTGTGGCCGCGGTTCACGCGGGCTGGCGCGGACTGGTGGCCGGGGTCATTGGAGCGGCGGTGCGCTCCCTGGCCGAGCTGGGCAGCCGCCCGCAAGATCTGGTGGCCGGGCTCGGTCCCTGCATCGGCCCCTGCTGCTTCGAGGTGGGTCAGGAGGTGGTCGAGGCCTTTGCCGACGCCTTCCCCAACCACCCAGATATCGTGGTGCCGGCCGGGAGCGGCGCTACGCCCTTCCCCAAAGCCCACGTGAATCTGTGGCGGGCGGCCCGCGCGGCGCTGGTGGAGGCGGGGCTCGATCCCGCGCACATGGCCGACCCGCCCGGCTGCACCATGTGCGACCCCCATCGCTTCTACTCCTACCGCCGGGATGGGGCACGCATCGGCCAGCAACTGGCCTACATCGGCATCGAAGGCAACGGCCATGGATGACCAGTCGCGTCTCCCGCTCATCGGCGTCGGCATCCTCATCGTCGGCCTGCTGGTGGGCTACGCCATCGGTCGCTCGGGCGTGCGCAAGGCCCGCAAAAAGGGCGAAGTCCTCGTGGCTTCCCAAGCCCGGGAGACCCGCGCCACCACCACCAAGCTGGAGGCCTGTCGCAAACAATTGGCCGACAAACCCACCGTGGCCCGAGAAGTGCTGGCTCGGGAGCGCTCCCGCGGCGTGCTGCACCTGGCCGAAGCCGAACTGGCCCTGCGCACGGAGAACGTCGGCATCGCCCGGGACCGCATCCGTAAAGCCTCGGGACTGATCCGGCGTCTGGCCACGAGCGTCGCCACGGCCACCGCTGGGCAGCTCAAGACACTGGCCAACCGGCTGGAGAAACAGCGGGAGGCCTCCGGACGCCTGGATCCGCGGGATCCCACGGCGGTTCAGCGGGTCGCCACGACCCTCGCGGAGCTACGACGGACGCTGGCCTACCTGCCGCTAACGCCGCTGGCGCCGGCAAAACCCTAATTATTTAGGTTTGGCCACGGAAAAGGGAGGGGAAGGGAGCAAAGAGAAGGGATCGGGAAGACCAGGGCTATGGCCCAGACTCTTACTTCTTGTCGTCTCCGCCGAGCATCCCACCAAAGCCGGCCTTCATGGAGCCCTCGTCGTCATCGGAGCCTACCTCCGTGGAGGGGGCTCCCGCGGCCCGCTTGAGGGCGGCCTTGGTCTTTTCCTTGCCCTCTTTTCGGAGCTGCGCGGTGGTGGAGCTGCCGCGCCCCATGGTGTACAAGCCGAGGAAGAAGAACAGGCCCACGGCCATGAGGAAGAAGATCGAGCCGATCTTGCCGAACACGGGCTGGCGGCGGGACTCCGACTCGTAGCGCGTCATCTCGCCCGAGCCGAGGGGCCCGTACTCCGCGGACTCATCGACGAGGGGCACCTTCTTCTTGAGCAGATCCATGATGGCCATCACCGAGATGCCGATCACCGCCAGCATCACCGCAATCAACATCAGGGGCAGGAGCAACTTGAAGATCGCGGGAACCTGAGTTTCCTTGGACGCCTTGTCGGCAGCCATCGATCCCCAGGCCATGATCGGAACGAGCCAGGTCAGCACAGCGGACATGAACCTCTCCTTTAAGGGCCCCCAAGGGGCATCCTCAGATATCCTCACACAGAACGTAGACGCAAAAGGATATATCCAAGGGGGGGTGGTCAGTCAAAACAAAAGCGCATTCACTGTGTTGGCGAGGAACGCCACCACAGGTCCCGAACCGACGAATACTGCGCTCCAGTGGGCCTATCAACGCTTTTTCACCAGCCGAAGATCGGCGCCCTTACTCATGCGCAAACCGTAGCGTCCCAGCAGATCTCCCATGAGCACCGCCAACTCCACCCGTTTTTTGAGCCAACCCACCCGCGCGGCGAAGAGCTTGTGACGGGCCCCGACGAGATCATTTTGCATCTGGAGCAGGATAAAATTGCTGCTGCGCCCGGCCTGGTGCTTTTTTCGTTCGTTGTCCAGGCGCACAGATGCCAGGCGCACCTCGGCCTCGGTGGTCTGCCAAAGCTTTCGTTGGAGCCGCAGTAGGGCCACTGTTCGCACGGCCTCCGCCACCAGGGTCTGGCGCATCTCGGCGATGTCCACGCCCTTACGCGTGACTTCGATCCGCGCCTTGGCCTGGACCGCTCGGGCCGCACGGTTGCCCACCATGTGGCTGAAGCTGAGCCCTACGGACCAGCCCAGGCTCTTGAATTTGAACAGGGTCTGGTGGGCGGCGCCAAAGGTGGTGGCGCGCCCCTGGGGGCCCACCGAGGCGTTCAGATCCAGCGTGGGCCAGGTGTCCCGCTTGGCCGAGGCCAGGATGATCCGCTTGATCTTCAGCTCCTTGAGGGCTGCCGCGAGAGACTTGCTGGTCGTCAGGGCCGCGGAGGAGGCCTGGCGGGACGTGGGCACCACCGCACCGAAGGGGTTGGCGGGCAAGGTCGCGGACACGAGCTGGGACCCGGGCCCGATCTTCAGCCCCATCTGTACCCGCAAGGTAAGAGACGTCTGGAGCCAGGTGGTCCGCGCCTCGAGCAGCTTTCGCCGATGCTGGGCCAGGGCAAACTCGTAGTCCACGATCTCCGAGGGCGCTATGCGGCCCACCTCCAGCAGGGCCTTGACCCGCTTGATGTCACGCTCGGCCTGGACCATCACCTCCCGCTGCACCCCCACCGCGGCTTGGGCCTCCACCACGTCGAGGTAGGCCTTGAGCAGATCTCTCACCACGGCCTGGGCCTTGGCCCACACCGCCCAGCGGACCGCGTCCCGGGCGAGGCGTGCCTGTCGGATGGCCGCCAGGTTCCGGTCCAGGCCGATCCCCCTGAGCAACGGATGGATCACCGAGAGGGTCAACGCCGTATCCCACGTGGTGGTGTCTCTGTGGATGGGGTCCACACCAAAGTCGTAGACGCTCAGATCCGTGGTCCGGGACGTGGTCAACCCCAAGATGATGAATCCGCCCGTGGGCAGCTTCTGTGTGGCCGAGAGATTGTACTGCAACGACGTGGATTTCAGGCGCTGGATGGTGAGACCCTCCACCGCCGGGCTGGTGGACTGGCTATAGGAGAGCCCGGCGCCCAGCACCGGGTCGTACTCGCTCTTGGAGGCGCGCAGGTCCTGTTTGGCCGCGGCGAAGTCCAGCCCCGCCCGCTTGAGATCCCGGTTGAGGCGCACGGCCCGGGTGAGCACCTCGCGCAGGGAGAGCGCCTCGCCCCGATCCACCGGCGAGGTGGATGGTGCACCCGGAGCGGCCAGAAACACGAGGGTCGTAAGCTGGATGGCGATCTGCATGGGCTACGCTCCTGGAAGGGCTGAAACAACAGTTCCTGCTCTGTGTAGCACAGGCACGGGCGGACGCCTCCCGGTACAGTGTCTAGCTTTCGTACCCACTAGCTTTCGTATCCGAGGCTGGCCCCTCGTCTCGGAGAGGTGAGCCGCACGATGACCTCCACCGTCAGCCAGAAGATCACCTCCAGCACCAGGGCCACACACAGCACCGCCAGCAACGGAGACAGCACCCCGGCGGCCACCCGAACCCAGAGCTCCGGAGGCCACAGAGACAAGGATCGATTCAACACGTTCAGCCCGAAAAGCAGTCCCATCAGCAGGACCAGACCCGGCAGGGCGCCGGTGAGATCCGGACGACTGGGGCTCAGGTGGGTACCCACGCAAAGAGCCAGGGCCAAAAACAACCAAAGCTGCCAGGAGGCCAGGTGCGAGGGGCTGACCATCCTCCCGAGGGTGGCCCCGGCCAATCCCACCACGTGGGAGAGCTGGGGCACCAGCCCCACGGGGACCGCCTCGGTGGATAGCGGGGGCTGGGTGCCGGGCAAAAGCAGCGCCAGCCCGCCCAGCAGCACCAGGGAACCGGCCAATAACGGAGCCACGCCGATGAAGAAGTTCCCCGCGATCTGAAAGAGATTCCGACGCTGGTAGGCGTGCTGCACATATCCCAGGGTGCCGGTGCGCGGGTCCGGATCAAAGAGCCGATAGGCCACGATGCGGTGGCGGAAGATCCAGCACATGACGAGATGCGACAGCTCGTGCAGCGGCACGCCCAGCCAACCGGTCACCAGCACACTGCGCCAGCCGAAGCGATGGGACAGCCGCCTCGAGACCCGCCGCTCCACCAGGTGCAATCCGAAGGTGAGCAGGGCCAGCCCCCCAAGCAGGGTCACCACCTGAGAGGCGAAGTCCAGTCCGGCCCGGGCCAGAATGTCGGTGACATGAGACATCCCCCATATTGTAGGTCAATGTAGACAAAGATGCCACATTCCTCTCTGTCTTCGGATCGCGACTGTCGAGGTCATCGGCCTTGCGCCCTCCATACGGGGCCAGTAGGATGGTACCCCCTATGTCCAACAAACCTCCAACGGCCCTGGCACGGACCGGCGCCCGCACCTCCATGGCGGGACTGGTCCTCACGGCCCTGCTGCTCGGCTGCTGTAGCCGGTGCAAGCCCCCCATGGCCAAACCTCCGGCCACGGTGCTGGCGGTGCGCGTCCCCTGGACCATGGGCTCGTCGACAACCCTGCGCCTGGGACTGCGGGCCTCCTATTCCGAACGGGCGGCGGTCATCGGCCGTCTCCCCGCCGGGGGCCTGATCTACGTCTATCCCCGAGATCGCGCCTTGGGTGTGAACCTCTCCACAGCAGCCCGACCGGTGGACGTGGTGCTGCTCGACGCTCAGCGCCGCGTCCTGCGGGTGGCCGTGTCTGTGCCTCCCTCCCGCAGCCAGCGGGTGACCGAGGCTCCCCGGCTGCACCGCTACGCGATCCTACTACCTTCCAAGGGCTCCCAGAAGGCCGGACTGGCTGTGGGAGTGCAGGTCTCCTTCACCCTGCCCGACAACGCCCATCCCCAACGGGTGCTCACCGCCGTGAACCTGCATCCGAACCGGCGCCCCTCCGTGCGGGTCATGGCCGAAGTGGCCCTCACCGAATCCGAGCGCACCATGGGGCTCATGTGGCGCACGCACCTCCCGCCGGGCGGAGGGATGCTCTTTCGCTTCGAGCGGTCGTACTTCATCTCATTTTGGATGAAGAACACCCTCATCTCCCTGGACATGATCTTTTTCAACGACGACTTCGTGGTGACCGGCGTCGTGCACCGGGCCAAGCCCAAAGACGAGTCAGCGTCGCATGTGGGGCGCGTCAACAGCCGCTACGTGCTGGAGGTCCCCGCCGGGTTCGCCCGCCGCAACGGCATCACCCGCGGAACAACCGTCAGCTTCTCGCTGCCCTAAGGGTCCGACCAGGAACAAGCTGATCTACTCGAACGGCGTTTCCTCGCCGTTCTTGAGCACCTTCACGTCGCCCTTGATGTCCGGGCGGATGGTGCCGGGCTTGTCCGAGGGCAACAGGCGCACCTGCATCTTGATTTCGAAGGTGAGACTCGTGAGGATCTTGGTCAGCTCCGCGCCGAGGTTGATGGACTCCAGAAAGGTCCGGAGCTCCCCGGCCACGATGCGGAACAGCTCATTCCGGGTGGTCTGGGCCTGGCTCACCAGATACTTCGTGACGTCCTTGGGCAGCGACACCTCTTTGGCCAGCTTGCGGATGCCCTCCTCGGAGGTAAACACCGCGCCCATGCCGGCCACAAAGAGCCGCTGAACCAGCTCAGGCACCATACGAGACTTCCAGGAGCGACCGCCGTCCTCGCCGTCGAACTGCTCCTCCTCCGGACCCTCGCCAAAATCTCTATCGTTTGTATCTGCAGCCATAACCTAAGCGTTATGCCCAATGCCGCACCGTGTCAAGCCTGCGGGTAATCCGGCGGACAAATGATTTTTTTCGCCCGTGAGGCCCTCTGGGGCCTACAATGGCGAACCCATGACCGAGTCAGACAAAGATCCTACCTCATCCTCTGAAACACCGCCCACCAAGGCGCTATTCGCCCGGCGTTCTCCCACCCCGCGCATCCGCGCCCCGCGCGCGTACTGGGTCACATTTCTCGTGTTGATGAGCTACCTTTCGCTCCGCTTCCAGGCGCGGTTCCGCTCCAGCATCTCCATCGATCGCCTGATAATGCGCAAACACCGCAAAAACGCCCAGCGTATCCTGCGGGCCATCATGAAGCTCCAGGGCCTTTACATCAAAGTGGGCCAGCTCATCTCCATCCTGTCCAATGTGCTCCCCGAGCAGTTCCGGAAGGGCCTCGATACCCTGCAGGACCAGGTGCCGTCCCATCCCCCCGCCGAGATCGAGCGGCGCATCCGGGAGGAATTTGACGGGCGCTCCACCAACGAGCTCTTCGCCGAGTTCGATCCTGAGCCCCTGGCGGCGGCCTCCATCGGCCAGGTGCACAAAGCCCGGCTCGCCGACGGCAAGCTCGTGGCCGTAAAGATCCAGTACCCGAACATCGACAAGATCGTGCGCGACGATCTGCGCACCCTGGGGCGTATCGTGGGCATCATCGACCGGTTTTTGCCCAGCCACGGCATCCCGGAGGTGTACCGGGAGGTGAGCAAGATCGTGCTGCAGGAGCTCGACTACCGGGAGGAGGCGGCCAGCATCGAGCGCATCGCCGCCAACTTCACCGACCGCCCCAATGTGAGCTTCCCGGAGGTGATCGACGACCTGTCCACCGGGCGGGTGCTGACCACCAGCTTCATCGACGGTGTGAAGGCCTCGGACACCGCGGCCCTGGCCGCCGCGGGCATCGACCGCAAGGAGCTGGCCAAGCTCATCATCACCGCCTACTGCCAGCAGATCTTCAACGACCGCATCTACCACGCCGATCCCCACCCGGGAAACCTCATGGTGATGCCCGGCCCGAACCTGGTGTTCCTGGATTTTGGCGCCGTGGCCGAGATCTCGCCCCAGATGCGCCAGGGAATGATCGAGTTCGTCCAGGGCGGACTGGCGGCGGACACCGACAAGATCGTGCACGCCATGAAGACCATGGGCTTCGTCTCCAAGAAGGCGGACCCCGAGATCTTCGACCGCATCGTGGCCTACATGCACGACCGCTTCAAAGAGGAGATCCAGCTCGACAGCTTCAACCTGCGGGACCTCAAGGTGGACCCGCAAAAGGGGTTGGAGAACCTGGCGGACCTGCGCCGCCTGAACATCTCCCTGCGGGACATCACCGACTCCTTCATCGTGCCGAAGGAGTGGATCATGCTCGAGCGCACGATCCTGCTGCTCATGGGGCTGTGCACCGAGCTGGACCCGGACTTAAACCCCATGTCCGTGATCCGCCCGTACCTGGAGAAGTTCGTCTTCTCCGAGGGCACGGACCTGTCGAGCTTCTTGATCACCACCGCCCAGTCCGCCACCACCAGCCTGCTCACCCTCCCCTCCGACATGCGCCGGTTCATGCGCGACGTTCAGCGCAGCGGCCTGCAGATCCGCCACCCCGACCTGGATCGCCACGTGCGCGTCCTGTACATCGCCGGCCAGCAGATCGTGTGGACCGCCCTGACCATAGGCTTCGGCGCCTTCGCCCTCGCCCTGCACGACCGCGGCTACCACCACGCCGAGAAGTGGCTCCTGGGCGGCGCGGGCATCTCCGGATTCCTCCTGGTGGCCAGCCTCCTCTCCGGCCGCGTCAGCCTCAAACGCCCCCGCAAAAACGGGCGGTAGTCTTCGAGCCAGAAAGGTGGCACATCGCGTGCAGTCACGCTCCTGACCAGGGAGCTGACCATGCGACGCCGACGACACGAAGAGCGAGTATTCGGAATTTTGGGGTTCATCCAGGGAGAGCGTGCGATCCAGCCAGAGCGCGCCGCGCCCAGGGCGTCCCGGTTCATAGACGGGATCATCGAAGTGGACAAACCCGGGGACGGTTGGGGGCCACTCGACCCGTTTGTTGCCAACCGAGTAGTGCTTGTGGAGCACTATTCCCGGGCACCGGGAATCACCGCCTGCGTCCGCACTGTGGCTAAGCTGGCTCACCTGGTGGACGAGTGGTGGCGCGACCTCGATGCCAACCATCGAAAGAAAGCACTCGCAGCCGCATCCACAGCCGCAGCTGCGGCCGCATCCATACAGTCCAAGAAACCTGCGCCGCACACCGCCGCGCCGTGTCCGCCAATGCTGCTCATACTCTCAGCCGACCGACCGCGCCAGGTGCTGGCCGGGCTTCAACCACCACCCATTTGTCCCACGGGCATCTGGCACGCATCACGACCGGTCCTTGGCGACGTGACCCTGGTACACGTTAGGGGCCTCCCCCAGAGGCATCCGGGCGTATCTGTGTTGCGCTTGATGGCGACACCGCGGACCCGCGCCGAGGCAATGACACTGCTGGACGCGCTGTTGGCCGATCCGGATGTGTTACAATCAACGAAGGATGATTTACTGGAGAAACTGATGAGCGGAGCCATCCAATCAACCCCGACCGAACATCAGACTATTATCGCTCAGATTCGCTCGGAGGGACGTCAGGAGGGACGTCAGGAGGGACGTCAGGAAGGACGTCAAGAGACGCGAAATGTGCTCCTGAGACTTGCCCGATACCGTCTGGATGACGCCGCCATTTCCGAGCTGGAGTCCATTTCAGACCTCGCGGATCTCGAAGCTCGCTTGGTAGAGTTGCTGGGAACCCCCTGAAGGCACCGGAGTCCCCTCCCGGATTCCCTCCCCATGTTGAACCGCAGAGTGCGAAATCCGGATCGGTGACCGACGGATTTCGCACTTTGAGTGCGGTATCCGGACGAGCCGGGCCGTAGCGGAGCAGCTTTGTCAGTTCCCCAGGCGGGAGGCGATGGCTTTTACGCGGAGGTGGTTGTGGGCTTCGGAGGGGTCGCCCGAGACCCGGGAGAGGAAGGCCCGGTAGTTGCGTAGGGCGACCGAGCGGTCGCGCAAGCGAAGGTGGTAGTCACCGATGATCCGGTAGGGGCCGGCCAAAGAGGACTTGAGGCCCATGGCCCTTTTGGCGTAGGCGACGGCCTGTTTACGCTTGCCCCCTGACGCCGCGGCGTCAGCGAGGATCACGTAGGCGTAGCCGTCGTTCGGACTCTTGCGCAGGGCGGCCTTGGCCCAGGTGATGGCCTGGGCGGTCTGGCCGAGCCGGAGGGCCTGGCGGGCCGCGAGGATCTCCTTGGACAGGATCAAGCGCAGAGGCAAGGACGTTAGCGGTAACCGCGCCTTGCGTTGGGCCGCCCGCAGTTTGGCGATGAGCTGGAGATCCCGGGGGTTCTTTTTGTACAGCTTGGCGTAGGCGCCCGCGGCCACCTTGTGCTGGCCCGCGGCCGTGGCGGAGGCCGCCAGCTTGGGCACCAGCGCGGCGTCCTGGGGACGGAGCTCGAGCAAACGCTGGTAGATCTCCGTGGCCCGGGAGTGGTTGGACTGGGCAGAGGCCGCCGCCGCCATGTTCGTAAGCACGGTCCGGGTCTCGTCGTTGAGCTGATCCGTGCGGCCACTCAGGACCCGCTTGGCCTGTTTCTTGGCTTTCTTGCGACGCTGGGCCGCGCGGCGGGCCTCGGCACGCGCGTGGCGGGCCTCGGCACGGGCGCGGCGAGCCTCGGCGCGCTTTCGGCGGACCGCTGCGGCGCGCTCCTTCCGCGCGGCAGCGCGGCGGCGGGCCTCGGCACGGGCGCGACGGCGACGCTCGGCCCAGCTCAGGCCCGCCCGACGGGGCCGCACGCGCGGCGAGGTACGCGGCGAGGTACGCGGCGAGTTCACGTCTCCCCCCTGCTGCCGCAGCAGCACGCGCTTTCGGGCCTCGATCATGGCGCGGATCTGCGGGTCCAGAATCACCGCGGGGCGGGCCACGGGGCGAGGCGCCGGACGCCCGGCCACGCGACGAGCGACCACACGGGGCGCGGACGCCAACTGCGCGGTCAGCTCCGTGATACGCTTGCGGGCCAGGGTCACGTACCGCTGCTCCATGGGGCGCTGCTCGATGATCACGTAGGCCTTGTAAAACCGCAGCGCCTCGGCGATCTTCGACTGCAGCCGCAGGGTTTCGGCGAGACCGTAGTGGGTGTCCGGGTGCCGGGGCTTCACCTTGAGCACCGCGCGGTAGGCCACCTCTGCGCCAACGTAGTCCTTGGCCAAACGCAGGCACAGGGCCAGCTTATAGAGCCCGCTCACGAAAGGCTTTGTCCCCCGAAGGGCGACCTTGAGCACGGGGATGGCGTCCTGACAGCGCCGCTGCCGAATGAGCAGGTCCGCCAGGGCATCAACCAACAACAGAGCCCCGGGCATCTTTTTGATCCCAGCCTTGAGGATCCGCTCGGACTCCAGGAGCTGGTTGGACTGGAAGGCCTTGCGAGCCTTGGCCAGCACCTTCTTCACCGCCGCCGCCGCCGCCCCCAGGGCCAGCCGCTTGGCCAGGGTGTCCCGCTCCCGCTTGGCGCGCAGAACCCAAGCCGTGAGCCGCTTGTTCTTGACCGCCATCTTGATGAACCGGTTGTAGGCCACCTGAGCGTCGCCGTACCTCCGGGTCGCCGCGGCGCACCGCGCCATACCGTAGTAGGGGTAGGGATCCGCTGGCCGAAGCCGCAGATACTTCCGATAGGCGCCCAGGGCCGAGCTGCAGTTGCCCAGCTTCCGGTGAGCGTAGGCGTAGAAATACCAGCCCTTCGCATAGGAGGGCAGCTGCCTGGTGACCATGGCGTATCGCGCCCGGGCAGTTTCATAGAGCCCCATGAGGAAATACAGGGGCCCTACCCTCGACAGCACTTCCTGGTTCTTCGGCTTCTTTTTGAGGACCGCCTCGTAGGCCGAGATCGCCAGGCGATACTTGCCCGCCTTGGTGAACCGCATGGCCTTGCGGAAGTTGTCCTCCGCGGGCGCGGCCACCGCCTGTTTCGGGGCCCCCGCTAAAAGCGCCAGCCCCACCATCCCTATCATCAGGCAATTCTTTAGCATTGCTCTCCTCGAAGATCGCGTGGAGCATAGCACGAGCTTGTAGCCACATCCAGGGACAGAGGAAAAGCCTGACGGTCGGTCGGGATGACCCGACGGCCGGGTAGGCTTGACACCCCGGACCTCTCACTCCATCATCTGCGGGTTATGCTTTGGGGTATCTTATTGACGCTGTTCGCCTTGGCCGTTGGTCTGGGCGGCGGTGTGTTCTGGGTGGGTGTTCAGCGCCGGCAGCAGCTCGACGACGCCGCCAAGGAGTCCGTGCGAATTCGCCGGCGGGCAGAGGCCGAGGTGGAGGCCGTGCGGGCAGAGGCCGAAGCCAGCGCCCGGGAGCAGGCGCTCCAGACCCGCGCCAACCTGGACCACGTGCTCAACGAAGCCGAGGATCGCTACTCCGAGAGCGAGACCGAGGTCAATGAGCTGGCCGATTTAATGGAAGAAACGAAGGTGACCCTGGTGGCCCACCAGGACGCCGTGGACGAGCTCGCCGATCAGGCCCGCGCCGACCGGGACCGCGTCAAGTCCATCCGTGGCGAGGCCAAGGCCCTCACCGCCAAGCGCTACCAGTCCCTCCAAGAGGTGGCCGAGCTGACGGACGAACAGTGTCGTCAGGGGCTGGCCGACAACCTGGTGGAGCAGACCCGGGCCGAATCAGCGGACACCCTGCGAAACCTGGAGACCGAACCCGGGCCATCCTCTATCCGGGAAGCCAACCGCATCATGGGCATCGCCACCGAGCGACTGGACAACCGGCCCACGGCGGATCGCCAGACCTTCAATGTCGAGATCGACGAGAACACGAAGAAGGTGCTGCAGAGCGAAGAGAATACGCTTCTTTCGCAGATCGAAGAGGCCACGGGCGTCACCATCAGTTGGATCAACGAAGACAAAGCTGTACGGGTGGAGATCGGCAGCTCCATCGCCCGGGTGTCTGCCCGACGGTGCCTGGAGAAGATCCTGCTCAAGAAACCGTCTACGCCTGAGCAGGCCGACAAGATCATCGTCACCACCCTCGCAGACCTCAAAACCGAGGTCATGGCCAAGGGGAAGCAAGCCTTCCGACTCCTGGGCCTACGCGAAGCGCACCCCGAGATCACCGAGTTGCTCGGACGACTCTATTTCCGGACCAGCTACACCCAGAACCAGTGGGAGCACGTCATCGAGTCGTCCTACCTGGCCAGCCTCATGGCCGCGGAGCTGGGCTTGGACGTGCCTCTCGCTCGGCGGGCCGCCCTGCTACACGACATTGGCAAGGCCCTGACCCACGAGGTGGAGGGATCCCACGCTCTCATCGGCGGTGAGATCGCCCGGCGGCGCGGCGAGGCCGACGAGGTCGTCGGTGGCATCGAGGAGCACCACGCCGAGAAGCCCGCCACATCGGTGTTTACCCTGCTGGTCTCGGCGGCCGACGCCATCAGCGGCGCCCGACCCGGCGCTCGACGGGAACTGGCCGATACCTACGGCGAGCGCATCAACGAGCTGGAGCTCGTCGCCACGGGGTTTGCGGGCGTGACCCGCGTCCATGCGGTGCAGGCCGGTCGGGAGGTGCGGGTACTCGTGGACGAAAAAAGAATCAACGACGACCGCGCCGAGACCCTGGCCAACGAGATCGCCCAGAAGATCTCCGACGAGATGACCTTCCCCGGGCAGATCCGCGTGACGGTGATCCGCGAGTTCTCCGCCCAGGAGTTCGCGAACTGACCGCCACCTGACAGCCACCTGACAGCCACCTGACCCCCAACCCCATCGCGACCGTGAGATCCATGAACTACGACGCCATCGCCACCTGTATCGGCAGCTTCCCCCACCTGTCCCCCGAAGAGATCTGCGATACCCTGATACGCACCCTGCCCGACTGCCCGGCCTGGCCCCAGATGCCCCAGCGGGACGCCCGGGAGAACATGTACGCCCAGTACGCCGAGACCCTGCCCGGAGCCCGCATCGACCCAAACGATGGCAAGGTGATCCTCCAGGCCGACGGGGACTTCGCCGAGACCTTGACGCGCTTTTACGAGCAGGCGCTGGGCGACGACCTCGCGGGCTTCGAGCCCAAGAGCGACAGCGCCGCCGGCTACCAGGCGTTCCTCTCGCGCCTCGACTCGCTGGGGTCAGACGGGTTCATCAAAGGCCACGTCACCGGCCCCATTAGCTTCGGGCTCACGGTGACCGATCCCGACGATCGGCCGGTGCTGTACGATGAGACCCTGCGCGACGTGGTCGTCCAGGGCCTCACCGCCCAGGCCCGAGCCCAGTGCCGTCGCCTGAGTCAAAGCGGCCGCAAGGTGATCATCTTCGTGGACGAGCCCTACCTCTCTTCCTTCGGGTCAGCCACCATCCCGGTGAGCGAAACGGACGTCATCGAGTGCGTCGAGGCCGTCACCTCCGGCATCCTGGCCGAGGGCGCCCTGCCCGGCATTCACTGCTGCGGCAACACCGACTGGTCCCTGCTCACCCGCACGACCGCGCGGATCATCAACTTCGACGCCTACAACTTCCTCCAGGGAATGACCCTCTACCCGACCGAGCTGACTGACTTCTTCGATCGGGGCGGCGCCCTGGCCTGGGGCATCGTACCCACGGATCCCGGCCCCCTGGCCACGGAAACTGTCGCCGCCCTGAGTGACCGCCTGGAGGCCGGAATGAAGCGCCTGGCGGCCACGGGCCACGACCTGGACCTGATCCACCACCGTAGCCTCATCACCCCGGCCTGCGGCACCGGTACCCTCTCGACGACCCTCGCCGAGCGCGCCATCACCCTCGCCCGCCAGGTCTCCGACGAAGTCCGCCAACGCTGGCAATTCTCGTAAGCGTCCGCCGAAAAATAAATAGATCGCCCAGAACGTCGCTGCATCCCGGCTCGCTTCGTTGCTTCTCGTTGCATATCAATAAGTATGCGCCTCGGCGCGCCTCGCGAGCCGGGCGCATCGACGCCCTGAATCGAGAATTTATTTTCCGGCGGACGCTAACGCTGGCAATTCTCTTAGTGATACAGTCCAGGCTCGACCAGAGTACATCGGGATAGGTCGAATCTTCGGGAGACACGTATTAGGGGTGCGACATCCCCTACGCGTTGATCCGAATTTCGAAGATCTTTACGCGCCGCGTACCCCAAAGGAGCGTGACCCATGAGCCGTACCGCTGCACTGTCTACTCGCCCGTTAGGAATGGGCCAAAGACTCGGACTGCTGGCCTTGGCCCTGATCCTGCCCGGCTGCGGACACAAAGCCCAGTCCACCACCGAAGTGGGCGCCGCCGTGGCCACGCTACAGGTAGTGCGGCCCGCCGTACACATCACCCACAACGGCAAATCCAGCCTGGCGCGCTGGGAGGCCCGGGTGTCCACCGGCGCGGCGGTGAGGACCTCCTCCGGCCGGGCCTGGATCCACCACGACCGGGGAATTCGAACCCTGTTGGGCCCGGGCGCGGACGTACAGATCGGCGCCACGGACCTGACCCTCAGGAGCGGTCGCATCTGGGTGGAGGCCCCCGTCGGTCCACCATCGCGGATCCGGGTGGGCGAGGCCGTGGTCTCGGCCCACAGGGCGGGATTCGAGCTGCTCCAAGGCGCCGGCGGTACGGGGCTCGGACTCTACGTGGCCCGAGGACGCGCCGAGATCCGCCTGGGCGACCGGCTCGTGGAGGTCCAGGCCGGCCAGCGAGCCCGCGTGGTCAAGGGCACCATTCAGGTGACCCCCGAGCACCTGTGGGACGACTGGACCGGCGGCCTGGCCTGGCCCGCACCGGACGTACCCACCGCTCCGGCGGGGATGGGACAGATCGGCGCCCGCACGCCTGGGTCCCTGGGCAAGGCGTCCTTCCCCCTGGCTGTGCGGTCCCTCGGCATCAAGACCCGCATCGACGGCGACCTGGCCACCACCGTGGTGGATCAGGTGTTCTTCAACCCGGCCAGCAATGACCTGGAGGGCGTGTACAGGATCCGGATCCCCCGGGGCGCCGTGTTGGAGTCCTTCTGCATCGACCGCCCGGGTCCCCTGGGACCCCGGCTGGTGTGCGGCTACGTCAAGGAAAAGCAGACCGCCCGGCGCCAGTACCGATCCCAGGTCTACGTGGGTTCCACCGACGACCCGGCCCTGCTCGAGTGGGAGGCTCCGGGCCAATACAAGGCCCACATCTATCCCATCAAAGCCGGCTCCACCCGTCGGGTGGTGATCCTCTACACCGAATGGCTCGAGCGGGAGGGCGACCTACGCCGGTGGCGCTACCCCATGGCGAGCCCCGGCAGCGCCGCGCCCCTCATCCAGGAGTTCGAGCTGGAGGTAGACCTCGCCGACGCGGGCGCCCGACGCGTGGAGGCGGGCATGGGCGCAACCGTGGAGCGCTCCTCGGTGGTGCTACGCCGCTCGGACTTTTCGCCCCGGGCCGACTTCGTCCTCGCCCTGCACGGCGGGTCCAAAGCCATCAAGGCTCGAGGGTACGTCAGTAAAAACGCGGGAAAAGACGGGCCGTACTTCATGGTCCGCCTACGCCCCAAGGACCTGGAGCGCACCCCGAAGCACGAGGGACAGGATCTGGTGGTGGTGGTGGACACCAGCGCCGACACGGACCCCACGGAGCTGCAGCTCGCCCGGACCACAGTGGAGGCCCTGCTCCGCCACCTGGGGCCCGGCGACCGTGTGGCCGTGCTCGGGGCCGATCTCGGCCTGCACCGCCCCGGCGGCGGCAAGGCCCGACTGGCCAAAGTCACCCCGGCGCTCATCGAGCGCACCCTGGAAGACCTCTCCCGCCAGTCCGTGGGAGGCGCCACGGACCTGGGCCAGGTGCTCACTGACGCCGCGGGCCTGCTCCAGTCCGGCCGGGGCGGCGCAGTGGTCTACGTGGGAGACGGCATCCCCACCGTGGGCGAAATGCGCGCAGCGCCCCTGCTGCTGCGGCTCAGCAGGCTGGCTGTCCCCGTACGTCTATACGGTCTGGCCGTGGGGCCGGAGTCCAACCTCGGCCTGCTCGAGACCCTCGCCCGAACCCAGGGCGGACTGGCCCTGCGGGTGACCGACCGCGCCCGGGCCGCCACAGCGGCGCTGCAGCTCGTGGCCCACGCCAACCGACCTACCATGAACAAGGTCAGCGTGGATCTGGGGCCCTCGGTGGAGCGCGTCTTCCCTGGCCGCCCCGTGGCGGTGGTGGCGGGCTCGGACCTGGTGGTGCTAGGCCGGCTCCGGGGCAAGGTCCCGCGAACGGTGACCCTCACGGGCTGGTACCGTGGCAAAGAGGTCAAGACCCGCTACGACCTCAAAACGGACCGTGTGAAGGACAAAGGCGAGCTCCGGCGCCGCTGGGCCTCGGCCCGGCTGCACCAGCTCATCGCCACGGGCGCGGGCAAGGAGGAGGTGGCCGAGCTGGGCACCCGATTCGGGCTGATCACCGAGCACACGTCCATTTATGTACCCAGCGCCCGGGAGACCCGGGAGGACAAAGAGGTGGCGGGCAAGGTCCGGGCCGCGAACCTCCGGCTGACCGGAGAGCTTCGCGAACGGGAGCGGCGACAAAAGAGCCAGGCCAAAGGGACCGACGGCAAGAAGCTCGTGCAGCACGACGAAGAGAAGGCGGACAAGGTCACCAGCACCGAATCGGGCACCCTGTCTGCCGACATGAGCGCCCGGGCCATGAGCGCCACAGCCCGGGACGTATCGACGTCCTTGGAGGGGGCTCCTTCGGGATCGGCCGCCGTAGCGCCCCGGCCGGTGAACATCCCCCGGGCCGCCAAGCCCCCCCCCCGGCGGTACAAACGCAAGCGCTCGGCGAGAAAGCGCAGACCCAAGAGTCGTCCTCGAACGCTGACGCTGGGCGTCGACTCCCGTGATCGGGCCTCGAACAAATTGGATAAGAACTTCAAAGGCCGGCCGCCGCGGTCGGGGCGCCACGCCGGCAAGAGCAAAGATCGTCGCCTGAGCTCGGGCCAACACGACTACCTCGACCTGGGTGTCAAAGGCGGATCGGGCGGGGGCGGCTACGGCGGGGGTGCGGCCACCTTCAAGATCGGCAAATCGGGCTACACCTCCACCCGCTCCCGGATCGACGTGCACGTCCACATCCACAAGAATCAGAAGCCCCACCAGCCCAAGCGCTGCTCCCCGGCCTCCGGGCGACCGCTCCAGGTGCGAAAGCTCCTGTGGCGGGAACGGCTCCGACGCAAACGCGGCGTGTCCGGCGCCGCGGAGGTATGGCGGGACGCCAGGGGACACTGCGAGCTGCGACGATGGCGGGAGCGGCGCACCCTGCTCCGGCTCATCCTGACCAACCTGGGCTCGGTGCGGCTCATGACCCACTTCGCCAACCGCTACCGACGCATGTTCGGCTGGGGCGAGTGGGCCTACCTGCGGCGAGCCGTCTTTGCCCGGGCCCGTACCGCGCGAGATCTGGCCCTGGCCAACCGGGTCTTCCGGGCAGGCCGCACCCTGGACCTGGGCCTGGTACGCACCATGTTGGCTAAGCTCAAAACCGACAAAGACCGAATCCGCGAACTTCTGGCCCTGTTGGCGGTCTACCGAAAGAACGTGACCCTCAGGCTCATGACTCTACACCTGCTCGAAGGCGCCAAGCGCCACCCGGAGGCCGAGCGGCTCTGCGAGGCCGTCGCCGGGAACCCCTACGCCGACGCGCGGCTCCGCACCGCCGTAGGAGAGTACTGGGCCCGGCGGGGTCAGACCACCCGGGCCAAGCGCATCTTCTCGGAGATCGTGGAGTTCCGTCCCCGGGATCCGAGGGCCCGACGACGGCTGGGAGATCTGTACCGCACCTTCGGCTGGTTCCAGGAGGCCTATCGCCAGTACCAGACCCTGGTCACCCTGGCGCCCCACGACACCTCGGTACTTCTGCTCATGGCCCTGGCCGCCGCGGGCACGGGTCGCATCGACGAGGCCCTGCGCCTGGAGCAGCGCGTGGCGGCGAGCGCCACGGGAAGCGGCGGGGCGGCCCGCTGGGCGCTGCTCTGGACCTCCATCCGCCTGGCCAAGCTTCGGCAGTCGGCCCGGGACATTAAGGACAAGCTGCTGTTGGCCAAGCTCATTGCCCGCACCCGCCGCGCCGGAGTCCTGCGATACGCGCGTCCCCTGCGGGTGGTGGTGACCTGGTCCCACCCCGAGGCCAACCTCGAGCTCTGGGGCGCTCACCCCGGCTGGCGCCCCCAGCGCGCCGGGGAGCTGGCGCCCCAGTTCGGCATCGAGGCTTTTGCCGTCCGCAAACCGAAAAAAGGTCGCTACGTCTTCGAGGTGCGACGAGTAGGCCGCCGCCGACCCGGAGTCCTCAAGGCTCGCGTCTTCGTGCTCTGGAACGAGGGCAAGCCCGACGAGCACCTGCAGACCTTCACCCTGGAGTTTTCGCCTGACACCAAGGTCCGGCGTGTCGCCGTGACCGGTCGGAAAGCCGAGGTACTCAAATGATGCAGCGAAAGCAAAACCAATCGACGGTGTCCTCACGCCTGTCCGCCTTCACGGGTCTGGGTCTTCTTCTGGGCCTGGGTCTTCTTCTGGGCCTGGGCGGCTGCAAGGGCAAAGTGTACCAACCCAAGCCGCCGCGCCACAGCGTGGCGCTGGTGGCGCCCGTGCGAGGCGGCCTGACCGTGCGCTCTCCCGGCGCCAAAACAGCGGTGGCGGTGGGCACCGACCAGCGGGTGGAAAACGGGGCCCTGCTGACCACGGGCTCCCACGGCAAGGCGACCCTGAGCCTGGACGCCGGAGGCTGGTTTCTGCTCGACCACTCCACCCGGGTGCTGGTCACCGCCAAGGGCCTGATGCTGCAGCGGGGCCGCGTGTGGGTAGACGCCCATGGCACCTA
>JAOZUO010000126.1 GCA_029938605.1 Deltaproteobacteria bacterium | reverse complement strand
CGAAGGAGCTTCACTCTGCCGCTCCAGCGGGGCGCTGCGAGAGCGGCTGCCGTGACCCCGCCTGTAGAGTTACAGTTTGCTGTAACTGTACTTGCGGGGCGACGGAGCCCGCAGGGCGCAGTCAACTCCTCCGCTCGGGCTGCGCTCTCTGTATTTCGCCCGCGCTTCGCTCTCTGAGAAAATTACTTGTGGGGGTGGTCGTGGGAGTCGTCGCTCTGGTGAGCGTGGTCATCGGCCTCGGCGTGTCCGCTGTGATCATGGGTATGGTCGTGGTCGTGTCCTTCGCCATGGTCGTGGCCATGGTTATGGTCGTGGGCGTGATCATGGGAGTGATCGTGACCGTGCTCGTGTTCATGGGTGGCGCCCTCAGCGTGGCTGTGCTCATGCACATGCTGATGCGAATGGGGGTGGTCGTGTTGATGGACCGCTCCTTGGTCGTGGGGGTGGTTGTGGTTGTGGTTGTGGTCTTTGTCGCTCATGGGGTCCTTGGGTGCCCTTTGGTGGGGGTGATTTGTGATGTTGATCGTTCCCGTACTGTAACTACGGCTGATCGAATGCGCTACATAATGGTTCACCGTATGGTTCACTGTATCCCGATTGCCTTTCCATACCGCCGGTGCTACATCACGGAGACTACTGGTCTGCTCGGCGGCACCCACGCCGTCGCTCCGCAGGCTGTCGGGACGTTTCATGTCGCTGCTGCTACTCGCATTGTCCATAGGAGGGTTGATCGCGGGGCCCGTGATCTACGGGCTCGCGAGCCGTCGCCGGGTGGTTCTGGACTTCCTGGACGGCTTCGTGCTCGTGGCCATCTGCGGCCTCCTGATCGTCGCGGTGCTGCCGCAGTCCATCCACGAGCTGGGTTGGCAGGCGGTGGTGGCCGCCCTCGCGGGCGTGCTCTTTCCGCTACTCTTCGAGCGGTCGGGCGATGACCACGGCCGCCGCGCCGTCCTCCCCATCCTCATCCCGGCAGTCATCGGCCTCATCGCCCACGCCACCCTCGATGGGGTGATGCTCTCGCAGGCCGGCTCCCACGCCCATGGCGGGGAACACGGCCACGACGGCGGCTCCATGGCCATCGCCCTGGCGGTGGTGTTGCACCGGCTGCCCGTGGGTATCGCCCTGTGGTCCGTCACGCGCCGCACCTTCGGCACGGGGTACGCCGTCGCCGTGCTCGCCGGCATCGGCCTGTTCACTGGCGTGGGCTTCGCGGTGGCCCATCCACTCGCCGGCGCCGGAGGTTCTCTGCCGTTGCTCCAGGCCTTCATGGCCGGCGCCCTGCTCCACGTGGTCATCCACCGGCCGGAGCCGGGGGAAGATCACGAACACGGCCACAGTCCCGAAAATGGCGGTGCTCACGCTCACGCTCGTGCTCACGCTCGCGCCCATGGCCCCATGAGCCAATGGCCCTGGGCAGAGGTGGCCGGTGGCGCGGCGGCCGGTGTGGCGCTCTGGCTCCTGCCGCACTCCCATACGCCGGTGGACTGGGCCACCTATGGCGAGCGCATCCTGTCGGTGGCCCTCCAAGGCGCTCCCATCCTGCTGCTGGGCCACCTCCTCGCCGGTCTTGTTGTGGCGCTTTTGCCCCGGCGGCCCCGGGCTTGGCTGGGGCGTGGTTCCACGGCGGGTCAGGCCTTGCGAGGAATCGCCGCCGGCGCGCCGCTGCCCCTGTGCTCCTGCGGTATCGCCCCGGTGTACCGCGGTCTCATTAAGTGTGGCGTGCCCGCCACCGCGGCCCTGGCGTTGCTCATGGCCACGCCGGAGATCGGGGTGGAGTCCTTCGTGCTCACCTGGGTGCTGCTCGGCGCGCCGCTCACGGTGGCCCGATTCGTAGCGGCCGGCGTGTTGGCGCTGCTCATTGGCTGGCTCGTGGGCCGCATCGTGAAGGGTGTCGCCTCGGGAGACTGCTCCTTTCTGGACGACGAGCCACGCCCCCCCCTGGTCCAGCGTCTTAAGCGGGCAATTCCCTATGGGTTTGGCGACGTGGTCCACGATACCGCGCCGTGGCTCCTGCTCGGGCTGGCCACCGCCGCCGCCGGCCCCTGGCTTCGCACCGTTGGCACGTTCTCCTCCTGGCCCGTTGGGCTGGACGTGGTTGTCTTCGCCCTGGTGGGCATCGCCATCTACGTGTGCGCTTCGGCCGCCACGCCCATCGCCGCCATGATGATCCTCCTGGGCGTCAGCCCCGGCGCAGCCCTCGCTTTTTTGCTCGCCGGCCCGGCCACCAATGTCAGCACCTACCGGGTGCTCAACGAGCTCCACTCTCGTCGCGTCGCCATGATCGTGGCCGCTTCAGTGCTGGCCGCTGCCGTCGCGCTGGGGTCCGGGTTGAACCAGCTGTTCCCCAACCCCTTCAGCACGGTCATCTCCCCCCAGGTGGGCGGAGCGTACCCGTGGTACCAGTGGGTCAGCCTGGGTCTGCTCACGGTGGCCTTTGGGCTGACCATCCTCCAGCTTGGCCCCCGCCGCTTGGTGGACACGGTTTTGCACCTGGGGCGCCCAGACCACCACCACGATCAAGACCAGCCCCACCACGGTCACGCGCACTACTGCTGTGATCCCGATGACGCTCACGCTCACGCTCACGGTCACGAGCACGAGCACGAGCACGAGCACGAGCACAGTCACGAGCATGAGCACGAGCACGAGGACAAGGACAAGGACAAGCCTGGGGACAAGCCCGAGGAATTCGCTCCCTGAGAAACCATGTGATTAAATGCGTTCCCTCCCTGCCACCGCAGGGAGCGAGGTAGGGCGTGTCATGGGCGGCGCCTGCTGCGACTGCAAAAAACGGTTCTCAACAACCGCACGGCGCCTACTGGGTCCCCCTTCGCCTCGCTCGGATCCTGCAACCTCCTATCCGTTAGCAGCAGTGCTTGGATGACGCATTTGTGGACGCTCTCGATCGGTTCTGAGCCGATGGTCATCCCGGTGTAGCGAACCGTCAGGTAGTGCATCCGCCCCGGCAATACGCACCCATGGTGCGGGCCCGAGCGCCGAATGGCACCGCCTACGGCCGGGCGTGCCGGATTTCTTCTTTCTTCAGAAGGTGAGTCCGGTAGACGCTCCGGCGTCATGTCCCGCTGCGGATCGGCATCCCTGGCGCCGTTGGTGAGGGGCGGTGGACAGTCCTGAATGTTTGGGACATCGTCCAGGACAGGGACCAAATCCAGAGGCTGGTATGGTAGCCATGACGTTTGGTCCTATATAGGGACTAAACCAGGAGACTAATGCATTAGATACATAGTATGGTCCTATATAGGGACCAAATCCAGAGGCTGATATACTAGCCATGCCGTTTGGTCCGCAACGCCGCGACCTGGGCCTCGAAGGGGAAAATTGAAATATTCCCCGGCTGGAAGTCGACAAACCGATCACGTCATGATCCAGTCTGGCATAGGATAATTCCCACCCAAGGAGCTGGGGCTGGACTGCCCGTGCTGTGGTCGCCATCGCAAGTGGTAAACGCGACCGAAGGCCCCACTGCGGATCACCGTGCTCGGAATGGACATCGAGGTACCCAAGCGGTACCTGGAGTGCGGCCACTGCAATGCGCCCGGCGTGAGCATTACCGTGTTGCTCACCGGCCAGTCCAGTGGCGAGGCCAGCCTGCAGCTCAAGCTCAACGCGGCGCAATTCGCGGCCAAGCACAGCTATGGAGAGGCACAACAGGATATGGCTGCACACTACGGTCAAGATATCGAGCGGACCTCGGCTCCGACGGATGGCGCTGGACGTGGAGAAACGCGCGGTCGATTATGCTGAGGCCAAACGCGCCGACGCCATGCAGAAGATCTCTGACGAAGCCAGGACCACCGGCGTGGCGACGCCATGGCCGGCATCGAGCGTCCGAGGCCGGCCGCGGCACAAGCAGACAGAAACCTGCCACAGGCCTATACAGGGCGACACCATGACGTGAATCCACTCACTGGCAGTCCATACTCTTCATGATGAAGCTTGGGCCCATGTTCGTGCCCGAGTCCGTGTCTTCAGTCTTCCGTCTTCCGTCATCCCGAGTCCGATGCCCCGGCCTCCGACCACAAGCCTGTGGCCCCTGGCCCGCGCCCCGCGCCCCGCTGCCCACGGACGCGGCGCCTCCGGCGCCAGCGGGGAACGTCTGTGATCAAATGGCCTAAGAACGGGTGTCTTGAATGGGATGGAGAGGGCGTGTACGATCTTGAGTTGGATCTTCAACGGCTATCCGATGGGGTGAATATGCGAGATTTGGGTGTTGGCAAGTGTCGGAGGTTTGGGGCCGGGGTGGCTCTGATGGCTCTGATGGCTCTGGTGGTCTCTTCGGCCTGTGGGCCGAGAGGCGACGACGGGCAGCCCGACGGCGGCGGCAACCTCGAGGCGAGCGTGGAGGACGCGCACATCTGGTGGGATGGGACCGTGGGGTCGGATGCGGGGGATCCCTGCGAGCCACCGGACATGTTGATCGTGCTGGATCGGACCATGAGCATGCATCGGATGCCCGACGGGGATCCGGCGCCCCAGGCGAGTCACGACCTTTCCAAATGGGTTCTGGCCATCGTCGGAATCGAGACGGTCACGGCGGCCTATGATCTGCGGCTGCGGTTTGGGCTGGAGCTGTTCCCGCGGGATCCGGCGGACGGTTCCTGCGTGACGCTGACCGAGCGGATCGGTGGGACCACGGCCACCAACGTGAACTGCGAGGAGGGCGAGGTGCTGGTGTCTCCCGACGTGGGGACCAGCGGGGCCGTGGACAACGCCATGGATCCCGAGACGACGTTGCTGTGTCGCTCCACGCCCATTGGAGCGGGGCTGGACACGGCGTTGGTCCATCTGTCGGGGATTCAGGATGCCATCCGGGGCCAGTACGTGCTGCTGGTCACCGATGGGCAGGACACGTGCACCGACCCCGATCCCGTGGAGCGGGTCCAGGCGCTGGCGGCGGCCGGGGTGTCCACCTTCGTGGTGGGCTTCGATGCCTCGGGCACGGGAGTGGATCCCGAGATGCTCAACAACATGGCCTGCGCCGGCATGACCGCGCCGAACCACGCCCAGGTCTGCGTGGACCAGGGCGGCGGCGTTTTCGTGGCCGTGGACCCCACCGGGACGAACCTCTTTTTGAGTGCGTCGGACGGGGTGGAGCTGGCGAACCAGCTCGAGACGGTAGCCAGTGCGGTGGGTTGTATTGTGGAGTAGACTACTTCGATGAAATCGACCCGCCGTCCTGATCTCCCGATGGATTTCGGAGCCTATCGGCTCGAGGCGCTCCTGGAGGAGGGGCGGCTGGGCCACGCCTATCGGGCCGTGCGGCACGAGTGTCTTGGCTCCTTTGAGCGGCCCTTCCTGGTCAAGCTTCTTCGCCGGGGGCTCACCCAATCCACCCCCTTTTTGCGGACGCTCATCGAGAGCGTCGGACGCGCCAGCGCCCTGAGCCACTCCACGGTGGTGACGGTGGAAGAGCTGGGGGAGATCGAGGACCAGTACTTCCTCGCTTCGGAGTACATCGCGGGGACCTCCCTGGCCTACGTGTGCGCGGCGGCGAAGTCCTACCAGGCGCCCTTCCCCGTGCTGCAGACCGCCCTCATCGGGGCCCAGGTGGCCGCCGCGCTGGACCAGGCCCAGGAGCTGAGCGACCCCCTGGCCCACGGGCACCTCACACCCTGGAACATCCTGTTGTCCCCCGACGGCGAGGTGCTTGTCACCGACTTCGGCCTGGCCGACGCCGTGGTCCGGCTTCCCCGGAATATGCTGACGCCCACGCCGCGGGATCTACGATACCTGGCGCCCGAGCAGAGCTCGGCGCCGCTGGTCAGCGGCCCGGCGGATCTGTACAGCCTGGGGCTGATCCTGTACGAGCTGCTCGCCGCTTGCCACCCCTATGCCTTCGCGCCGGACGTGGCGGTGGCCGAGCAGGTGTCTCGCGGGGTGCCGCGCCCCATCGGGGACGTGGTGGACGTGCCCGCGGATCTGAGCGCGCTGCTGGGGCGGTTGCTGGTGGTGGATCCGATGAAGCGGCTGGGCAGTGCCCGGGAGGTGTACGAGGAGCTCTGTGCCCTGTTGGACCGCAGCGAGCTCCCCCGGGCGGACCCGACCCTGCGGCAGATCGTCTGGGAGCTCCGTGGTCAGCAGGCGACCGACACCGTGAGCGCCGCCACGGGCGCCGCCACGGCCGACGTCAGGTCGGGCACGGTGGCGCACCCGGCGGCGGAGAAGCCCAGTATACCCGTGGTGGCGCAGACCATCGTGCCCAAACCCGCGGGGAACACCAAGCGCGTCCTGGTAGTGGACGACAGCCGGACTATTCAGCAGGCCTTCCGCATCACCTACGCTCTGCAAGACGTAGAGCTGCTTACGGCGAGCCGTGGCGAAGAGGGGCTCAAGCTCGCGAGCCAGCAGCGACCGCATCTCATCTTCGTGGACCATGATCTGCGCTTCGGGCTCAGCGGCTACGACGTGCTGGAGTCCATCAAGGGCGATCCCCGACTCACCTACATCCCCGTGGTCCTGTGCTTCAGCGGGGCCCAGGGCGTCGACACCGACCGCGCCGCCAAGGCCAACGCCCGCGTGGCCAAACCCTTCGAGACCCAGGAGATCCTGGACCTGACCGCCAAGCTCCTCAAGAGCTGATCCCCTGCGTCTGCTGTTTGCGCTTGAATGGGCGTGAACCAGGCGTTTTAGGTGTGGATGGCCCAGGCCTTTCCGATGCCGCGGATGCGGTGTTTTTTGCCGGTCTCCACGGTGCCGCGGACCATGGAGTAGGTGGGCTCGTCCACGAGGATGGGAGAGTCGGGGTCGGCCTCGTAGGCGAGGTAGGCGGCGATCTCCAGGGGGGTGCCCAGGACAGTGGCGTCGGTGGGATCGCCGCGTACCTGGCCCACCAAAGCCTGGCCGCTGGAGATGCCCGCGTGGGTGTCCAGCTCGTCGGAGGAGACGCGGCTGATGCGCTTGCGGATCATGGTGGCGGCGCGGACGGCCTTCTCAGCGGCGGCGGCGTCGCCCCGGGGATAACCGAACACCGCGAAGACCCGGTCGCCCACGGTGGCGTCCACGCGGCCTCCGAGGCCGGTGACGATCTCGTTGGAAGCGGTAAGGAAGGACTCCAGCAGGTCGGCGGCTTCGTCGGGGTGTCGCTCATCGGGCTCGAGGCCGGCGAGGGCTACACAGACCACGGCGATCTCCCGGCGGACCAGGGTGGATCCTTCGCCGTCGATTTCGCCTTGGGATGGAGTCAGGCTGCTTCGGATCCGTCCGAGGCGGCTGGCCACCTCCACCATCCACGGCCGGTTCTCCTTGTCTTTTTCCAGGGTGTCGGCCACCAGGAGTACCAACCCGTCGGGCAGCCCAGACCGTCGCATGGACATGGATTCCGGGGTTTCGACCATGTGGGCCCTGAGGATCTGTCGTGGGTCCGCGTCGTCGAAGGGCACGTCCCCGGTGAACAGCTCATAGAGAGTCACGCCGAAGGAGTACACGTCCGAGGCGGGATCCAGGGGTTTGCCCGTGGCCTGCTCCGGGCTCATGTAGCAGGGAGTGCCGAGGATCATATCGGACTCTTCCCGCTCTTCGGTGCCGCGCTGGGCGAGGCCGAAGTCGATGAGCTTCGGGGTGCCGTCGTGGGTCACCATGACGTTCTCGCTCTTTACGTCCAGGTGCACCATCTGGTGGCGGTGTACGTGGTGCAAGCCCTGGGCGGCGGCGATGGCGATGTCCAGCCCGAGCTTGAGGGGCATGCCCTCCTCGGGGATGACGTCGATGAGTGCTTCGCCATCTACGTACTCCATGACGAGGCACGGGGCGGTCTCCGAGTCGAGGAATTCGAAGGCCTGGACCACGTGGGGGTGCGGCGGCAAGGCTGCCAGGGCCTTGCCCTCCTGAGCGAACATGTTGCGCAGGGAGAGCTGCTGACAGATAGCGGGCTTCATCACCTTGAGGGTGACGTTGCGGTCCAGGTCCGGATCCCGGGCGCGGTAGGTGTAGGCCATGCCGCCTTCGCCCAGGAGCCGCTCGATACGGAACCGGTCCACGAGCAGGGGATGGTCAGGCTCCTCCAGGGACCGGGCGGAGCGTTGGGCCACCAGCTCTGACCAGGCGTGCAGCAAGGCGCTGAGCAGATCCCCCAGGCAGCCGGGCAAGGCGTCGGCTACGAGGGTGGACAGGTCGTTGAGCTCAGCGGCGGCCTGATCCAGGGCCGAAGCCCGGGCGTGGCGATCCTCCACGCCGGCGCCGGCGCCGCGACGGACCTGGTCTCCCACGTCCTCGGCCGAGACGATGACGCCCGCCTCGAAGGACGCGGTGTCCAGAGCGGCGCGGCTCACGGCCTGCTCGGCTTGTAGGGAGATGCCGCCGTCCGCCGTGCCGATGGCGCGAAGGGCCACGATGCGCGCCGGCTCCGCCCCTTCCTGGGCGATGCGGTACAGGGCGGCGATGTCCCGGGCCAGCACCACCAGCAGAGTCTCCGAGGCCACATCCAGGGAGCGTCGAACGGGACTCATGAAGGAGATGAGGCGCTCATGGCCCGTGGCGGTGCGTACGTGCCGACGGAGCTCTACGGCGGCGTCCCTGAGCCGTCCCGTGGTGAAGGCGGTCTCGTCCACCAGCAGCGTGAGCAGCTCGTCCACGGTCTGCAGCAGTCCACCCAGCCGATCATCCGCCGGGGCGGATCCGGCCGGAGCCCGATCCAGAATACTCACCACCCCCTCGAGGATCGTCCGGGCGCTGGGGTGGCTGACCAGGGCGGGGAGGCGGGCCACGGTGGAGGCCGAGGGCGCCAGGAGCAGGATCGACAGGAGCGCATCTCCTCCACCGGGCAGAGGTTGGGACAGCAGCACGTTCAGTCCCACGGCGAGGCCCTGGGCTCCCGCGCTACCCGCGGACGGGTCCCGGGCCCAGCCCCGGAGGAACTCTGGGAGCCCCACCAGTTGGTGGAAGCCTACCGTTCGAGGGGGGGCCGGGCGGCCGACGGGGTGGTCGGGCACGGCGCTGGTGATCAGATGGGCCAGACCCAGGGCGTGATCGCGCCAGGGTTCCGGGCGCTCGTCGTCTCCCGCGTGGCGATGGATCAGCGCGCGCAGCTCTGTCCGCAGCCGGGTGAGCTGACGTTCGTAGCGATCCACATCGTGGGCTTCGTCCGGCGCGGCGGTGGACACCACGGGGGAGACCAGATCTTCGCCATAGAGCACGGCGGTCAGATCCGTAAGGGAGTGCATGCGTCCGCCCAGGACCACGGTGTCTTCGGAGAACAGAGGCGCGTCGACTTCCTCGAGCCGCTCTCTCAAGGCCGCTATGAGGGTGGCAGCCTCGGACAGTACCTTGCCCGGAGAGTCGGCGTGCAGGGTCATGCGCGCCAGGTTCCGTCCCCGCAGCACCAGGCTGGTGCCCGGCCTGCCGCCCTTGACCAGCAGCAACGCCTCGCGTCCGGCCAGGGTATGCGCCCACAGTGGGGCCGTCAGGTGCTCCGGGGCGCCGAGGGAACCCAGGGCCTGATCAATGCGTCGCAGGAGCTCCGGATCGGCACGGTCACTTTCGTCGGCCAGCCGCATCTGTGCCAGTTGCTGGCCAAGGGCGGCCAGGGCTTCATTGTCGCCGTTTTGGATCACGGCGTAGGCCACCTGCGCGGCGGCTTCTGAGGAGTGTTGCGCCAGATCGGCGTAGGCCAGCGCCAAGGCTGCCCAACGGCGGCTGGCCCCCCCATCGTCAGAGGACGCGGTACTGGGCTCGCAGAGCTCGTCCACCAGGGAGGCGCCCCACTCGCGATCCACGTCGATGAACTCTCCGATGCCGGCGGCGAGCCGCACCTGGGAGTTGGTCGTCGGTGGGTCGGCCGTCTGGGAGCCGTCCGTCACGCGGTCCCAGGACGCGGGCTCCCAGAGATCGTCCAGGTCGGCGTAGGGTGTGAAGCGGGCCAGCGTGCGGGCCGCCTCACGCCACACGAGGGGATCGGGATCGGTCAAGAGCGTGCGGGCCAGCCCAACTGCCTGGGCCACGCGCTCCTCGGAGAGAAGATCCGCGCAGCGTGCCACGTGAACCAACAGCCGCGCGGCACGAAGCCGGTGACGTAGAGGCCCGCAGGCCGCACCGACCACCAGCATCTCCCAGCGATCCTCCTGGCCCACCAGCCACAGTCCCAGGGCCGCGCTCACCTCGTCGTTGAGGTGGCCACAGGCCAGGTGCAGATCCAGCCGTCGGAAGAAGCGGCGGTCCTCGGTGCGGGGCCCCACGGTGGCCAATAGGCTGGACAGGGCAATCTGTGCGGTGTTTCGCTCGGCAGTCAAAAACAGGCGCCGGAGCTGGGCCACCACGCTTGCGGAGGTGGGCAGATCTCCGTGCTCGGCGACCATGCCAAACAGGTGTGAAAAGCCCCGGTCGTCCTCCGGGCCGGCCTGGCGGGCCGCGTCCACCCACAGGGGCACCAGCGCGGCCAGCTCATCCGTGGGCAGATCCACGAGGCGGCGATCCAAGCGGCGGGCCGCGGAGAGCACCGACGGTAGGAGCTCGCGTTGGGCCGCGATGAACTCCCCAATGAGCGCAGTGCTGGAGGCCACGTCCTCGGGGGCCTCACTGCCGCCCAGGATCTCCCGGAGGGCTTCGGGGGTGAGGTCGTCGCCGGCAATGGCCCGACGGATGGCGGCCTGCAACGTAGTGGACTGGGCAGCGTTTATGGACGCCGACAGGTTGGAGACGCGATCGGCCAGCCGGGCCAGGCTTCTGAGACTGTGACCACTCACGGTAGATCCTTTCACCAGAAGGGCCGAGTCCCCACCAGCCACCTTAGAGAATCAGATACGTCGCCCTGGGGCAAGGTGGAATCTACTGGACGGAAGCATTGGCCCAGATGCTCCACCTATGTTAAAAAGCGACACCGTCCATCGGGAATATGGGGATGTCGCAGTTTCCGGCACCCCAAAGCAACATGGACGGAGCTTGCATTGTCAGGTGGAAATAGATGGCAGAAGAAATCATTGATCTGACCTCGGGACTCTATCGGTTCCTCATCGCGGGCGAGGCTACGGTGTTGGCGGGTAAGCGCGCCGCCGAAGAGGCCCGGGCGGGTTTTCTCCAGAGAGCCAGTCACCTCTCGGAGCGTTTTCAGGAGGCCCGTCGTGACGCGGGCGAGCGGCTCGACCAGCGGCTCGACGAGATCTCCGACAGCCTGGGGCGCGTAGCCGCGGAGCTGGACGCCCGGCGCACCCGCACCGGTACCCTGAACGAGACCTGGAAGGGGCTCGGGCAGCAGTACGAGGCGTTGGTTCATCACGTACACGAGGGGCGACTGAGCGTGTCTGCGGGCGTACGCTTGGAGCACATCAAGCCGCGGAACTACTCCCGCAACCTGTTCCATGTGGGCATGGGGCTGGCGTCCATCCTGGCCTACGAGCTGCTGCTGAGCCGCGGTCAAATGATCCTGCTGGGCTCCAGCTTGCTGGGGATGTTCATCATCATGGACATCCTCCGGCGGTACTCGCCCTATTGGAACGAGCAGTTCGTCCAGCGCGCCTTCTCCCTCATCTCGCGCCCAGGCGAGGCCTATCGCATTCCGTCGGCCACCTGGTACTTGGCGGGCCTGTTGGTGGGCGCGGTCTTTTTGCCCAAACACGCCGTAGAGCTCGGCGCCCTGGTGTTGGCCGTGGGTGACCCCATCGCCTCCCTGGCGGGCAAGCGTTGGGGCTCGGTCAAGCTCTTGGGCCAAAAGAGCTGGGCCGGCTCCGGTGGCTTCGTAATCGTCGCCTTCATGGCCACCACGACGTTCTTGTGGCTGGTAGTGCCGGGCGTAGGCCTGGCGCGGGCGGCTACCATCGGCGCCGCCCTCGCGTTGCTCGGCGCCGTGACCGAGCTCTTCTCCCGTCGGGTGGACGACAACCTCTCCATCCCCCTGGCCGTAGGCCTCCTGGCCGCGATCCTGCTGTAGCTCCCGTCCTCAGAGCCCGTCCTCAGGGCCCGTCCTCAGGTGGTCAGCGCAACCTGGCGTTGCGCGATTTTACGGAGCATCTCCACGATGCCGCCCGAGAGGCGGTACAGGGACTCGACGGGCAGGTTCTCTTCGGCGGTGCGATCAAAAAAGAGCGTGAGCTTGGAGCCGAAGGTGTCCTCCGCCGGCCAGTAGGAGATCAGCACCGGTAGCCGGGGCAGGGGGTGGATCACCAGGGCGCTCGGGGCGAAGCTCCCGTTTGAGGGATCGGGCATTGGCCGGCCACCGAAGATCTGGAGCAGATCCCCAAAGAGCTGGGGATCCCCATCGGCGATTCGCTGCATCTCCCGCTCACAGCGGTGCTCGAAGAAACGGATCCAGTCCTGGGCGTGGCGCAGCTCCCGGAAGGTCACCCATTCGCCGGTGGGATGGGCGCCCGCGGACTCGAGCACGTACCACAGCAGCGGCGCGTGCACCCAGGGGTTGACGTGGCATTGGGAGTACAGCCGCCCAGCGCCGTCGAGCTCAAAGATCCGGCCGAGGCAGCGGATCATCAGCCTGGACCCGCGCATTTCGCCGCCGAGCCGTGCGGCGGCCTCGGCCAGATCCACCTGGTCCATGCGCGCCATGAGCGAGGTCATGAGCTCTTGACCGTAGGCTTCACTGGGCGTCGGCGCCGTGCGCGGCTCATCCACGTCAGCACCGAACAGTGTCTGGAGGGCCGCAAAGGCCTCGGCCGTGAGGCGCGGACAATCTCGAATCCGCCGCTCTCCGCGTAACACCGACGCGGCGAAGGCCATGCACGAGGGGAGCTTGCACTCCCGACAATTGGAGCGCTCCAGGTGCCGGAGGATATCGACAGCTGTGGGACGTCGGGCGGTCATGAAGCGACAGTACCACCCCTCGCGCGGTACGGAAGGGTCAGGTTCCGTCCACGCTGTAGGAGGCGCCGTCCAGGTGGAGGTGGTTGTGATGGGTGCGGTTGAAACGTGGGGTCAGCACCACCGTGAAGACGCCGTCGCGGTAGAGACGCTTGGAGAGGCGGACCCAGAACCTGCCGCGCTTGGTTTTTCCCATGCCCCGGCGCGGGTAGTGGCGCAATACCGTGGTTCGACGGCCGGAACGCAGCACCACGCCGCCCAGGTCGATGGCGTTGCCAAAGGCGTGCTCGCTGGGGAGCCCGCCGGCCCCCGCGATGATGCTGCATCGGTAGGAGCTCCACAGCATCAGCTTTTTCACGGGTTCGCCGAAGGCGCGCTGGGCCTCCTGCTGTAGCACTTTCTCAAAGCGGACCAGGCGCAGGGCAAAGGCGCAGCTAACCCGAGCCGCGCCAAAGCGTAGGCCGCTGGGTCCACGGTACAGGACCACGGGATCCACCACATTGCACACCTGTCCGTGGCTGCCGCGGAGCCGTTTGGGCCGGACCCGGAAGGACCCGAATCGTACCTTGGCCGCCTTCAACGCCAGCTTGCAGGGCATCGGCGGCGTCACACGGCGCGGGGATGGCGCCACACGGCGCGGGGGTGGCGTCATACGGCGCGGCCCGAGGGGGTCGGGGCCGGGCGTCCGGGGCCGGATCGGGGCAACGGGGCGCGACTTGGGGCGGGCAGGGGGCGGACGTTGGAGCCCGGTCGCTGGTGCGCGCGTGGACTCCACGGGCTGCGCGAAGCAGCCCGCGGACAGCAGCGTCACCAGCGTCACCAGCGTTGGAATACTTCCTCTACTCAAACTTCGCTCCAGGGGCTCCCTATACAATAGCAGGAATTGCGCAGTTGCCCACGGGCCGGACGATTTGCTAGGTTGCCACCATCAGGAGCGAATAGCACATGAGTACATTTGACGTCGCGGTGGGACTCGACGAGGCGACCCTGAACAAGGCGCTGGCGCAGGTGTTTGGTCACGCCGGCTTCGGGGCGAAGATCGCCCGCGGACAGCGAAAAGTCCCCACGCCCGCCGGGGAGATCAACATCGCCTGGGATCTGAAAGCGCCCCCGACCCTGTCCTTCGTCAAGCCGCCCGATGAGCGGTGGAAGGCGGCCATCAAGGGGCTGCACGATGAGGATCTCCCGGACCCCAACCTGTTTACCCTGGTGTGCCCCAAGCTCTGGGTGGAGCTCCAGTACGCCGATGGCGTCACGCAAAGCGATGTCATGGAGGTGCACCTGTACGCCCTCCTCCACATGGCCGGCGGTACGGTGACAGTGGATCCCTACGGCGTTTGGCTGGATCAGGACAAGCTGGAGAACGTTCAGTCCGATGTGTTGCGCTCCCTGATCTTCTTTGGCCTCGAGATGGCGGAGAAGGCGCTAACGGATCTCACGCTGCCGGAGATCCCATCGGATCTGGGTGTGAACCTCGGTCCGCCCGCGGCGGTGATCGATGGCCGGCGGCTCATTCTGGGCATGGCCCTGCGTCCGGCAACGGTGGATCTGGTCGGGGCCACGTGGCCCGAGGCGCCCCTCTTTGTCCTGGGAAGCCACGGCTTGGTCAACGGCCTCGTCAGGGGCCAGCTCCATCGGGTCAATGGGCAGACCTTCACCTGGCGGCGGGAGGCAATGGGCAGCCCCGGTGATGGGGGCGCCGCGGTGATCGAGGTGCTCGGAGAGATCACAGAAGCGGATGTGCAGGTGGACGCCAACCATCTCACGCACCTGGGGGGAACCGGTCGTGTGGCCCTGCGGGGTCGCGCGGTGGTGTCGCTGCTCAAGGCCGTGGGCCTTACGGCGCTGCAACGGATCCTGGAAAAGATCCATCTGTCCTGGATCGGGCTGGGCTACGGCGCGCAGATCCTGACCTCGCCGCTGCTCTTTGAGTTGGCGCTGGTGTTGGAAGATCAGTCCGTCAAGGTGCGACTGCGGAGCCTAAGCAAGGTCGTGTCGCTCCTGTGGCCGCGTGGGAGCCTGCCGACGATCCTGCTGTCGTTGGTTCTGTGGCCCCTGGTGCAGGTCGTCGCGCTCATCGCCCCTCCCATGGTGGCGCCGCGCCTCATCGCCAACCAGTCCACCTTCGAGGTGTTGACCATTCCCGCGGTCACCTTCGAGCTGCTGGGCAAACCCCTGAGCCTCACCGTCAGCGGGCTGAGCTGCTCCACGTACCAGGAGCGCCTGATGATCCAGTCCACCCTCGATCTGAGCTGATCCAGTGGATCCGACGGGAGGATCCGATGGAACCGATGGATCCAACGGATGGATCCGACGCTGAACCCGGTGATCCGGCGGAAAAAAGCCGTTTTTTTGCCCCCATTTTCGGCCCGTGTTACACCCGAAATAGGCGCCGAATGGATCCGGCGCGGGATCGGAGGAGGTACTATGCAGTCGAGGGAAGGTTCCGTAACGCACAAGCCGTTGAAGCTCAACCAGCGCGTACCGTTCATGGTCGAGGTGAGCTCGGTTACCCAATCTACGGCGGGCACCCGTCAATATCTTGCCATGAATCTCGGCAAGGGAGGGCTCTTCCTCAAGACCCTGCTGCCCTTGGAGTCGGGCACCATGCTCCGCTGCGCTTTCCGCCTACCCGATGGCGGTACCCCCATCGTCGTCAACGCGAAGGTGGCCTGGACCCGCCGCGGCACCGACGCTCGCGAGCAACCGGCGGGCATGGGCATCCGGTTCATCAACCTGGCCAAGGACGAGAGGCTTCGCCTCCGCTCCTTCGTTTCGGACTTCGAATAGTAGGGATCCGGCGGGCGGGGATGGGGATGGGGATGGGGACGGGGATCAGTCCGCCTTGTCTTTGGACTCCTGCTCGGCCTTGTCCAGTTCTGCCTGGACCTCTTTCATATCCAACCCCTTCACCTTGTCGATGATCTCCTCCAGCAGGTTCTCGGGGAAGGCACCGGCCTCCTTGAACAGCAGCACCTTCTCTCGGAAGATGGCCAGGGTCGGGATGGAGCGGACGTCAAAGGCCGCGGCCACTTCGCGCTCCACCTCGGTGTTGCACTTGGCAAAGGTGATATCCGGGTAGCGCTCGGAGACCGTCTCGAAGGTGGGCCCAAAGGCCTTGCAGGGGCCGCACCACTCCGCCCAGAAGTCGACCACCAGCATGTCGCTGTTTTCGACGAGGCTCTCCAAGTTGTCCTTGGTGATTTCCGTGTAGGCCATTTGATTCTCCTGTCTGGCGGCGCACCATCGCGGGGTGCTTAAGGTTCAAGGGCTATTCATAAGCACGAATCGGGACTTTGGGAAGGACCAATTCCACGGAAAAGCTACGGTCGAGTAGCGCGGAAGCCGCGCAGGCTCAGCATCAGTCTGCCGCGGCGCAGACGGATGTCCCCCTTGACCAGGCCCACGAGGCGACCCCGTCCATCCCGTGCGACGAAGGCCACATCGTCGATGCGGATGGACATGGAGTGGTTCTTTGTTCCGGCCAGGACGCGGCACACTTTGGCCCGGTTCCTGCGGGCCCGGGTCGCGTCGCGAAGTAGTCGTTTGGTCATTACCTTGCCCATCTTCACCAGGGGAGCCAGGGGATCGGCGCCCGTTCCTTTCGAGGCGCCTGGGCGTTTTCCTGGGGCCAGGCGACTAACAACACGGGAATGACAAGTAGGCTGAGCCGGTGCATGTGGTTCTCCTATGGTTTGGGACTGGACATGGCCTTGAGCTGGGCCTTGCGGAGCCGGTCCGCGGCAGCGTCTCCCACGTTGTTGCGCACCCAGCGCACCGTCTGGTTGGCGCCGGTGTGGTCGCCCAGGCGGGCTTGGACCACGCCCAGCTCGAGCCGCGCTCGCAAGTTGTCCGGTTGTAGCCGCACCACCTTGCGTAGCTGCCCATAGGCCGCGGTGTATCGCCGCTGACGCACCAGGCGCAGACCGGCTTCGAAGAGCTTGCGGATCCGGCGCTGTCGGAGCCTGAGGGAGGCCGAACGGGTGAGCGTGGATCGGTGTCGCGGCGGGAGCAGCGTCCGGCGTCCAGAAGAGATCGCCCGTCCGGCTCGACGGTGGCGTTGCCCCCCCTGCCAGACGATGTGCAGCTCGATGCGGTCATTGCGTTTCCGGCAGGCCTGGGTCGGCTCTCGGCACAGGGGTCGGTTGGTGCCGTAGCCGCCCACGTCCAGCCGCAGCTTGCTGATGCCCGCTGTCTTCACGAGAAAGATCCGCACTGCCTTGGCGCGTCGCACCGAGAGGCGGCGGCTGTAGTCCGCGGGGTTCGCCGGGTTCGTGGGTGCCAGGTGGCTTTGGATCTCCACCAACATGATTTTGGGGCGTTTGCGAAGCGCCGTCGCCAGGGTGGTCAGCACCTGACGGGCGGCAGTGGATAGGTCGGCGTTCTCACCTCCGAAGGTGATCGGTTGGAGCAGGCGGATACGTTTGGGCTCAAAGACGAGGGGGTAGACGTCCGGGCAGCCGTCGGCATCTTTGTAGCCGTTGCGTGTCTCTTTTTTGCGGGGGCACTTGTCGGCGAAGTCGGGGACGCCGTCGGCGTCGGCGTCGGTGATCACGGCGCGTCTGGTCGCGTCGTGGCCAGGTGGGTGGGCGGCGCGCCCATGGGGACCCGAACCGCCCCCCGGTGTGCAACCGACGGCGCCCAGCAACACCACGGCAAGGCTGAATATCGAGGTCTGCATGACCACTCAGGAGTCTACGGTACCCGGGACGCGTGGGCAATGGGCGTCAGGTGGTCCTTGGCGTGTTGCGCTGTGCCCGGGCGGACTTGCGGTTGGGCCACCAATGGAACACGAGCCAGTAGGAGAACACGGCCACGGCGATGCCGGCGACGGCGTCCACCATGTAGTGCTGCTTGCAGGTGTGTACGCTGATGACAACGCCAGCCCAGAGCGCTGTGCTGATCCACTTGAGCCGGTTGTTGTCGTCGCGCCACAGCCCCAGGGCGCACAGGGTCATGACGCACACGTGCTTGGAGGGGAAGGTGTTGTTGGGCGGATCGAGCACCCAGAACCAGCGCAGCGAGTCCCCGGTGAATCCAAAGCCGGCGTCCAGGGGGCGCGGGAAGGAGGACGGCAGCAGGAAGAACCCGACGACGGCGATGGTCTGTCCGATGAGGATGGCCAGGCAGGTCTTGTAGAAGGTATTCGTGTTCCGAAAGGCGAACACACTGAATTGGATACCGGCCAGGTATCCGGGGAAGTAGAGCCAGAAGTGCCAGGGCACAAAGGGGATTGCGCTGTCTACGGGAATGGACAGGTCGTTTTGCCGGTGTAGCGTCATCGCGGAGGCGTTGAAATAGAAGAACGCCAGCAGCCCGATGATGCCCAGGGAGATGGCAAACTTCCACAAATACCAGACCGTGTGATTGACGAATCGGGGCTCTTCCATCCAGCGCCCGAAGGCGCGCAGCTTTTCTATGGTGTCGGTCACGGCCCCTCTTAAACCTTGTTTGGGCCCAACGATCAAGTGGGAAAAGAGCGCCGTGTTCCAGGTCCGGATCGGGCCCACTGGGACGCTCGTCGCTTGGGGACGTGTGGACTATGGGATCGGTGGTATGGTATTGAGATGATGAGGAACAATCGAAGAGTTCCAGGGCTGTGGCTGGGGTGGGTGACCGTATGGTTGCTGGGCTGTGGAGGGATGGGGTGTGGCGGCGAAGAGGCCGGTAGCGGGGTTGACGGCGGGATGGACGACGGCGGGCTGCCAGACGCCGGTCAGGTGCAGCCTGTCGAGGGCTGGCCCGAACCCAACGAGTGGTCCTGGAACGGTAGCTGGACGCCCGCGGTTGGCGACTTTCCCGTGGACGGCTTGCTGGACGACGAGTACTTCGACGGCCATCTGGGAGGGGACGGTGAACCGACGCCGATTTTGGCACCGGGAGAATGGGACTGGGACGACGCCAACGACGATTTGGCCAACTGGCGGAACTTCGAGACCAATCTCGGCACCTTTGAACCGCTGAATGACGGCCAGGGGCGGCAGTATGGCTGGCGGTTGGTGGGCAACAGTCCCGCGGCGGTGGACTACTCCGGGCCCGCGTCCTACTTCGAGGGGTCGGCGGGCACGGACATTCTTCACCTGGGAGCCCAGGGCGCCCTCCACAGCTTCGGAGAGGGTAACCTGGCCGACGGGCCGGACGTGCTCGTGTTTGGGACGAGCTGGGCGTTGGATTTTCGCACGGGTTCCTCGGTCACCGGCGGGCTGCGGGACGACGACCTGGTGGTGGCGGGTTGCGGCGTCAACCCCGACGGCTCCTTCGACGTGGAGACCACCACCCTCCACACGGGCCCCGGTAGCGACTGGGTCTTCGTGCGAGACATCTCCCGGGCCGCTGTGGACTTGGGCAACGGAGACGATGGCCGCACGGACGCCACGGACGGACTGGACGGCGACGACCTCGTCGTTCTGCGCGGCAACACCCATGATTTCCGCGTATTCGGTGGCTTTGGCAACGATGTGGCCGTGTGGTACATCGATGACAACGTACAGACTACCACCTGGCTGGGGCCCAACTTCTTTGGCGGCGGTGGCCACTCAGACGCCCTGTGGGACGATCCGGGCGTGGACCGCCTCGTGCTCGCTGTCCCCGATGACACGCCCCTGGTCACGAGCACCCCCACCCCCCCCGGCTCCGTGCTCGTTCGCGCCACGGACGGCTCCCTCATCCTCGACGATCCCACCCAGGGAGACGACTTCGCCCGCTACTGCGTGGAGTGCGGCACGGGGCCCCAGGGGCAAAAGACCATCATCCTCGAGTACCTCTCCGCCGACGAGTCCGTGTTCACCGGCTACTTTTACGTCACCGCCTTCGAGGAGCTTCAGATCGGCATCGGCCCGGGCGCCCGGGTCTACACCCTCGACTCCACGGCCGGCACCGCTACCGATCTCGCCGACGCTGTCGCTGTTGTGCCCCCTGATTGGCCCACCCAGTACTGCGAATAGGGAGCCTTGCTTCGTTTGGGGAAACCAGCCACACTACTGCCTTAGGAGAATTGCGAATGCGACAAGAGCAACCCAGCACAGTGGTGGGGTGCGCGGTGGGCCTAAGGTTTGCGTTGACGTTTGCGTTGATGTTGGCGTTGACGTTGACGTTGGCGCCTGCGACCCAGGCGGGGGGGCTTGGACCCCGGCCGGGAGCGACGACGCAGAAGAAGCCAAGGGAGAAGTATCCCTACCTTGGCAACCCCAAGGCGAGGGTGGTCATCGAGGTGTTTGGAGGATTTCAGTGCCCGTGGACCCGTCGGCTCGCGCCCCTGCTGCCGAAGATCGCCAAGGCCTATCCCAAGAAGGTCAAGATCGTGTGGCGCGACTTCTTGATTCGTTTCCACAAGCGTGGGATGCCCACGGCCATCGTCGCCCGGGAGGTTTTTCGCCAGGTCGGCACCAAGGGGTTCATGGTCATCGCTACCAAGATGTTCAGCAACCCCCGGCACCTCACCGATTTAAACCTGGTGGCCTGGGCCGGACTGGCCGGCGCCGACAAGGCCAAGGTGAGTCAGGCGCTCCGCTCCAACAAGTACCAGGCGGCCATCCAAAAAGAGATGAAGCAGGCCCAGAGTCGTGGTGTTCGAGGCACGCCCACGATCCTGATAAATGGCGTGCCCTACAAGGGCGCGCGTAACATGAGCGCTTTCAAAAAGACCATTGACGCCCTCTGATTGGGCACGAATAGGGACCACTTTTTTCTATGGCCAATCGACGTAAGAACATGACCGTGGTGATGAACAAGCGGGTGTTCGTAGCACTTTTGCGGGGGATCAATGTGGGGGGGAAGAACAAGCTTTCCAGCGAGGAGCTGGTGGGGCTGTTCGAGGAGGTTGGGTGCGATCGGGTGCGGACGTATATTCAGAGTGGGAATGTGGTGTATCGCGCGGGGTCGCATTTGACGAAGGCTGTGCCGGCGGCGGTGGTCGCGGCCATTGAGCGGGACTACGGGTTCTCGGTGCCCGTGGTAACGCGGACGGCGGCGGAGCTGGCGGCGGTGGTGGAGGAGAACCCCTTTGTGGTCGGTGGTGAGGATCCCAAGACCCTGCATGTGGCGTTTTTGGCGGACAGGCCGAGCGTGACCCAGGTGAGCCAGCTGGATCCTTCGCTGTCGCCCGGAGATCAGTTTGTGGTCAGTGGGCGGGAGGTCTATCTGCACTGTCCCAATGGGTTGGCGCGGACGAAGCTCACCAACGCGTATCTGGATTCCACGTTGGGGACGGTTAGCACCATGCGGAACTGGAAGACGGTGAACGTGCTGGCCCAGTGGAGCGCCGAGGCTCGCTGACCTCCCTATTCCTGGTCGGGCCCTTAGCCCTGACGAGTCAGGAGATTGGTGGCGGGGTCCAGGATCAGGGGCAGGGGCTTGGGCGCGTCCTTGTCGGCGCCGCGGATTTGGCTGAGGAGCATCTGATCGCCTTCGGGCGCGAGACACAGCACCACCTCGAACAGGTCCGCGAAATCGTCCAGCGGCTTGGGCACGCCCACTTCGGGGTCGATGGGCTCGTGGCGGTGGGTGAGGGCTGAGAGCCAGATGCGGGTCTCGGAGGCGCGGGCGACTTCGCGCAGCTTGGCCACGGCCTCGTGACCCGCCACCTCGAAGGGGAAGCCGTCGATGACCACCGTCCGGGGCGAGAAGTCCATGACGTCACCCAGGAACTGCAACGCCTCGTCCAGCTTGTTCGCGGAGAAACCCTGGCGCAGGTAGCTATGGATGTGGCGCCGTCGCTCCAGGACCATGCGGTGCGCGTCCGACCCGTCCAAAAGGCCGTTTCGGCTGGCCTCGTCGAACATCCGATCGTAGTGGCCCCGCACGTCCGCGACGGGATCGTCGAGGCACACGTGCAGCACGGCCCGCTCCTCGAGCAGCTCCGCCAGGGCGATGTGGGCGAGCATGGTGGATTTGCCCACGCCGGCCCTCGCGGCGATGATCCCCAGGCAGCCCGGACAGAGCTGGTCCCGCAGGGATCCATCGAGCAGGTGCAGGGGGTTGTCTGATTTTGGGGCTGCGTTGTCTTTGGCGGTGGTCATGTCCACCCTCCTGGATCCGGTCATGAGGCCGCCCGGCGGCCGCGCGCCTTGTCGGCGTATTTTTTACGGAGCTCTTCGGCTACAGCGTCGGGCACCGGCGCGTTTTTGGCGAACTCCATGGTGAACTCCGCCTTGCCCTGGGTGGCCGAGCGCAGGTCCGTGGCGTAGCCGAACATTTCAGCCAAGGGAACCTCGGCCTCGGCCACGCTGAAGCCGGCCTCCTCCGTGGTCCCCACGATGAGGCCCCGGCGCTGCATGAGCGAGCGGATGATGGCGCCCTGGAACTCGTTGGGGCCCTCCACCGCCACCCGCATGATGGGCTCGAGGATCTGTGGTTTCGCCCGGGGGTAGACCTCTCGGAAAGCGCCTCGGGCGGCGGCCTGGAAGGCCATCTCCGAGGAGTCCACCGAGTGGGCTTTGCCGTCGTTGACCACGATGCGTAGTCCGAAGATCGGGAAGCCGATGAGTTGCCCCTCGCCGAGCATGGCCCGAAAGCCCTTCTCCACGGCGGGGATGAATTGCGTGGGGATGGCGCCACCACGGACCAGATTGTCAAAGACGAACTCCTCGCCGTTCTCCTCGGGCTCGATGTAGCCGATGACCCGACCGAACTGTCCGGAGCCGCCGGTCTGTTTCTTGTGCAGGTAGTCGAAGTCCGCCCGGCGGGTGACGGTCTCCCGGTAGGCCACCTGGGGCGCGCCGGTCTCCACCATGGCGCTGTACTCCCGACGCATGCGCTCGATGTACACGTCCAGGTGCAGCTCGCCCATGCCGCTGATAATGGTCTCGCCGCTCTCGGAGTCCACCTCCACGCGGAAGGTCGGATCTTCCCGGGTGAACCGCTGGATCGCCTTGGACATGTTGACCTGGGACTTGTTGTCCACGGGCTTGACCGTCAGTCGGATCACCGGCTCGGGTACATGCATGGAGGTCATGGTGGCGCGCAACTTACCGTCGGTGAAGGTGTCACCCGTGGCGCAGTCCACTCCGAACAGCGCCACGATGTCGCCGGCGTCCGCCCGGGTCAGCTCCTCCATCTCGTCGGCGTGCATGCGGCCCAGCCGCCCCACCTTGATCTTTCGGCCGGAGCGCTGGTTCCACAGGGTGTCGCCCTTGGTCAGGGTGCCCTGGTAGATGCGAAGGTAGGTGAGCTGTCCGTAGCGTCCGTCCTCGATCTTGAAGGACAGGGCCAGCAGGGGGGCGTCGATGGAGGACTCTACCGGGCGCTCCTGGTCGTTGTCCAGCTCAATGTAATTGTTCTGGACGTCCGTCGGTGCCGGTAGCAACGCCACCACCGCGTCGAGCAGGGGCTGCACGCCCTTGTTCTTGTAGGCCGACCCCATGAGCACGGGCACCACCTCCAGGGCGAGGGTCCCAGCCCGCAGGCCGTCGATCACCAGCTCCGGCGTCACCTTTTCGTCGAGGATCGCCTCGGTAAGCTCGTCCGAATGGAGCGAGGCGGCGTCCAGCAGGGCCTCCCGACGGGCGTCGGCCTCCTCCTGGAGCTCGGCCGGGATCGGCTCGCGTCGCAGGTCCTCGCCGGCGGGGCCGTCGAAGTAGATTGCCTCCATGGTGACCAGATCCACGACACCGTGGAACTCGGCCTCCAAGCCGATGGGGATCTGCATAGCCACCGCTTGCAGCCCGAGCTTCTCCTTGAGCTGGTCAGCCACCTTCAGCGGGTTGGCGCCGGCCCGGTCGCACTTGTTCACAAAGGCGATGCGCGGCACCTTGTACCGGTGCATCTGCCGGTTCACGGTGATGGACTGGCTCTGGACGCCGGCCACCGAGCACAGCACGAGCACCGCTCCGTCGAGCACCCGAAGGGACCGCTCCACCTCGATGGTGAAGTCCACGTGGCCGGGGGTGTCGATGATATTGATGGGGGTCTTGTCCCAAGTGCACTGGGTGGCGGCGGACTGGATGGTGATCCCCCGCTCCTTCTCCAGCTCCATGGAGTCCATCTTGGCCCCCACCCCGTCCTTACCTCGGACCTCGTGGATGGTGTGAATCCGCTTGGTGTAAAAGAGGATGCGCTCGGTCAGGGTGGTCTTGCCTGCGTCGATGTGCGCGCTGATGCCGATGTTTCGGATGTCGATTGTTTCGGTCGCCATGACTCTATTCCATGTGTGGGTTCTCGTCCGGCGGGAAGTCTCGCGCGGCGAACCCGGTCCGGCGCATTTAGTGGCCAAACCCCCATTTGTCAAATGAAAATCGATAATAAAACGTCAGATCACGCCTAATAGGACGACCCCGCAGACCGTACCCATGGCGTCAGTGGACGGCTCCGCGTCGGGGATGGCCGGCTCCGCGCCGGGGTTCACCCTCCGCAGGGTCTGGCCGGCGGAGCGCAGGAGCGCGGTGGTGTCCACGCCGAAGCCGGACATGGAGGGGCGGGCCAGGTCCGGATGGCGACAGGCGCCGCCCTGGTCCACCACGCGGCAATCGGGCTCCTCCCCACAGAAGAGGTTCTTGCAGGAGCCCCCGCCGTAGGCGCTGGCCCGGGCGTACCCCAGGTCCAGGGCGCGCCGCTCCACCGAGGTCCCGATCTCGTGGATCAGCCGCATGAGATCCGCCACCTCCGGCGACAGCAGGACCTCCGCGTCCACGTCGATCTTGTACACGAGCGCCTGGGGGTGGCTCACCATCAGCTTGGCGAACCCCGCGGGTCCCGACACGTGCGGTGGGCAGCTAGCCGCCAGCCCGTAGTTGGGACAGCGCGGCTCAAAGCACAGGGCAGCCAGGGAGTCTTTCAGAACAATCTCAGCACTATCAATGATCGCCGCCTCGCTAGCCCCCAGATACCGCGCCAGGTCGAGCAGCTCCCCGAGCAGCTCCCCGGCTGCGGCGTCCGACGGAGCGGCTGGTTCTATGGGGCGCTCTGACATGTCTGACATGTCGGCCATCCTATCACGCGGTCCGGTTTTCGCCGCGACGCCATGGATGAACCCCCTGTGCTCCCCCTCCGGGGGGCGATCCCCCTCCGAGGTTGATTTGGGTGAACCCCCAGGATCGCTCACTCATCCAGTGAGCTAACTTTTTCGCAGTCGTTCGCGGAC
>JAOZUO010000269.1 GCA_029938605.1 Deltaproteobacteria bacterium | reverse complement strand
TCCACGGCGTCAGCCAGACGGTGGCGGGCCGCCGAAGGGATCATGGTCTCGCAGACCAGGTCCACGTAGCCGTTCCGGTGGTCGCTGTACTCGGGCGGCAGAACGTGGGCTCCCAGGAGCGTGGGCGATAGATCAATAGGTAGGGTGCGACCCAGGCGCAGAATCACCTCGAGGAGCCGGAGCTCCCCGTCGGCGGTGAGGTCGTATCCGGACTTGGCTTCCGCCGTGGTCACTCCGCGTTGAATCTGCAAGGCGATATGCGCCGTGGCGGCCGCCTCTAGCTCGGCGTCGTCGGCCTCTCGGGTGGCTTGCACCGTAGAGCGGATCCCTCCGCCCGCCTCGGCGATCTCCTGGTAGGTGGCCCCAGCGGCTCGCAGGGCGAACTCGCCGCTCCGGTCTCCGCCGAAGACAACGTGGGTGTGAGGATCCACCAGCCCCGGTGTGATGAGTCCGCCCCGGGCGTCCAGGTCTACCGCCTCGTGCGTCGGGTGGATCCCGGCCATGACCTCGGTTTGGGCGCCAACGGCCACCACGCGATGGCCCCAACAGGCCACAGCGCCGTGGGGAATCAGCCCCAGGGGGTTGGAATCTTCGTCGGCGGTTCCCGTAAGGACACTGCCTCCGCGAACCACTAGATCTGCCCAGAGTCGTCCCTGGTCGTCCCGGGGAGGATCCGTCACCAGGTGACGATCCAGGGCCGAGCGGTGTTCGCTGCCGTCGGCGAGGCGAAGCTCCAGGGTGGAGTGCACCAGGGCGACCTCCGCCAGGCGGGATCCCGGATGCGCCAACAGGTGGGTGCCGGGCACCAGCATGTTGAGCGGGAGCCGCCTTTGCTCTCCGGATTCCAAGGGTAGGATGACTGTCGTACGGTCGCCAGAAATGTGGGCTGAGCTCGGGGGCTTCATGTCATCTGTCTCACGATCCCGCTCCCAGCTTGTTTGTAGCGAGGAACACAGGAATATCTTACATTTTTAGAGACTTTTCGCAATCCTCGACATTGACATCGGGAGGGTGCCCAAGTAGGATTTTTTAGACTATCCGGGGTCTTGCGCTATATGTTCGCGCGCGTCTACCTCAGGGTGGGAACGAGGCGCGAGTGCTGGACAGGAGTTGCTCCGTAATAGCCCCTTTGCTGTGTGCCTGACTTAGGTTTGCCCATGACAGACGATTCCAACACACCGAAGCCTCCCGAAAATGAAACCGGGGCTGCGCCTGAGCGGTCCGCCGAGCCCGAGCCCGTGTCCGAGGCTACTCCGCCGCCGATGCCGCCGCCGCCGCCCATACCGGGGACTGCTCCCGCAGCTCTTGCGACGCCCGTGCCTCCCGTGGCAGGCCAGGAGCCGGCCACGGCTGGTCTGGGTGAGGGCCCGGATGTTGAGCTCGAGGCAGTGGATCTAGAGCTGGAGGATCTGCAGGAGGAGCTGTACGCGGAGGAGCCTGTCGCGCCCGAGGTACCCGCGGTTCCCGAGCCCGAAGTGAATCTCATCGACCAGGCCCTGGAGGACGCCCGGGAGGTTGATTATCGCGCACGTCTCGACCGTTACCTCCAAGAGGTGGAAGCGGAGCCGGACAAGGCGCGCAAGGCGATCTTATGTTACGAGGTGGGCGAGCTGCAGGAGGTGCATCTGGAAGATGAGCCGTCGGCGATCAAGTCCTATTCCAAGGCGCTCAAGTTCGACAACCTGTTTCTGCCCAACCTGTGGGCCGTGCGGCGGGTGTTTTGGCGTCGAGAGCTCTGGCCCAACCTGATTAAGCTCCTGGACGCCGAGCTCAACTTTGTGCAGGACCTGGCGCACCGGGTGAATCTGCTCATGGAGAAGGGGGAGATCCTCACCACCCATCAGAACGACTCCGCGGGAGGGCTGGCCTGTTACGTGGAGGCGCACAGCATCGATCCTTCCCAGCTCCAACCAGTACTTATTCTGGAGAAGATCTACAGGGAGCAGGGCAACCTGGCCGAGTTGTTTTCGGTGATGCGGGCGCACGCGGATGCGTCCAGCCACCCGGAGCGCAAGACCGCGGTGTTGCTGTTCATGGCGCGCCTTGAGGAGCAGCTTACCGACACGGACTACGACCGGCGTCGGGCGATTGTGCTCGAGGCGCTTGAGTGTGGAGATTCGCCTGAGCGGGTGATTGGGGAGTTGGAGCGGATCGCCCGTCTGGAGGATCGGGCCGAGGACCTGGTCGACGCCCTGCGTCGGCGGGAGGAGTTCCTCCTGAGCAGCGTTGAGACCGCGGTGGTTGCCACGGATGCAGTGGCCGAAGACGACGCGAAGGACGAAGACGACGCGAAGGACGAAGACGACGCGAAGGACGAAGACGACGCGAAGGACGAAGACGACGCGAAGGCCGAAGACGACGCGAAGGCCGAAGACGACGCGAAGGCCGAAGACGACGCGAAGGACGAAGACGACGCGAAGGGCGAAGACGACGCGAAGGACGAAGACGACGCGAAGGACGAAGGGGCCCAGGAGGGTGCGAAGGGCGGTCAGCCCAGTCAGGCCGCGCTGCGTAAGGGGTTCGCCGTGGCGCGACTGCGGGCGCGGCTGGAGGAGAAGAACGACCACCCCGATCACGCCTGGGAGGTTCTGTGGCCTTGGCGGGAGAGGTTCCCCGATGATCCCGTGTTGCTGGGCGACCTGTGTGGGCTCGCGGCTCGGCTTGGGCGCTGGGAGGACCTTGCCGAGATCCTGGAGATTCGGGCGGGCCACGCCGAGCGCCCCGGTGTCTTTGAGCTGGAGCGCGCCCTGGCCCTGAGTCGCGCCGGTCGCGACGACGAGGCCGAGGCCCTGCTGCAGGCGTTCATCGACGCGGACCCGCCGCACCTGCTGGTGCTCTCTGTACGCATGCTCAATGCCCAGGCCGCGGGTGATACGGCCGTGTTGCTGGCGCTGCTGGACCGTCTGCTCGTCGGCGCGGCGACCCTCGACGTAGGCGATGACGAAGAAGCGCAGGCGCGATTTCGGGCGGACGTGCTGGTGCGCAAGGCGGTGTTGCTGCTGCAGGACCCCGAGGGGATCGACGCTGCCCAGGACGCCTGTCGTGCCGCGCGGGAGGTTGCGCCCGGCCACGAAGCGGCTGCCGACCTGCTGGAGGATATCTATACCCGCGGGTCTCGCTGGGCCGACCTGGCGCAGCTCTATCGGGAGGAGCTCATCGGTGCGGATGTGGACCGTGCTGTGTACCTACTCGAATCCCTGGCGGATCTGCAGACCGTCTGGAGCCCGGACCCCGATGGGCTGGCCGTGACGTTGCGGCAGCTCACCGACCAGCAGCCGGACTCCCTGTCGGCCAAGCTCCGGCTGGCTGATGCCCTGTCTGAGTCCGGGGGCGCCCAGGAAGAGGTCTCAGTGCTGGAGGCCGTGGCCGAGGCGGCCTCCGACCAAACGGAGCTCGCCGCCGACCTCCTGACTCGGGCGGCGCGGATCGCCGAGGTAGCGTTGTCCGATGGTGCGCGGGTCACCGAGTTGCTCGGACGCGCGCTGGAAGCTGCGCCCGGCCAGGCCTTGGCCACCGCCATGATGGAGCAGATCCTTCGGCGTGAGGAGCGTTTCGAGGAGCTGGCGGCTTTCTACCGCGCCGAGGCCGAGCGCACCCTTTCGGACGACCGCGTCCAGGTCGTGCTGCTGCTGCTCGGACGGTTGCTGGAGCGGGAGCTCGCGCGACCGGCGGAGGCGGCCGAGGTCTACGATCAGCTATGGCAGCGGGATCCCACTGACAGAGGCGTGATGGCGATGCTTTCGCGGGCCCTCGAGAGCGCCGGAGACCATGAGCGACTGGCGGACGTGTGGGAGCTGCAGGCCGACGCCACCGAGGACCTGCGCGACAAAGCAGAGCTCTTCCTGCTTCTGGGGGAGCACCTCCAGGATCGCCTGGGGGACGACGCTCGCGCCGAGGAAGCCTATCTGCGGGCGCGCGCTTACTCCCCTCAGGACTCGGCCTCCCTGCGGGTCCTGGCGGAGATGAGCTACCTGCGGAGGGACTGGGACAAGCTCTACGAGGTGTACGACGAGAGCCTCCGTGGATCGCCTTCGGAGGAGCTTCAGCGCAAGATCCTGTCCGAGCTGGCGTGGATCGCCGAAGGCCCCCTGGAGGATGCCACTCGGGCGAGCGATCACTGGCTGAAGCTGGCCTCCCTCGACCCACCGGTGGTCCCGGCCTTCTGGGCGGCGGTGCGTCTGGCCGTTGGAAAAAAGGAGTGGGGCGAGGCCGCCGGCGCTATGGACTGGCTCGCCGGACTGGCGGAGAAGGGAAACGAGGGGCACCTCGCCGAGGCGCTTACCGTGCGGGCGGCAGTGTTGGGCATGGTGACCGGGGTTCCGGCGGGGCCAGGGCTGGTGAAGGCGTCGAATATGGAGGGCGTTGGGGAGGCTTCCCTGGTGCTCACCACGGACCTCGCGCCGGCGGTCGGCGAGGGTGCGGCCCAGCGGTTGCGTCGGCGCATCGAGGCCACCGGGCCCGAGGATCAGCACCACGAGTACACCCTGCTGCTGGCCTGGCTCTACGAGCGGGAGGGCGAGGTGGATCGCGCGGCGCGGCTCCTCGCCGATGGCTTGACGTCCACCGGTGAGGATTTGCCGCTGCTGGCGGTCCTGCGGCGTCTCGCCCACCGCGTGGACAATCACGACCTCTACGCCGACTGCTGCGAGCGGTTGGCGGATTTGGTGACGGACACGGATCAGGCCGGAGCGCTGTACCGGGAGGGCGCCGAACGCACGGGGAAGACCCGCGACGCTTTGCGCATGCTGAACAAGGGGTTGGCACGGGATCCACAGGATCGAGCGGCCCTCGATGGGCTGGCTGAGCGGTTGGGGGCGTTGGGACACCACACCGAAGCTGACGCGGTGCTGGGATACCATCTCGGGCTGACGATCCCCGACGAGGACGCCATCCGGTTGCGGGCCCAGCGCGCCGGGCTGCGTCTTAGGCACCTTTCGGACCCCCAGGGCGCTGCGGTGGATCTGCATCAAATCCTGGGCATGGATCCCGACCACCCGGCAGCTCAGCTTCAGTTGGCGAAGCTGTTGGCCGGCGACGGAAACTACGTGCAAGCCTTGGAGCTGTTGGGGCGCCGGGTAGACCAGACCAGCGAAGAGGACGCTGACTATCGCCGCATCCAGTTGCTGGTGGCCGAAGTCCAGGAGCGAGGTGGCAAGCCCCTTGAGCGCGTGATCGACACCTTGGACGATCTGCTGGGCATGGATGCCGGGGACAAGGATGTCCTGGAACGAAAACACGCCGTGCTATTGCGGGCGCGACAATGGAGGGATGCGGTTGAGGTTCTCGACCGGCGCTACCTGCTGGAGCCCGACGTGGCGGACCAGGCGGCTGGGGAGCTCCGGAAGGCAGCCATTTTTCGCAACCTGGCGGTCAACGATGATGAGGCTCGCCAGGCCTACGAGAAGGCTCGACAGCTGGATCCATTGAACCGGGAAGCGATCCTGGGGTTGTGCGTTCTGTACCGGCAGTTCGGAGACGACACCTCATTGGGCTATGTGCTCTCCGACGGCGTAAACTCCTACCGGGAGGAGCTCGCTCAGACCGATCCCATCGATCCCGAATTGGTGCGGTTCCTGGCGAAGCTCTTTGACGAGGGCAAGAAGCGCGATTCTCACTTTTTCGCGCTGTGTACTCTGGAGGCCCTTGGAGAGGCCGAGGCCGAGGAGGAGACTCGCGCCAACCAGTACCGGTCCGCCCTCGTGGATCGGCAGCCCGGGCGGCTGACGCCGGATATCTGGGCGCGTTACCTGCTGCATCCGGCTGCTTTGGGCGCTGGGGTAGATCTGTGGGATCTCATCGGTGCGGCCACCTATCGGGTTTGGCCCCGGGACCTTTCGGAGTTTGGAGTGGGCAAGGGCGATATCATCAAGAAGAAGAACGCATCCGGAGTGACCAAGGAGATCTTCGACCTTGCGTCCTCGCTGGGGATCGCCCTGGACGAGCTGTACCTGAGTCAGAAGCATCCGGACCACATGGAGGCCATCGGCACAAGCTCCGGGCCCGCGCTCATCGTGGGGAGCCGTGTGGGACCCCAGCTCGGTGCCGGGGACCGCTATCGCCTGGGATGCCTGCTGGCGTCCATTCGTCTGTCCACCCTCACTCTTGACCAGATGAAGAAGAAAGATCTGGAGCTCTTCGTGGCCGGCGCCGTACGGGACGGACAGCCGGACTATCGTACGGATCTACCCGCGGCCAAGGTTGAGGAAATGACCAAGCGCATCCGAAAGGTGCTCAGCCGCAAGGAGCGAAAAGCGCTGACCCTCGCCGGTGCAAACTTTGCGCGGGAGGGAGTGGATTTGAAGCGGTGGGGACGGGGGATGAAGCGCACCATTGAGCGGGTGGGGCTCCTGTGCAGCGGAGATATCAAGGCGTCTGTAGGTGAGCTGCTGGCTGTCAGTGAGAAGCTCACGGTGCACTCGGACCCCATTCGGGATTTGATGATGTTCGGGCTCTCTGACGCGCACATTGAGGTGCGTATGACTTTAGGGGTGGCTAGGTAGCCGTGTCCCCGTGGAGCGTGAGCGCCGGGGAGGAATCAGGGATGGGATACGTTGGCTGACGAAGAAAAAAATGGTGCGGGCTCCGGTGGAAGCGACGAAAAGTCTGCCGTGAACTCGGATTTCAAGGACATCGGGTCCATCGATGGCTCCGATTGGGGGGACGCGCTCGATGAGTGGGACACCACCTTCGAGGGGCTCGACGATGTGGCGGAGCCACCTGAGGCTGCCAAGGAGCCCAAGGAGGCAACCGGCACCACGCCTGAGGCGATGACCGAGGAGGAGACCGAGGCGGCGGAGGAGGCGGAGATAGACGCCTTGACGGCCACGCTGGGGAGACCCCCGAAGTTGAATCCGGTGCCGGAGGCACCACCGGAGGCGTCACCGGAGGCGTCAGTTGCCGCCAAGATGCCCGCGTCCGATGAGCCAGTTGAGGAGAAGACGGACGGCGAGCTCGAGTTCCTGAGCAGCGGAGAGTTCGAGCTTGAGATGGAGTCCGGGGAGGCCCTCGGAGAGATGCTCAGCGCCGAGATGGACGCCGATCAAGGGCCAGCCACCCCGAGTCGACCGAGTCTGCCGGAGCTGGATGATCTCGCCCCGGAGGCCACTGATGCAGTGGATCTTCCTCCGCCGCCCACTGACCGTGAGGTGTTTGATTTCCGTGCTGAGCCCAAGACAGAGGATTTGGACGGGCTGCGGGACGGATCGAAGTTGCTGAACAACGAACCCATGGCGGAAGCGGGGTTGGAGTTCGACGAGTCCACTCGCATTGTGGCGGTGGATGAGCAGAGCCGGCTGGCCCAGGATGCCATGAAGCCTCAAGCCGACGAGATGGAGGGGCTGGAGTTCGAAGAGTCCACGCGATTGATCTCATCGGTGGACCAGGCGCGAATGGCCAGCGAGTCGGTGAACGTCGCCGATGAGGTTGTCGACGAAGCCGAAGCCGAGGA
>JAOZUO010000268.1 GCA_029938605.1 Deltaproteobacteria bacterium | reverse complement strand
ACCTTCGCAAACCCGCATGAACACCGGCCTTCGGAAATGGGTGGTCAACTTGGGTCAGTCGAAGGTCCCCTCGATGTTGCTGTCCTCGACGGCCGAAGGCGCATCATCGCATCACAGTCGGGCCGCGACCACCGGGCCACTCGCTCCCAGCTACAGCGAGTCTGGCCCACGAGGGGGGGGTATCTGCCAACTGCTGAACCGGGTTGCGTGATCCGGGAAAAAACCCGGCAGAAATCGATGTACTTCGTTTTCAAGTACAGGGGTTATGGTCGGAATATCGGGCGAATTGGCAAGTCCCAGGGGACTTGGCAGGGCCAAGTCCCGGCAAGGTTGCCGCTCTGGTCCCCAAAGCGGCAAGGACCCCTATACTTCGTTTTCAAGTGAGGGGGTTCTGACCGGGTATGAGATTGAGGGCGTGTGGTAGGGCAGCGGTGCCAGTAGCGGTGCCCGTAGCGGTACCAGTAGCGGTGCCAGGTTCTGGCGACGACCCTTGCTCCTGATTTTTCCCGTCGGGAAGTAGTGGGCGCGGACGCAAACGCTTATTCCAGACACGACCTCTGGCGGCGGCGCAGACATTCCGGGCCACAGGGGCCACTTTCTTTCCTGATAAAAAATTAACCGGCACGCCCCAACGTCGGCAGTTGCGTCTGACGTCTGTGCCCGCGTCCCACGCTCGATGTCGAATGCTTGTCAGTCCCCTTTGGGAGAAAGATGAGTGATCTTACACCACGAATCGCCGACCAGAAGCGCTGGGGCGTGCCGATTTTTTTTGGTGGGATTCTTGTCGAAAAAAACTCCCCACGGCACCAAGCCAGCGACAGCTGCGCCATGAGCGGCGCCGCCACACCCCGGGTGGGAAAGCCGCGGCTACGTCGCCCGGCGCCAACCGGAGCGACGTCGGTGATCCGACATGCCAGAGTCGGTGATCTGACGTGCCAATAAACTCCGTCCTTGCTGGCGGGGGCATGGGGGGATATCCTAGGAGTCAGATTCTTCCATTGAGGTCAGATGAAGATCATCAAGCTGGACGAGCTAGAAAAAGACCCGGGGCGGTATAGTGAGGTGGCGGCGGTGCTTCAGGATGACGGTATCGTCATCTTCCCCGGAGAATCCAACTATCGCCTGGGCGTGAACGTGCTGTCGCACAAGGCGGTCTCCAAGCTGCAGCAGGGCAAGCGACGGGTGCAGAACAAACCCGCGCTGGTGCTCATCCACGACAAGAGCAGCTTGAAGGGCCTCGTGGGTGAAATCCCGGAGGTGGCCCAGCAGCTCATGGCCAACTTCTGGCCGGGACTGCTCACGATCCGCTTCGAGCCCGGCCCCGCGCTCCCGTCCAAGGTGCGCAAGGCGCTGACCAAGGCCACCGGGCGCATAGGGATCCGTATCCCGGTGACGGAGGTCTGCGTGGGGGTGACCCAGAGCTTCGCTGCGCCCATGCTTGTGAGCAGCGCCAACCGGTCCAAGAAGGCCGGGGCGCAGTCATTGGCCCAGGTACGCAAGAACTTCGGCAACGTGGCCGACCTGCTCATCGACGCCGGAGATCTGCCCCAGGGGAAAGCCTCCACGGTGGTAGACGTATCGGACACCGGCTGGAAGATGATCCGGGAAGGGGCTCTCACCGCCGCCGAGATCAGCGAAAAAATCGGCGTAGAGCCTGGCTAGTACCTAGAGCCTGGCTAGTCTAAGAAGCGACTGTGACCCCGACCTCTTCGGCGATGTGGCGGTAGGTCTCGGTGTCTGAGAGCGAGTGGCAGCAGAAGATGACCCGTTCGGGCGCCGAACCGCTGGCGAGGAAGTCGCGCACGGTGGTGATGGCGATGAGCGTGGCGCGCTCGAGGGGAAACCTGTAGACGCCCGTGGAGATGGCCGGAAAGGCGATGGAGCGCAGGTCATTGTCCACCGACACCTCGAGGCTTCGCCGGTAGCAGGACGCAAGGAGTCCCTCCTCCCCCTCCCCTCCCCCACGCCAGATGGGGCCCACCGTGTGGATGACGTGTAGCGCCGGGAGCCGGAACCCGGGCGTGATCTTGGCGTCACCCGTTTCGCACCCCCTCAGCGGGCGGCAGGCCTCGAGCAGCTCGGGGCCAGCGCCGCGATGAATGGCGCCGTCCACGCCGCCCCCGCCCAGCAAGGAGTTGTTCGCGGCGTTCACGATGGCGTCGACGGCCAAGGTCGTGATGTCCCCCTGGGTGATCTCAATGTGCGACATACGTGCTACCGCCTTTTCCCGATGGCCTTTTGGGCCGCGACGCAGCCCCGACGCACCACTCGGTAGAAGTCCTCGGCGCAAGTGGCCAGCGGGTCCAGGGCCCGGCGGTCGCCTATGCGAGCCAGGATACGCGCCGCAGCCAACCGGAGGGCGGGCTCGGGATGCTCGAGCTCTGTGACCAATTTGTCCAGGGCCGCGCCCGTGGCCAGCTTCTCGAGTCCCTCTAGTATGGCCAATCGCTGTCCCACCCGCAGACGTGAATGGTCCTCGCGGAGCACGGCCAATAACACCTTCTCCGCCCGCGGATCCGCCAGCACACCGAAGGCCTCGATGAGGTAGGACTGCCGACTCTTACGGAACCGCTTGAGCAGCTCGGGGTAGACCCGAGCCCCCTTGGTGTGCGCCAGCGCCAGGGCCGCGGCGGCGCGCACATGCACCGACGGATCCCCCAGCAAAAGAACCAGCCGCTTCGGTTCCACACCCGGCAGGCTCCCCAAGGCGCGCACCGCCGCGGTACGCACCGCGGCCACCGGGTCCACGCTGGCCAGCTCCAACGCCCCTCGACAGATTGGGAGCGCGCACTTGGCCTGACCAAGGACCTCCAGAGCGACCAGACGTACCGTCGGAGGCGACTTGCGGCACAGCCCGGCGAGCCACGTCTGGGCGGCGGGCACGGTCGCCAGCCTCCGGACCTGCCACAACAACGTTCCGGATTCGAATCTGGGAGGCATGAGCTCTCCCACTGTGGCCTGTCGCTCTGGGAACCGGTCCAGAAGCTGCTTGAGCCGCTGCTTAGCCTCCCCTAGAGGCGGTGTCACCGCAGGTCCCCCGGCCGCGACACCGCCCGGGCCTGTCCGCCCCACCGCGACCCCCTTGATCGTGGGGAGCTTCTCCAGCCGCTTCCACTGCTTCTCGTCCAGCCAGCGCTCCGAGACCGAAAGCAGCTTGGTGTAGCCGGCCCGCACCCGCGCCAGCAGTTGTCCGCGCAGCCGCTTGTCACCCCGCGTGGCGGCCAGAGCCACCGCCGTGGGGTGGGGGGCCTTGGGCCCGGTCAGCTCAGCTCGGATCCACTTGCGCACCGCCGGATGGAGGGGACCTGGGTGGGTCATCGCGGCGAGCCGGGTGGCTCCGGGGGTCGGCAATGTGGACGGGCACCGCACCTTGGCGCGACGCAAAGTGTCAGCCCAACGCACCGCCCGCCGGGAGTCGGGGTCATCCAGAATACGACACAGGACGTCGGCCGCCGTGGGCTCCACCCCGGGGATCTTCGCGAGCAGATACGACAGCGCCGTCCCACGCAGCTCGGCATCTTCGGACCTGAGCAGCCGTCGCGCCAGCGGCACACCCTCCGCCGCGCGCCCCTCCAGCAGCGCGACGAAGCCGCGCCGGGCGAGGTTGTGGCCGTGTTTGGACCGACTCGAGAGGCGCTCCAAAAAAGCCACCGCCCGCGCGCCACCGACCATGCCGAGGGCGGTGGCGGCCTCCTCGGCGACCTTGACATAGGGATCGCCCACCAGATGCTCCAGATCCGCCACAACGCTCCGGCGCCCGCTCCGGCCGAGCATCTTCGCCGCTTCCTGACGGCGAGCCGGGAGACGGTTTACCAGCATCCGCCTCTGCTTGAAGATGCGGCGAGCCACGATGCGCCTCGTCTGCTCCGGACGATCCACGCCCAGGTCCTGCAACGCGAACCGCGCCACACGCCGCACGCGACTGTTCGGATCCTGGACCGCCCCGAGGAGATAGTCCGCCGACAGATCCCGGCCCAACTTCGCCAAAGCACGTACCACCGCCAGCCGCACCCGGGGATCCCGATCCCGCAAGGCCGTCCCCAGGGGGCTCGCCGCCGCCTTCGCCTTGAGCCTCCCCAACCCGTTGGCCGCCTCCACCCGCACCCGGGCCGCTCGATCCTCGAGCAGGCCGATGAGCATATCCACTGCGCCCTTGGGGCGTTCCTTGGCGATACGTCGTGCGGCCTGCGCCCTCACGGCGGGGTCCTTGCTCTTGAGGTCGCGCTTGCGCCGATACTCCTCGGTGCAGCCCGTCCCCACCGCGATCAGGCCAACGATCACCAACAACAGAACGCGCCGCCAACTGCCTGGGTTCGGGCTTCGGCGAACAACCCTAAGAGGGAGGTCGACCACCGGGTAGACAGAGCTCATCGTGCGCCTCCAGATGCCGGCCGCCAACGCACCAGGCGGGCGAGTTGCTCCACGAACTGCTTAGCAGCGCGCCGCCAACGCTCCGCCGCCACGTCGGCGATGTGCCGCACGGCGCGGTATCGCTCCAAGGCGCTCCGAAAATGGGGGACGCTCTCCACGTGCAACTTGGCCCGCAGCTTGGCCGCCTCCCGGGGCAAAAACTCCTCCGGCACCCGCACCCTCCCCAACCCCTCGGCATAGTCCTGATGTAGGCTACCCTGACGGAAAAGGGCCGCGGCCTTGACGTTGGGCAAACGAGACTTGCGCAGGGGGTCGTAGGCCTTGAGGGCGGCGTTCAGGCGCACCCGCTTGAGGGTGCGCACGGCATCAACGTTGTGCATGCGAAAGGAGAGCCGGACGCGTACGTATCGCAGCAGCTCCTTCTCCGCCAACTGGAACTGCTTCGCGGCCGCGGCGTCCACCTGGACAAGCGAGGTGAAGCCCACCGGCGGCCCACGGGTGAGCGCGGACATCTTCCCGGCCTGGGGATGCAATAGCCGCACCATGGTCCGCTCCGCCCGTTGCGCCAGATCGGGGTGGATCATCGCCCGGTTGATGATCCAATCCAGCTCGGCCATGGCGCAGGGGCGATTCTGGCGCAGGCGGCACAACTCCGCCAGGCGGTAATGAGCCAACGCCTGGACCCGCAGCCCGTCTCCCGGGATCCCGGTGATTTTCCGGTACAGCTTTTCGGCCGCCGCCAAATCACCGAGCACCGCGTCCAGGTGGTGCGCCCGGGCAAAGAGCGTCTCGGCCGCGGATCGGGCCCGCCTCACCCTGGAAGGCAACGCCGGGGTGGTCGCCCGGACCCCGGCGTCCCATTGTTGAACCGCATTGGGGCGCGCATCATCGCCCCCCTGGCAAGCACATATCAACAAGCACAGTACACACCACCGCGCCATGTCACGGTCCCTCTTCGGTGAGCTTGTACCCCACACCCCACACAGTGAGGAGGTGCGTCGGTTGCTCAGGGTTCTGCTCGATGGCTTGGCGAATCTTCACCACGTGGTTGTCCACCGTACGGGTATTCAGATGTCGATCGTATCCCCAGGCCTCCTCCAGGAGCTGTTCCCGGGACACCACCTCTCCCCGATACCGGGCCAGCACCTCCAGCACCAGAAAAGCGCGGTCGGACAGCGCGAGCTTCTTCCCCGACCTTCGCGCCTCGTGCCGACGGAAGTCGATCTCCACGCTTCCGACCACCAGCACCTCGGCCCGCGGCCGACGCTGGGCATCGGTGGGGCGCACCCGCCGCAGCACCGCCTGCACCCGCGCCAGGAACTCCATGAGGCTGAAGGGCTTGGTGATGTAGTCGTCGGCGCCGATCTCCAGGCCGCGCACCCGATCCAGCTCGGCGCTGCGGGCGGTGAGCATGATCACCGCCTGGGCAGGGACCCGCTCCTTGATGCGGCGGCAGACCTCAAACCCCTCCACGTCCGGCAGCATGATGTCGAGCACCACCAGATCCGGTTGCAGCCGGCGTACCAGCTCCAGCGCCTCCAGACCGTGATCCGTGGCGTGCACCTCATAGCCCTTGGCTCGCAGGGTGTCCTCCAGGCCCAGTCGAATGGAGTGGTCGTCCTCCACCACCAGGATCTTCGCGGCTCTCTTTCTCGTTGGGTCGTTCATGGGGAGTATATGAGAGTATAGCAGCCCCCGCCGCCGGTCCAAAGAGGGGTTGTCTCAAGCTCCACTTTGGAGTGTAATTGCTCCCGAACCCTATGCTCCCAACTCAAGAACCACCACCGCCGGGCGGGCATCCCGCGGTTCCGGCATACGTTGAGCGGATCACCCTTGTGGTGGGCGGCGGACTGGTCCTGCTGTGCACGCTCACCACGGTGGGCATCGTCTTCGCCCACTTCAAGTGGTTCCCCCGGGTGGACTTCACCATGTACCACGCCGCCGCCCGTACGGCGCTGGCCGGCGAGAGCCTCTACCACTTCCATGAGCCCGGGGGCTACCTGCCCGGGAACCTGCCCTACCCCTACCCGCCCCTGCTGGCGAGCCTGCTGTCGCCCCTGGGCAAGCTCCCCCTGGGTGTGGCGTACCACATCTGGGTCACCTTCATCGTGGCGTGCCTGGCCCTGTCGGCCTACCTGACGGCGCGATTGGTGTCCGAGCTCGGCGCCAAGCGCCCCATCCTCCTGGCCATGGGGGCGGTGATGCTGAGCCTGATCCTGCTGGACTCGAACGTCTACTGGGGCCAGGTAAACATCCCCGTGACCGCCCTGGTGGCCGGCGCCGTGCTGTGCGGACACCGGGGACGCTCCGGATGGGCGGGGATCCTCCTGGGGCTGGCCGCGGCGTTGAAGGTGCTGCCGGTGTTGCTGGTGATCTGGTTCCTGGCGCGGCGGGACTACAAGGCCGTGGGGGCCTTTGTCGCGACGGTCCTGGTGGGAGTCTTCGCCGTGCCCGCCCTGGTGGCCGGGCCGACCTGGGCCTGGCGCATGAACAAAGAGTGGCTGGAGCTGTTCTGGGCCGCGGTGACCAAGGGTAGCCAGGGGCTGCAGTCGGGCGGCGGCTACGTCTCCCACCGCAAGAACGGCAGCTTCGTGGCCGTGTTCGATCGCATCTTCGGCGGAGCCGGCCGCAAGCCCATGTTGGTCAAGCTGCCCCAGGACACCATCAACCTGCTGGTCAACGGGCTCCGCTGGATCGTACTGCTCTTCTCCGGGGTGGCGGCCTGTGTTCCCTGGCGACGGCGGGCGGCCGGATACGAGCCCTACCTCTGGCCGCTTACGGCCTCCATGCTCCTGCTCACCGGGTGGCTCTACAACATCCTGCTGTGGGATCACCACACCATTGGCCTGGTGTTCATCCTGCCCGTGGTGGCGGCGGCCTGCCTCGACACCCGACTCCTCCCCCGGTGGCGGCTCCCGCTCTGGATCGGGCTGATTGCGGCGGCTACGGGGTTGGCCAGCGGGTGGTTTGACGGATCCCGGAGCTGGGGCCTCCAGACCCTGTGCTTCATGATGCTCTGGTTCGGCATCGCGGTGGCGCTGATCACCGCGCCGCATCCAGCCCCGCCCGCACCCGAGCCAAGACCGCTCCAGCTCGACCTCCCCTTCCCCACGGCTTTCAAAGAGACCTGACGCCCAGACAGA
>JAOZUO010000025.1:41985-62220 GCA_029938605.1 Deltaproteobacteria bacterium | reverse complement strand
TCAAACTGTGAAGGCCTCCCCGGCAAAGCCGGGGGGACTCCTATATTGAGCTAGAAGAACTCGAGCTTGGCGCTCATGGCGCGCTCTACCTTGCGAATGGCCTTCTGCAGGGCGAAGACAATGACGTGATCCCCGATGTTGATGACGTCGTCGCCACGGGGGATGATCACCTCCTCCTCGCGCACCACGGCGCCGATGATGGCCCCCTTGGGGAACTTGACGTCCTTGAGGGGTTTGCCCACCACGTCCGATGTCGCCAGCGCCTCGAACTCAATGGCCTCGGCGTCGCCGGCGCCAAAAGAGGTCACCCGGAGCACCCGGCCCCGGCGGATGAAGTGCATGATGGAGCCCACCGCCGCGGACCGCGGGCTGACGAGCACGTCCACGCCGATGGTGGCCACCAGCTCCTGGTAGTCGAGACGATCGCTGACAGTCACCGCCAACCCGGCTCCCAGCCGCTTGGCCAAAAGCGCCGCGAGGATGTTCAGCTCCTCCTCGGTGGAGGCGGCCACGTACATGTCACAAGCGTCGATGCCCTCGGAGCGCAGCATGGCCTCGTCGGTGATGGAGGCGTGAATCACGATGGTCTTGGACAGGGACTCGGCGGCCTTTCGACAGGCATGCGCGCCGGGCTCGATGAGCTTGACGCTGATGCCGTGGTCCTCTTCGAGCTGGCGCGCCAGGTACCGCCCCACCCGCGAGGCGCCGCCGATGATTACGCTACGGATGGGCCGTGGATGGTGCCCCGCGACCTCGGCCAAGACATCGAGCTGTGTGGTCTTGGCCACCACGTAGATCAGGTCCCCCTCCTCCACGCGATCGTTGCCCGAAGGGATCACCACATCCGCGCCCCGGTCCACCGCCACAATGAGCGGCACCCGGCCGGGGACCCGCTGGGGTAGCTTCTTGAGCTGCGCCCCCGCCAGGGGACTGTCAGCCAGGATCCGCACCCCCGCCAGGGTAATGTGCCCGTCAGCGAAGGCCATCAGATCCGCCGCCCAGGGGTGACGAACCACCTCATGGATCTTCTCAGCGGTGACCCGCTCGGGGTTAATGGCCAGATCCAGACGGAGCCCCTCGTACGACAGCAACTTCCGATCCCGGAACAGGTCCGGCGATCGGATACGGGCGATCTTGATGGTGTTGGGCGAATAGGCCGCTGTCACCAGGGCCGCCGTGAGGTTTACCTCGTCCCGGTCCGTAACGGCGATCAGCATCTCGGCGTTGACGATGCCCGCGTCGGTGAGCACCCGCGGGTTGGACCCGCTGCCCACCAGGGCCGACACGTCCATGGCCTCACGCACCGCGCGGATCTTCTGCTCGTCGCGGTCCACCACCACGACGTCCTTGGCCTCTGCGGCCAGCCGCGCGGCAATATTTCGCCCCACCTCGCCAGCACCGACGATAATGATTCGCATCAGATCTTGAGCAGCTCTTTAACGGTCTTGATGACCTGAGGTGCCCGGATGGGCTTGGTGATGTACGCGTTGGCGCCCAGGGCCAGAGCGCGTTTGCGATCCTCAGCGCCACCTTCAGTGGTGATGATCACGATGGGGATGTCGGCGTAGCGCTCATCGGAGCGGACCCGCTTCACCAGCTTGAGGCCGTCCATGATGGGCATGTTGATATCAGTGATAATGATGTCGAAGGCCATGGCGGCGAGCTTCTTGAGCGCGTCGAGGCCGTCGTCGGCCTCGGCCACACTGAGCCCGCGCACCCGGGAGAGCGCGAACACCAGCAACTGCCGCATGGTAGGACTGTCTTCAACGATCAGGGCCGATAGCTCATCCATGGCCACCCTCGTTTTTCATGAGTTTGATGAAAGCCTGCACGGAGCGGGGGCCCCCGTCCGACGACGAGAAGAGCCGGGCCGACTCCAGCACCGCCCCGCCCCGGTCGCCCAATAGAGAGAAGAGCTCCAGGTCGATGGGAGTCAGCTCGCGCTTCTGCTCGAGATAAGAGTAGATGGTCACCGCGCCGATCACCTCCTTACCGAGCTTGAGTGGGATACACACCAGCGGCTGGTTCACGTCCCAGTCCTCGGACACCGCTTCACTCACCTCGGGCTTGCCGGTGGAAAAACAGGCCAACATGGGCTCAACGTCCTTGGGCATGACGGGCACCGCGTCCCGGTCCACGCCGTAGGACTCGATGGCTTGCAGCTCTCCGGAGGGCTCATCCAAAATCAAGATCGCGAAACGCCCGGCCCCCACGAAGTTGAGCAGGATCTCCACGATGATCTGAACGGCATCAGACAGTTCCAGGGTGGAGTAGAGTTGATGGCCCGCCACGAAGAGGTTGACCAATCGATCGTTCTCCTCCTCGATCTGGGCGTAGCGCTCCTTGTGGGCCTCGGTCTCGACGGCCACATTGTCGAAGCGCCGCTGGATCTGATCGTGCTCTTTGTGTAGCTGCTCAAACACCACACGGAGCTCGCTGGCCGCGGCCGGAGGCGGCACCGGGGTGTTGTCCATGAAGAGCTGACTCTCCAGCTGCACCACCCGCAGGCGCAAGAATTCGTTGTGGCGCAGGATCTCGTCAATGAAGTCCTCGCCACGCTTCAGGTAGCTGCGCAGGGTGCCGCCAGGGGATCCGCTATCCACCGGTCCTCCCGTTGGGGGCGCCCCGGACTCATCTCCAACCATATTCAAACACCTCGCTACCGCCAACGCTCACCGACGGTTACAGGATCGCACAATACCACAAGGCCAGACCTCAGGGCAAAGACGCAACATTGCACAGCAAAGAGCCCCATTTCCTCCCCAGCCGGGTTCTCACCGGTTGAGAATCAGGCCCATCAACCGCGGCGCGATGGCCTCGAGGGGGAGCACCGTCTCCACCGACCCCGTGGCGATGGCCACCCGCGGCATTCCGAACACCACGGCCGTGGACTCATCCTCGGCCAGGGTGCGCCCCCCGTGGATCTTCACGTACTGAATCCCCATGGCGCCGTCGGAGCCCATGCCGGTCAGGATCAGCGCCACCACCCTACTGCCCGCGGCATCCGCGGCGCTGGACAGGAGCCGATCCACCGATGGGATGTACCGCTCTGGGGGCTCGGAAGGCACCACGGTCGTCTCGAATCCCCTTGCGCAGGGTCGAATCTCCGTGTGGTAACCCCCCGCGGCGATGATCACCTCCCCCGCGCAGATCAACCTACCGTGCTCCGACTCCCGCACGTCCTGGTCGAACTCCCGGTCCAACCGCTCGGCGAAGGCCTTGGTGAAGCGGGCCGGCATGTGCTGGGCAATGACGATACCGTAGGGGAGGTCATCGGGGAGCTGCCCCAGGAGCCGGCGCAGACTGCTGGGCCCGCCCGTGGACGCGCCCACCACCACCAGACCCGTGGCCGCCGCCAACGGACGCTTGCTCCGTTGAGATGGCGCCTCGGGATCGGCCACAGGAATGACCTCCCGGGTGGTGTCGAGTCGCCGTTGGAGCTGCTCCACCTGGGACCCCGCGCCCGCCAGCACCTTGTCCACCAGCTCCCCGCGGATCTGCTTGAGGTTGGGCGAAACGCTCTTCTCGGGCTTGGCCACGAAGTCCAGGGCACCGAGCTCCAAGGCCCGAAGAACGGTCTGCCGATCCGAGTGGCTGGACACAACAATCACCGGCGTGGGCCGCCGCCGCATGAGAATACGCAGGAAGGCAAAGCCGTCCAGCCGGGGCATCTCCAGATCCAGGGTGATGACGTCCGGATCGTGCTTTTCCACCGCCGCCAGACCTTCGTTGCCGTCCACGGCCGTACCCACCACCTCGATATCCCTCGAGGAGAGCAGGAGGGTGCGAAGGGTACGCCGCACAAAGGCCGAGTCATCGATGATCAGGACCCGGACCAGCCGCTGCGACCTCAGATTCGCCCCGATCGGCATGCTACCGCCCCCACTCGTCGTCGCGACGCGGGCCGCGGTGACGAGAAGGCTTGCGGTAGACGAGAGACTCCTGGACCCGCACCGTCTCGAAGGGCGTCTCCAGGCCGAGCAGGTTCTCGGAATGTCCCAGTAGCAGGTATCCCCCCACGGCGAGCTTCCGAAAAAACCCCTGGATCACCCGCAGCCGCACCTTCAAGGGGAAGTACATCAGGACATTCCGGCACAAGATGACGTCCATCTCACCGAAGAGGCCGGCGCCGTCCCGGTCCAGCAGGTTCAGGTGCAGAAAGCTCACGTGCTTCCGGATCGCTTCTCTCACTGAGAAGGCATCCCCCACCGCGCGAAAGAACTGCCCCTGGATCTCGCGCCGCTGGTCCTCGGCCAACCCCTTGAAGGAGGACGCCCGATACAGTCCCTCGCGGGCCCTGCGAATCATGCGCCGATTGATGTCGGTCCCCAACACCCGACTCTCCCACCGGTGAAGATGGCGGCCCCACAAAGGGCTCCGTTGCATGAGCATGGCCAGGGTGAAGGGCTCCTCCCCCGAAGAGCAGCCGGCGCTCCACAGGGTGAGCCGACGCCGTGACTCCCGCCGCTCCACCAGCTCGGGCAGGATCTCCTCAGCCAGGGCGTCGAGCTGAAACTCCTCCCGGAAAAAGTACGTCTCGGTGTTGGTGACCTCCTCCACCAAGCGGAGCAACTCGCCAACCTCCTGCAACGAGCCGCCCAGGATCCGCAGATAATCCACCACGGTCTCTACGCCACACCGGACCAGGCGCAAGGACACCACACGCTGGAGCCTGGCCTGGTAGTCGTCCGACAAACGAATGCCGCAAAAGCCCGTGATGACGTCCCGGAGGGAAACGAACTCCTCCCGCGTCAGGTCGACCGTCACGCTGGACCGCGCATTTGTCATCCATCACCGCCCGTCGCCGCACTGCGCCGCAGCCGGGGCCGCCTCGCCAGCAGCCGCGCGAACTGGTCGCCCACCCAGTCCCGGGCTCCGTGGATCTCAGCGGGGACCATGCGAGCGAAGATGGCACGCACCTCCTGCAGATCCTCCAGCAATTGGGCCGGCGCGTCCTCCAGAGTCTCCATTCCCTCGATGGAATCACCGTTGTAGAGCACCATATCGGCCACAATGAGCTCGCAGAGCCGCGCCGCGCGCTGCTGCCCCTGACCGGCGTCGTCGAACTCGATGGTCAACATGGCGTCGGCGGCCTCGCGCACCCGGTCGGCAGCGGCGGGGTCGATCTCCCCGGGGCGCACGTCTCCCGGCCCCCGCTCGCCGGACATCAGACGCACGACCTTGCCGGCCAGCATGTCGTGAATATGGTGCTGCTCCACGTAGTCGTCAGCGCCGTACAGGGAGGTGGGCCGCCGCTTGTAGCGGGTTCGGTTGTATACGGAGGCCACCAGCACCACCCGGGTCCGAAGGCCCGCCTCCTCGATGTCGTCACACAGTTCGAAGGGCGCCCTCTGGGGGAGCCCCACGTCCACCACCAGCACGCGCGGGTGCTCCCGTAACAGTCGGGAGAGGGCCTGGTGACCATCGGGCACGACGCGCAGACGCTCCACATGGTCTGCCAGGGCGTCTTGGATCTCCGCCGCCATCTCTTCGCTGTCGTGGGCGACGAGCACCTGCAACTCGGTCATAGTCAATCGCTCTCCCACCAATCGTCCACATCGTCGCCCACGCCGTCGGCTTCCACAATCTCCACCTCGGGCGCCTCGTCGGACCAGTCCTTATCGCTGTCGAGCTGTAGGTCCCCCAGCTCGAGACTCTCCTTGGAGGAGAACAGGGCCTTGAGGTCCACCACCAGGACCAGGTGACCCTTCCGTCGACACAAACCCGAAAAAACCGCCGCCTCGGGACCCGTGATCCACTCGGGGGTGGGCCGGATTTCGCTGCGCTCCACGCGGAGCATGCCGACGACCTCGTCCACAATGAGCCCGACGAGCTGACGGTCGACCTGGACGATGATGTGCTTGGTGGCCCGGGTGGGAGGAACCGGCTCCATGCCGAGGCGACGCCGCATGCCGATGATCGGGATCACCGCGCCCCGCAGCTCGATGACCCCGTCGATATACGCCGGCGCCCGGGGAACCGGACGGATGGTCTGCGGTTGGGTGATCTGGCTGATGCGCATGATATCGATGGCGTACTCAAGCTCTCCGATGATGAACACCGTGAACTGTTGAGCCGAGACGGCCCCCTGGGGCTGCATCCACCGTTCCTGCCAGGTCACTGGACAACCTCCGCGGTACGGAAAGCACGGGCCACGGCCGAGAATCGCAACACCGCTGGAACCTCCAGCACGGTGTGAATGCGCCCCTGGACCCGGGCGATGCCGGAGACAAACTCCAGCAACCGGCGGGGCAGCGTGACCGGCGGCGGCTCGATTTCGTCGGCTTCGGCCACGAAAACGTCGGAGACCTCGTCCACCAACAGGCCGAAGATATCCTTGCCGTGCTGGGTGATCAGTACGCGCCGATCCTCGTCGGACCCTGAGCGGGCCTGGCCCCGATGATCCGCTGAGCCGGTGGTCTCCCCGGACGTGGGTCTCTCGTCATCGTCCCCCTTCCGCTGAGAAAGACGCCGCTGCAAATCCAGGATGGGGACGATGGTGCCGCGCACGGAGATGATTCCCCGCACAAAGCTGCGCACCCGTGGGACAGCGGTGATCTCCTGGAAGCGCACCACCTCGGACAGGTGCAAGATGGGGACCGCGAAGTACTCCTGGCCCAGCCGGAACCCGAGGAAACGGGTGGACACCGGAGACGCATCTTCCTCCTGCGTCACCTCGGGACCATCGAGCGATACGAGCTGATCATCAGCATCCGGGCTGAACAGCTGATCCCAATCGTCGGTCCCGGTCACCTTCCCCGGTCCGGAGGAGTCCGCCAGATCCGGAGGAATGGGCAGCTCTGTTTCGGTTCGTCGTTTTGCCATGATTCAGCCGGTGATGAACTCATCCACCAACGCAGCGATGTCCAGTACAAGCACCGTGCGTCGGCCACCGAGCTCGGTAGCGCCGGCGATTCCAGGCACATCTGACAGCGCCGCACCCAGTGATTTTATCACGATATCCTGTTGTCCTTCCATTTCGTTGACCACAACCCCCACGCGGTGCTGAGCCATGCCCACCACCACGACATACTCGCGGTCATCTCTGGCCGGTTCGCCGGCCGAATCCACGGCCGGAGTCGGCACCGGTTCCAGGTCAAATAGCGGCTCGAGTCGAAGCAAGGGAAGTGTGGCGCCGCGCAGGGTGACCACCTCCCGCCCTTCGATCGTGGACACGTACCCCTTCTTGATGGGGTAGATCTCCAGCACTGTGGACAGGGGAATGGCGTAGGTGGCGTTGCCCACCTGGACCAGGAGCGCACGAATGATGGCCAGGGTGATGGGCAGGGTGAGCGTGAACCGCGTACCCATGCCGGGCTCGGAGATCACGTCAACCAAGCCCGAGAGGCGGAGCAGGTTCGTCTTGACCACGTCCATGCCCACGCCCCGGCCCGAGATGGGCCCGGCCTCTTTGCGGGTGGTGAAGCCGGGCATGAAAATCAGGTTCAGGATCTCCCGGCGGCTCAGCTCCTCGGCGGATTCGGCGTCCAGAAATCCCCGCCGTATGGCCGACTCCAAGAGCACCTCGGGATCGATGCCCGCGCCGTCATCCTCCACCTCAATGACCACGTGGTTGCCCCGGGGATAGGCCCGCAGGGCCACCATACCCTCGGCCGGCTTGCCCTTGGCCGTGCGATCGATGGGGGACTCCACCCCGTGATCGATACAATTTCGCATGATGTGCATGAGCGGATCCGACAGCTCCTCCACGATGAGCTTGTCGATCTCGGTGTCCCCGCCCGACACATAAAAAGCGATCTCCTTGTCGAACTCCCGCGAAAGCTTGCGCACCACCCGGGCCAGCTTGTCGAAGACCTGGTTGAGGGGCACCATGCGCACCTCGAGGATGCCCCGCTGCAGGTCCTCGAGCCGCCGGTGAAAGGTGCGCATCTGCCGCACGAAACGCCGCGGCGTGTCGGCATCCATCGTGTCCTGGGTCACTTCATGCAGCACCTCTGTGAGCTCGTTTCGCACCAGGGCGAGCTCGCCCACGGTGTTCATGAGACGATCCAACTTGTCGATGTTCACCCGCACCGTCTGGCTGAGGGAGCGGATGGACTCACGCGCGGGCTTGGTCACCTCGGGCTTGGGTTCGGATTTCTCCTGGGGAGCGGGGGCCGACGCTACAGCCGCTCCGGAGCCGATCTCCGACGAGCGGCTCCCCGCGGACTCGGCCACCTGTTCCACATTGCCCGCGTCCACGTTGCTGGCGAGCATCAGATCCAGGCCGATGCGGTCATCGCCCACCTCCTCATCCGAGGGAAGACAGGTGATGACCTCGCCGAGGGCTTGGAGCTTGTTTCTCAGCTCCTCTAGCTCGCTGTCGATGGTCGCAACCTCAAAGGCACCGTGGATGAGATACAGTCGCCGCCCCTGTTGCAAATTCTCTTGGAGCCGGTGCTCCTCGTACTCGGTGAGGGTCTGCAGCAGATCCGGGCTCAAGCCCACCTCCCCGGTGGATTGCGCCATGAACTCATCGGGAGAGGCCCCCGCTGCCCGCTGAAGCAACCGCTCTTGGAAGGAGGTCATCCCGATCGAGTGGTCCTCCACCTCCCCGGACACCAGCCCGGTCATCAGGTCCACGGCGTCGAAGAGCAGATCCAGCGCCGACGCATCCAGGGGCTGTCGGCCCATACGGATGGAGTCGAGGATCTCCTCCAGCTCGTGGGAGAGTTCGGCGAGGTCCTGCTTGCCGAACAGCGACGAGATCCCCTTGAGGGTGTGCATGACCCGAAAGGCCGCGTTGATGGAGTCCGGCTGTGGCGAACCGCCGGACTTCTGCTGAGCCTCCAGATCGAGCAGGATGCGCCCGAAGGACTCAATGGTCTCCTGAGCCTCGGCGGCAAACTCCCCCTGGCTTTCGGACATGTCGTCGTTCATGTCGGATCCGCTCATGAATCACTCCTCAGGTTTCTGTGTTCGACAATGAACGTCAACCGGGCCCTTGTCAAAACCGACAGCTCACTCGCAAGGACCGACCGTCGCCCCGGACCCGGAAGGCACGTCGTTTTGTCAACCCCAGGGCCGGATTACGGAAGGTCACGTGGTAACGCCCTGGAGCCAATTGGCGGCTCCGGGGCGTCTGTCCGAGACTCCGCCCACTGAAAGTCACCAACGCCCAGGGCTTGCAGGTAAACCGCACGTGGGACAAGCGTCCCACCGGCCGGGCGGCCATGGACACGGACACAGACGCGGAACCAGACGTGGAGGCCATCTTCGACGCGGGTTTGGTCCCGATGGACGCGGGCGCAGACGCGAACCGGGCAGAAGGGGGCGCGGGGCGCTGAAACCGCAGCCGCGCGGTGTGGCCGGCGGCCAGGTCACGGGTCTGCTCGGCCGCGAACCCCGAACCCCAGCGAACACGCACGCGGTGGCGCCCCGGCCGCACGCCGAATCGGGCGGGCGTCCGACGCCGGGTGTCCACGCCGTCGACCAGGATCAAGGCCCCCGACGGCTCCGAGGCGATGTCCAGCGACGCCCCCTGCTGGGGCGCGGCCCGTCGGGGCGCCTTCCGGGCGCCGGCACCCATGGACGCGCCCCCCCGAATCGCCGCGACAGGGGCGCCGGCCTGCGCCCTGGGGCCCGACGGCTCCCGCGTCAAGATCTCCACGACGAGATAGGCCACCCCCGCCGCCGCCAAGAGTACAGAGATGGCCAACGCCAGGGTGACCCCCCGTCGGATCCGCGGCTGCCGGGCCCTGGCCTCAGCCTCGGCCTTGGCTTTTCCCGATGACGCGGACGCGCCGGCCTGCGCACGCTCCCACACCGCGCCGAGCTCCCCCGCATCCTCGTTGAGCGTAGTGCGGCTCCGGCGGGCAGCGGCTGCCGCCTCCGGGAAGAGATCGCCCATGAAGGACGCCAGCTCCAGGCTCCGATCCGCCGCGCCGCAGCGCTCCCGTAAAGCAGCCAGGGCCTCGCGCGAAGAGGCATAGCGTCGGTCGGGTGCCCGCTCCAACAGTCGCAGGATCACCTCTCGGAGGCCGGGAGACACACTGGCGTTCCGCTCCGCCGGATCACTCACCTTCGCCTCGACCACCTCCATGAGCAGCCCATCGGCGGGGGAACGTCCATAGAGTCGCTCCCCCGTAGCCAACTCCCACAGCGTGATGCCCAGGGAAAACAGATCGCTGCGTTGGTCCAACTCCAACCCCTGGACCTGCTCGGGAGACATGTACGGTAGCTTGCCGCGGATCACGTCCGACCCCGTATCGTGTCCACGGGTGGCGGCCTTGGCGATGCCGAAGTCCGTGACCTTCACCTCACCGGCGTAGGAGATCAGGATGTTATGGGGACTCAGATCCCGGTGCACGATTTCCAGGGGCGTGTCCGCCTCATCACACAGCTCGTGGGCCGCCACGAGCCCCTTGAGGCATTCGGTCACCACGTACACGCCCAGATCCACGGGCAGACGTCGCCCGGCCCCCTCCGCGGCCCTAAGCACCCGTCGCAGATCCCGCCCCGCCACCAACTCCATGGCGATGTAGTAGCTGCCGTCCACATGGTCGAAGTCGTGGATCTGCACGATGTTGGCGTGGCGCAGCTCCGCCGCCAGGGTGGCCTCGTTGATGAAAAGCTTTACGAATTCAGGATCCTCACAGTAGCGCGGCAGGATGCGCTTAATGGCCAGGGACTTGACGAATCCCTCGGCGCCAAAGTGCAGCGCGGTAAACACCTCGGCCATGCCGCCCTTGGCGATGCGCTCACCGAGCTCGTACCTGCCATACTGCATACAAATGTCTCTACGGTCTTCGGGATCTTCGGGGCCCTGGTGGATACCGCCCCAATTTCGCCATGTTGGGTGTCATTTGTCAAGGTGAGGCAACGGATCCCCGGAGTTGACGCTGGGGTCGGGTGGGCGGTATGCTGCGCGCATGTTTAGACGTAGAGCGAACCTATGGCTGGGGACTGCGGCTCTGGTGCTGGTTTTTGGGGGATCGGCGTCGTGCGGAGATGTGAACATACGGGACGGCATCACCGCCGGGTACGAGACCTGCCAGAGCTTCGACAACCAGTTCCACTTCAAGGCCCTGATTCCCCCGTGGAAGTACAACAAGGAGTACCGCTGCTCCCAGTGGACCAACGGCTCCTGCACGGGTACGTGGACGTCCACGGGGCGGTACGTTTGGGTGGTTTCGGACGTTCCCTTTGTGAACTACGACTCGGAGATCATCGCCTCCATGGATGTCGCCTACGAGTCCGGCTCCACGGCCACCCTCGTGTCAGCGCTCATCGCCACCGAGGGCGTCGGCCTCCCGGGCGGCACCGCCACGTACGAAGGGGATGCCGGCGACTACCCCAGGCAGATCCTTTCAGACTACAACGGCTCTTTGCCCGGTCACGAGCTGCTCTGGCGCCAGAATCGGAGCTTCGAGGGCAGCCTGTTCAACTGGTACCGGCGGGACGTGTTCCTGAGCGGCACCGGCGGCCGGGTGTACCATCTGAAGTTCTTCTCGATTGAGTCGCTGGATAAACCGGAATTCGACCAGCTCCTGACCACCTTCCGGGAGGGGATGGCCGAGGACGGCGGCGTGAACTGCCCCTGTACGGACGAGCACGACCCCGACAGCCTGAACAACGAATGTTGAGTCATCAATATGCGTAAATTGATCCCCCACCCGGGCCCCACGATGGCGCTGGGCAGTCTGGCTACTGTGCTCTTAATGGTGGTGGTGGCGTTCCCCGTCACCTCCGCCCTGGCGGGCCCGTCCAAAACCGCCCCCGCGCACCGGGAGTACGCCGACGATCCGGGCATCCAACGATCCATCGAGGGCGTACTGGAAGAGGCGCGAACGGGCAGCTTCGAACCACCGGCCACCGGTCCCCACGGCGCTCGGTTCCGCCTGTTTTACAAGGGCTATCAGTTCCTGTGTGCCCTGGAAAACCCCGCCTGCATGTACAACGGCATGGGCATGATGTTCTACCCCACGGCCTGGCTGGACTCCTCCGGGTTCTGGCGTGCCCTGCGGTTCGGCATCGGCCTCATGGGCGCAGGGGAATCCAAGCAGGACCGCACCAGGTGGTGGCAGCACAACTTCGGGATGGAGGTGCTCCTCGCCCTGGGTCTGCAGTACCCGGCGCGGTTCACTCCCTACGCCGAATTCGTGCTCGGCCTGGGCGCCCTGCATCGGAACATCTACAACAAGGACCTCATCGATTTCGCCTACTCCGTGGGGCTCGAAGCGGGCTTCGAGGTCTACCTGACCGGGCACTTCAACCTGAACGCCGCCTTTGGCTGGCGCTACTCCCAGGTCAACACCGCCGGCGGCTCCTTCTATGCCAACAGCTGGACCGTGTCGGTCGGCATCGGTTTATGACGCCCGGGCGTTTTTTTACGCAACCGGTTCGGCGCACCACCGATAACCCCCAATAGCAGAAGCGAAACGCCATGGGCCAACAGCGCTCTGCAGGCGAACCCACTGAGGAGCCGACCCCCAAGCGGCTGCGGGAGTCACGTCAAAAAGGTCAGATCGCCCGGAGCGCCGAGCTCAGTGGCTTTGTGGTCTTTGCCGCGGCGGCCGGGGCGTTGCTGATCACGGGCGCGGGGCTGGCTGCTACCCTGGCCCGCTTTACCCGGGACTGCCTGCGGGGCGCGCCTCACTACGCGCCGGAGGCAGCCTGGGGTGTGCTTCGGGAGGGAGTGTGGACCCTCACCTATACGGTGGGACCGATCCTGGCGGCGGCGGTGGTGGCGGCAATACTCGTGGGCGCCGTGCAAGCCGGCGGCCTGTGGACCTGGAAACCTCTGCTGCCACAGCTCAAGCGGCTGGACCCGCTCAAGGGGCTCCGGCAGTTGGTGAGCCTGCGAAAGGTCGTGGACCTGGCGCGCCTGTTGGTGGGGATCACCGCCCTGGCGGCGGTGGTGTATGTGACCCTGGGCGATGCACTCGGATCGGTGCTACGCCTCACGGGAGGCCGGCCCGAGGTCATCGCCCGGGAGATCTTGCGATGGTCCACCACCCTGGCCTGGCGGGGTGGGCTCGTGCTGGCAGCGGCGGCGGCGGTGGACTACGCGGTGCAGAGGCACCGACACCGCAAGGACCAGATGATGACCAAGGAGGAGGTGCGACGTGAACACAAAGAGAGCGAAGGCGACCCTCAGCACAAGGCCGAGCGCAAGCGGTTGCACCGGGAGATCTCGGAGCACGACATGATCGAGCAGGTGAGAAAAGCCGACTTCGTGGTGGCCAACCCCACGCACATCGCCGTGGCCCTGCGCTATGACACCGCGCGGGGCGACTTGGCGCCCCAGGTCGTGGCCAGCGGACACCGGCTGGTGGCCGAGCGCATCAAGCAGGTAGCCCGCCAGGCCGGAGTGCCCATCGTGCACGACGTCTCCCTGGCCCGCGCCCTGGTCGATCTCTCCCTGGGGGACGAGATCCCCGAACCCCTGTACGAAGCCGTGGCGACACTCCTGGGCGTCCTACGAGACGAGTCCACCGGGTCCACCAAGTCCACCGGGTCCACCAAGTCCACCGGGTCCACCAAGTCCACCGGGTCCACCGGGTCCACCGGGTCCACCGGGTCCACCGGGTCCACCAAGTCCACCGGATCCACCAAGTCCACCGGAACTGGCGAGCCCTCCCATGCGGCCCATTGAGCCCATGCGAATCGATGACGGTTGGCGCCCAGAACCCACCGCGCGCATCCGGAGCCAGGACCCGGACGCCCCACCACACCGGCGGCGCCCACCGAGCCGACGGCGCCTCCAGGCGCAACGGCACCTCCAGGCGCAACGGCGCCCACGTCCGCGACGAGACCCGACTCTCGCACGCACACGTCACCTCCGGGCCGGCACGGCTCGACGGGCGCTGGCCAAAAACCTCGCGCACCTACAGCGGTGCCTGGCCGACGGGGGCCTACCCGACGCCGAGCGCCGGGTCCTCCACCAGTCGATGGCCGCCCTCAAGGGGAGCCTGCAAGACCACCGCGCCCTGCGCACCAACATGGCCACGATGATCCTCGGGTAGCCTCATGCGTGCGCAACCGGCCTGCGGCTCCCAGGGCCCTTAGGACCTGGTCAATCCGCCCCGGTCAGCTGCTTGGAAAGTTAAGGGGGACGTACTTATGGCATCGAAGGAATCAAGCGCAGTCCGTAGTGTGATGTGTTGTTCTAAGTGAAAATTCACGAGGTTGTGAGCGAAACTTAAAAACTTAAGTACGTCCCCTACTCCCCTCTGCTGCGGGACCCCGGGGAGGCGGCAAAGGCGAGTGGCGTGGAGCTCACCGACGGGGAGCGGGCCATCCTCGAGGTGAGCACCCCCGAGGCCCTGGGCCAGCTTGCTGATGTGGTGCGGGAGCGCCTCCCCAAGCCAGAACGGCGGCAGTTTTTGGAGCTGGCAACGGCGGCTGTGGTGACCCTGGCAGCCGGGGGCGCGGTGACCTTGAACCGCGAATTGAGCGGAGGCCCCGTGGTCCTGGCGAATGTGAGTCGCACGGCCCTGGCGTCCATCTCGCCTCCCACGGGCAGTCGTCCGGATCGACCCAGCAGGACGCGACCCCGGCCCAGCGAGAGAAGCCCCATCATAGGCATACAGCCCGATCACGATCATTCCGCCCCGGTCAAAAAGAAGCCTAAAAAGAAGTCCAGCGGCTGCAATCGCTGATCCCCTCTCCGTGTCCAGGAAATACAGGAAATACTGGGGACCGTGCTTCAATAAGTAAGTATCGGCAGTATCCTGGCATCGAAGGAATCAAGCGCAGTCCGTAATGTGATGTATTGTTCTGTGTGAAAATTCACGAGGTTGTGAGCGAAACTTAAGAACTTAAGTACGTCCCCTACTCCCCGGTACGCCACAAGCTGCAGTACTCGAAGAACCGCAGCCGGGTTCGAGATCGCACGGGATGGAAGCAATTCCTGGCCAACAAGCAGGGAGCGCTAGTCCTGGAGACCTGCGCGATCTGGGCCGAGGGCCGGGGGCTTACGCTCCTCGATCAGTAGGGGCAGGAGGGAGAGCCCCGGATCGCACATGCGCCACGAAATCTTGATCCGTGGTGTACGATGCTGAAGATGCATTACGTGCACCACCTGCTCGTGCTCCTTGCCGTAACGCTCTGTGCCTGCGGCGCGCGGACCGGCATCGATCCCGGGCTGGACGGCCAGCCCGTCTGGGACGCCGAAATCGACGCCGCACCCCAGCGCGATGGCGGGATCCCGGATGCGTACCAACCGACGTCGATGTGCTAGAGAAAATACTCAACCACCTCGGTCTCCCTGCAACACATGCCTTTAGCCATCTGAGGCCAATGCAGAGGCGCCCGCGAACCGTGACTCCACCCAAGCGTCCCGCTACGAGCTTTTAGTCCGAATAGCCCAGCAATGCGCTGGTGTTTGCCTTGGTATTTTTTGTGATATGGATTACCATTACAGACAGACAACACATTGGAGACTGCCCGATGAACACATCACGGCGACGCATCTCAGCGATACTTACCCTCGTCTGCGTGCTCGGCTCCCAGGTGAGCTGCAACGACGGCAAAGGATCCGGTTCGATCGAAGGTCGTCTCGGCTCCGCCACCGATGAGCGGTCCAGACACAAAAATTTCCATCGGCGGGTCCGACTCGATCAAATCACCGTGGAGCTCGTATCGGTCGTTGATCCCAGCGATCCGGACACCTGGAACGTGGTCCAGAGCACGCAACCCAACGCGGACGGCTCCTTCTCCTTCAACAGCGTCCCCACCGGCGACTACACGCTACGGCTGAATCAGCCAGAGTTCGCGGGAACAGCCTACTTTGTCGACTCCACGGACTTCACCTTGGGGGACGGGCAGACCCTGAAGCTGGTGCTCCCGCTGACCACCAACATCTACAACGGCTGCGTGCCCTCGGCCGGGCACTTCCTCGACCCGTCAACCGGGCTCATTTTCGGCGTGGGGACCTACGGCCTGTCGGTGCTGAACATTGAACGCCAAACCGTGGACTACCTTAAGAGCGACTACCTGTTCAACTCAGTCTGGGTATTCGGCTCCGGACAAGCCGCGGTGTTGGCGCACCTGCCCACCCAGGAGCAGCTCGTGGTCATGATGTCGGATCGGATCGTGAGGCTGGATCTCGATCTGCTCAACCCCAATGACGACAGCAGCGATGTGGTGGAGTGGGACGATCCGGTGTCCCGCGCGGCCGTCGGCAACAGCCGCGTGCGGTATCGCATCATTCCCGAGTCCATGCGAAAACCCATCGCTACGGGCGAGGTCTATGTCTCCGCCGACGAGGGCACCCTCTACGTGACCGTCGTGGGCACGGAGGGCGGCGGCCCCGCCCCCGTCACCGCCATCGTGGACGCCTCGAATCTCGAGGTCCTACGGTTCATCGATCCAGTGACCGCTTACAACCCGACCACCGACATGCTCTTCTCGAGCTCTGTTGCGGGCTGCGCCATGATCAACGCCTCTCTCGTTCGCGATGAGGCCGCCGTGCCCTGCGGCGATTTCGTACCGGTGCCTGGGTCTAGCGACACCTGGGTCATCACCAGCGCGCAAAACACGGATGGCGCTGCGATCGCCTTCATCACCGTGGTCGATGCCGATGGCAACGCCGCTGAATCAATCCGGGCCCAGGAGTTCCTCGGCCTCGACGAGGACCCGGTCTATGGACCCGCGGGGTTCGACGAAACCGGCGTCTATTTCATGATGGGCCCTGCCGCCTTCCGACAGCTTGCTGACGGTACCTGGGAGTGGATTCAGGCCCAAGTCCCACCGGGCCCCGGGTTCCTGGCCCGAGTCGCTTGCAACACTATAACCAGCGTGGACCCCACGAACCGCTACCGCATCGACCACACCTGTGTGCAAGACAACAACCCGGACGCACCACCTGCGGCGGTAGCCCTCTACGCCATGGATCAGGCCAGCATTCCGGTAGCGCTGAACGTGGAAGGGGATTTCGTGGCCATGGACCGCCAGCACGGCCGCGCCATCTTCGCTCAGTATTGCGGATACACCGTGGTGCACTACGCCGACCCCTCTGCCGTGGGGCGGGAAGATCACCTGGACGTCAATGTCTACCCCAATCCGACCTGGGGGACCTGCAGCGACCTTGAGGCTTGCACCGGCCCTGACGAGCTCTGCATCGCTCCGTCGCCCACCGCGCTGTCGGGATACTGCGTGCCGAACCCCAGGCGCCCGCAGACCCTATTCTGTGGAGGCATGACCCAGGAGCCCTGCGATGACAACTACGACTGCGTGCTCCGAGAGGACACCAACCCCTTCTCCCTGGGCGACTGCGTAGAAAATGCTCCCTGTTTCGATCCCGCCACCTGTGGCCCCATCTGCGATTCCACGCACTCCTGTTCCACCGGGACCACCTGTCAGAGCGGGCGCTGCGTTCCGCTCCCCTGTGCCACTGACAGTCAGTGCGGTAGCGGCAAAGTCTGTGGCATGAGCCCCCTCCATGGGCGCGTCTGCGTCCCAAAAGGGCCGTTGGGGGCCCTGGAGATCTGCGAAGACTCCGCCGATTGTGAGAGCGGGAATTGCATACCCCTGCTCGGGAGAGAGGGCGCCAGCATGCCGAACGAAGAAGGGTTCAGCAATGAGCTGATAATGCCCTACGTCTCCTTCTGCATGCCCCTGTGCTACCAGCACGCGGATTGCCCCTCCGGGTGGGAGTGTGACTTCCCCGGGACGCCGACCTTCCAGACCGAGAGCTGGGAGCAGTTTATGTACCCCTCAGAGCCCGTCTGCTACCCGCCGGAAATAGCGCTCTGTGAGGGGAATTGTCTGCAGGACGTGAGCTACTGCGGCGTGGCCCCCTCTGGCCCCAACAGTGGTCCGATGTGCCTCTACTATCAAGATGGGCAGGAGTGCACCGGTGACGCGAGCTGCATGGGTGAGCTCTTCTGCTTGCAAATTGACCCGGTCAACCCGAGCCAACAGTGCTCCATGCCCTGCGCCGATGGAGGGGATTGCGAGGACGGCAGGGTCTGCTCCAACGCCGCCGGGGCCGCAGGTGCCTGTGGCGAAGGCTGGTGCCACGACCAGGACTTCAACAATCTCTGCGGTCCCTTGGAGGTCTGCATTGGCCGCGACCACGCGGAGTGCGTCGACTTCAAGGCGTGCCACCCAGCGTCGGGACTCAACTGCACTACCGGCGCCTGCGTGAACGGTCTCTGCGGAACGGACGTCTGCAACACCAAAGCGGACTGCGGCACGGGCGAGGTCTGTCACCTCCTGGGTCTGAGCTCAGGCGGCTACTGCGTTCCGGACAACGTCGATCTCTATTGCGACTGCGGCCGGACGGACGCGGCCTGCTATAATAGCCTGTCCGGCAATAACATCTGCATCCTGCCCCGTGAGTGCGCCAAGAGCCCCTGCGATGGCTCGGGGGATCCGGCCTGCAACGAGGCCAGCCCCCAGCCGTCGAACGGCTCCTGTGACTGCGCCGCCTGCACGTGGGACGCCACCGACTGCGGCGGCCAGCAACTCGACGTCTGCCCCGGCGGGTACGACTGCGTTGGGGGCACCGCGGCGGTGGGCGTGTTCTGCAATTGCGGGACCAACGACTGCCCGTGATTTTTCTTCCCTAAGGAAAAAAATTAAGAACTTAAGTACGTCCCCTACAGAGTGGCGAGGATGTTGAAGTCGCGGACGCGGAAGGTGGCGATGGAGCGGCCGGGTACCTCGAAGCCGAGGTTCATGCCGCCGATGAAATAGTCGTCGAGGTTCGGCGAGAGGAATATGCCCTGAGCGATGGCGTCCTCCACGGCGGCCCTCATGTAGGGCAGCAGGTTCACGGAGATATTGACCACGGATTGGTTGTGCAGCGAGGCCGGCATGAAGTTCGCCGAGGCCATGCGGAACATGTAGTGGCCAGTGCCGATGTCTACGTCGACGCTCTCGTTCAGCGTTGCGTAACGGTCGTCGTAGAAGGGCAGGCCGAACCAGATGTAGTTGCCGTAGTCGGCGTGGGACTGGTTGCGATTCTGCAAGGTGAGGAACATCAGGAACTGGCAGGCGTGCAGGCTCGGGTCGTAGCCAGACTCCTGGATGTGGTCGGTGTAGACCCGCTCGATCTGCAGGCTCATGGTCACGCTCGCGTAGCTGTGAATGGGCGTGTTGGAGCTGGGCGCCGCGCTGTTGTAGATCGACTGCGCGATCAGGAGGTGCGGCCACTGCTGGCCGGGCTGGCGATACACGCCGCCCCATTCGGCTTCGGCATTGATGGCGAGCTCGAGGAAGCCGTCGTCGACGACCACGCCCTTGTAGGCGTTGGCCCACTGCGCTCCGTCCGGCGTGATGTTGGGGGGAACGTTGGCCAGGAGCAGCTGGGTGTGCCACTCGGCGAGCTGCCACACCGGACTGCCGGTGGAGGTGGGGGGGATCAGGGTTCCGATGGGCGTGGTGGACGGCGTGATCGGATAGGTGTTGAATCCGTCGAGGAAGTTGTGGTCGTGCAGGAGCTGGATCCCGGTCGGCACGAACGCATCGGGCACGCTCGCGTCGGGCGCCGCGTCCAGGGCGACATGGGCGTCGGGCGCCGCGTCCAGGGCGGCGTGGGCGTCGGGCGCCGCGTCCAGGGCGGTGCTGGCATCCACCCCACCGTCAGGCCGCGGGGCGACAGCGTCGTCGTCTGCGGCTGCCGAACCACAGGCCAGAAGCAGCGCGGCCGAGAACCAGACCGCCACCGCCCGAAATACGTTCTTTTGCAATAGAGTCATATTGCAACTGTACAACACTGGCTCGCGCCACACCAGGTGTGAGTCAGGCGACAGCCGTCCGCAGCCGTCCGCTGCCGACTCGCTTGTTCTTACGATCTCAACGTAGTCGATAGGACAAAAAGACTCGGTAGCGCTTCTTTTGACGGTTCACAGAAAGCGTCAGCAAGGTGTGCTTGTTCGTCCACTTGGCGAGGACGCCGTACTGTTGATCTTGTGGAGGGCCAGCGATGGGTTTGGCGAGCCGTAGCGGCGGGTGAGTTGCTTGCGGAGGGCCTGGACGTCCTTGGCGGTTTGCTGGTCACGGTTCAGCCAGATGGAGTTGAGCCAGATCTGGCGAACCGAGGCGGCGACCTTCTAACTCTTCCACCCAAAGGTCAAGGTATCGGTCCGCACGCAGCCGTGCTTGAAATAGCCCCGCCGCCAGTCGTGCTTGTAGTTGATGCCGCGGCCGTCAAGCTTCGCTTTAACCTGGTTCAGGCGCATCTTCCAGCGGAGGGTGAGCCAGCCTCTCACGTTGGCGAAACGGCTCGTCGAAAGTGCTGGATGCTTCGGAAGCGGAGCAGGCGCGGCGGATGGTTTCTTCCAG
>JAOZUO010000025.1:15239-41885 GCA_029938605.1 Deltaproteobacteria bacterium | reverse complement strand
GTCTTCCAGGTCTTCCAGGTCTTCCAGGTCTTCCAGGTCTTCCAGGTCTTCCAGGTCTTCCAGGATTTCGTTGTCGGCGTGTCCCTGGGTCACGGCGCGGCGGACGGTGGCGGCGGCCACGGCGAGGGAGCAGTCCCGGATGCGGCTCAGCACGGGGTAGATGGCGCGATCGGCGAGATCGGCCTCGGTGACCTGGGCGGCGAGGGCCTTGGCCGCGTCGAGAAACATGCCGTCAGTGACCCGGCGGGCGCGGGCCACGGTGAGGCCCAGGCCGACGCCCGGGAAGGTGTTAGCGTTGTGGCCCTGGCCGATGCGGTGGCGCTTGCCGTCGTGTACCACCGGCATCATCTCGTCGATGTGCTCGTGTAGGAGCTAGCCTCCTGGGTGCGCGACCAGCCAAGACCCATAGGATCTTTGGGCCCTGGTCAATCCGCGCCGGTCAGCTGCTTGCGGACGAGCTTGTTGACGAGGCCGCCGTCCACGTCCTTGCCGTGTCCCTTCATGATGGAGCCCGTGACGCGACCGGCCTGCCCCGGGTCGGAGACACCGAGCTCGGCGATGGTGGTCAATACCAGGGCAAGGGTGGCCTCTTCGTCCAGCTTCTGGGGGAGCCAACGGGAGAGGTATTCCACCTCGAAGGCGAGCTGCGCGGCCAGGTCCCGTCCGCGGTCCCCCGCCTTCTCGTACTCGGCGCGGGCCTTGGTCATCTTCTTGCTGTAGGACGCGATCACCTTCTGGTACAGGGCGTCGTCCACCTCTGAGTCGAACCCCTTGGACGTCTGGATCATCTGGATCTCGGTCTTCACCGCGCGGATCACGTCCAGACGTGGTTGGTCCCGCTCCAGGGTAGCGGCTTTCAGCTCGGCCAGTAGTTGCTCTTGAATCGACATGACGCATCCCACCCTTAAAATCTATGGGGAAGGTGAAGCCAAAGGCCACCGATTGTCAAACGCAATTTCGGTGGATTCTCGACAGGGGTTGTGGTCCACGCCCCGGAGGTCTACAAATTTGTAGCAGAGACCCATCAGATGAAGCGAGACGAGCCAGACAACAAGCGGTCGCCCAAAGCCGACCATATCGCCGACCATGTCGCCGATGATGTCGCCGATGATGTCGCCGATGATATCGCCGATGATGTCGCCGACGCCGGAGTCCCCGAGCGTTACGTGGCGGTGTCCCTGGTGAAGCAGACCCTGGGCCCGCTCACCTACCGGGTGCCGCCGGGGCTGATAGACAGCGCCGTCCCGGGGGTGCGGGTGGAGGTGCCCCTGGCCCGGGCACGGGCGGTGGGCTACGTGCTGCGGTACGAGGATCCCCCGGACGATCAGGAGGTTCGAGACATCAATGACGTACTGGATCCCGAGCCGCTGCTCACCGGCGATCAACTGAAGCTGGCCGAGTTCGCGGCGCGGTACTACCTGTCGCCCCTGCCCGAGGCCCTGCGGCTTACCCACCCGGCGGGCCTGGACATGGTGGAGCACCGCCAGGTGGCCCTCACCGACGAGGGGCGACTGGCGTTGGAGCGGGCCGACGGGATCCTCGCGGTCCAGGGCCTCGAGTTGGACCCCGAGGAGCAGGAGCTGCTCGGGGGATTGGTGGCCGGCGCGGTGGACGCAGTGCGCCTGCTCAAGAAAGTGCGCCAGGCACGCCACGGCCACCTGACCGCGCTGACCCGGCGGGGACTCATCACCCAGACCGCGCCCAGCTATGAGCCCCGGGTGCGACACGCCACCGAGCCCTGGGTACGGCTGGCCACAGGTGGTCTGGACGGCGTCGACCTGGTCGCGCTTCGAAAACGCGCGCCCCGCCAGGCCCAGGTGCTCGAGGCCCGGGCCGCGGCCGCGGCCGCGGCCGCCAAACGCAGCGACCACCAGGAGCGCCAGGAGCGCCAGGAGCGCCAGGAGCGCCAGGACGAAGGTCTGCCCGTGGCCCAGCTACGGGCTTCGGACCCCGGCGTACGCCAACGCATCAACACCCTCAAGAAGCAGGGGATCCTCCTCGAGGAGAGCCGGGAGAGGCGGCGGGACCCCATGGCGGGAGTGGCCATCAAGCCCCACCCGCCACCGCAATTGAACCTCGATCAGGCCCAGGCCGTGGCCGTGCTCGGGGCGGCCCTACGAGAGGAGAGCTTCCACGCGTTCCTGCTGCACGGCGTCACCTCCAGCGGCAAGACGGAGGTGTATCTCCAGGTGATCCGGGAGGCCATAGACGCCGGTCGAGGCGCCATCGTACTGGTGCCCGAGATCAGCCTGACCCCCCAGCTCGCCGGGAGGTTCCGGGCGCGGTTTCCAGAGGGAGTGGCCGTGCTGCACAGCGGCCTCAACGACGGCCAGCGCCACGACGAGTGGCGACGCGTACGGCGGGGCGAGGTGCAACTGGTGGTGGGCGCGCGTTCGGCTCTCTTCGCGCCGGTGGAGCGGCTGGGCGTGGTGGTCGTGGACGAAGAACACGACACCTCCTTCAAGCAGGAGGAGGGGCTGCGATACAATGCCCGCGACCTGGCCCTGGTACGAGGCCAGCAGGCGGGGGCCCTGGTGGTGCTCGGCTCCGCGACGCCCTCGCTGGAGTCGTCGCGCAACGCGGAGCGGAAAAAGCTCATCCGCCTGTCGTTGCCCAAGCGCGCCACCCCCCAGCCCCTGCCCGATATTGAGATCGTGGATCTCAAGACCTACCGCACAGACGCCGAGGGTGTGCTGACCGCCCCCCTGGCCGAAGCCATCACCGAGACCCTCATCGCCGGCCACCAGACGATCCTGTTTCTCAACCGCCGGGGGTTCGCCCCCTTTGTGCTCTGCGTGGCGTGCGGCGAACCCATGCGGTGTCCCGACTGCAGCGTCTCCCTGACGCTTCACAAGGGCAGCAACCTACTGGTGTGCCACTACTGCGGCCACCAGATCCGCCCCGTACAGCACTGCCCGAAGTGCGGTGCCGAGAACATGCAGGCCATGGGCCTGGGCACCGAGCGGGTGGAGGAGACCCTCCGCGCCCGGTTCCCCGGCGCGCGCATCGGCCGACTGGATCGGGACACGGCCCGGGGGGGCCGCCTGCATCGCATCCTGGACGCCACAGCGGCCGGTGAGATCGACATCCTGGTGGGCACCCAGATGGTGACCAAGGGACACGACTTCCCCGGGGTAACCCTGGTGGGCGTGATCCACGGCGACCACGCCCTGCACATGCCGGACTTCCGCGCCTCCGAGCGCACCTTTCAGCTCCTGTCCCAGGTGGCCGGGCGCGCGGGACGCGGCGGGGAGCCCGGGCGGGTGCTGGTGCAGACCTTCAACCCGGACCACCACGCAATCGTCTGCGCCCAGGCCCACGACTACGAGGGTTTCTACCGGGAGGAAATGCGTTTCCGACGGGAGCTGGGATACCCGCCTGAGGGCCACCTGGTGGCCGTGCGCCTGGAGGGAATGGAGCCGGAGGCGGTCATCGCCGCCGCCGAAGGCGTAGCCCGTGCCTGCGTGACCACCAAGAACGTCGTGGTGCTCGGTCCAGCCGAGGCCCCCATCGCCCGGATCCGGGGCCGCACCCGGTGGCAGCTCCTACTCAAGAGCCCCCACCGCGCCGACGTCCAGCGCGCCGCCCTCGCCGCCCGCGCGTTTAAACGAGCCTCCCCACCGGCCGGAGTCCGCATCATCATCGACGTAGACCCCCAGTCCATGCTGTAGGATCCAGGGCTGTCGCTGTGGCTGGTACTGCCGCTGTCGCTGGTACTGCAGCCGTAGCTGGTACTGGCGCGACCCGATGGGCATCGGCTTGGGTCTCTGCTAGACTCGGGCCCCATGAGGCGTCCGCTGATGATCATCGGCAGCGATTCCGAGGCCGAGCGGGTAGTGGAGCTGCTCGGGGCCGAGGGGTACGAGCTGATCTCCTCCACGCCGGAGAAGGTGGTGGGGGATCTCGCGCGGCACAAGCCGAAGCTGCTGATCTTTCAGCTCGACGAGGAGTCTGCCCGGGCGGACGAGCTGATGCAGCGGATCCAGGCCACAGCGTATGGCGCCGCGATGCCGGTGGTGTTCTTCGGTCCGCCCCCGGGGCCCAACCTGGCCGAGGTGGTGGTGCTGGGAGGCGACCTGTTTCTGCCCAGCCCCGTAGAGGCCGAAGAGCTGGTGTCGTCCATCCAACGGCTCGGGGGCGCTCCCCCGACGCCGAAGGTCGAGACGCTGTCGACGGCGACGGCCGATCCCCAGGACGTCGAGAAGCTCGCACCCGAATCCAGGGCGCGGGGGCCCGAAGGGGAGGACGCCTCATTCCGACGCGAGTCGACGATGTCCACGACCACTTCCAAATCCACCGACGAGCTCGGGCCTACGCCCCAGCGGCCGGAGAAGACCCCTGAGCCCCTTGGTGTCGACGACCTCGAAGACCTGAGTCGCAAAAACAGCCTCTCCATGCCATGGGACGAACCTGCTCCCCAGGCGGCCAAGTCCGCCGAGATGCTCCCCACCGAGGGGGAGCCTGACCTGCTCAAGGAGGCCATGGCCTCGGACCTCATGCTGGATCCCCGGAACATGGCGCTCACCATCACCAACCTGGTGCCGGAGTTGGACGCCATCGACGAAGATCTCCCGTCCGCTGAGGATGTCACCGCCGCGCCCAACGGCCTCGCCAACCCAGCGCCGTTGACCCTGGCCGACGGGGCGCCATTGGCCCCCGAGAACGACGACCTCTCCGCGGTGGACGCCATCGTCCATGAGTTCATGAGCCCGGGCGGCGACGGTGACACGGTGGCGGTCCGCATCCGACGCACCATCGATGCCTTCGAGGAACAGATCGTCGCCCCCCAGGCGGAGCTGAGCCACCACGACCTCACCCCACCACCTTCGTTGCCCGAGCCGCGCCCCTCTGGCGGCCTCCCGCGGCCGCCTCAAGCCGATGGTGAGGACGAGATCGACCTCGACGCCCTCGACGTGGACCGACTGGCGGGGGCCTACGAGGTCGATCCGGACCGGGTGCTCCAGGACCTGGCGGACGGAATGGGCACTCCCGCTCCCCGGCCGCAACCGTCGACCGATTCGGTGGTCTCCCCGGGGGGAACCGAGGTCTCTCACCCCGGGCGGCTACCACCCGAGCCCGAGCCCCGGGACAATCACGACGGCGCCGACTCGGCCCCGTTCACACCTGCGCCCAAAGACGCCTATACCGACGCCCGCCAGGTTCCGGCCCCCGAGGAACCGAGCCCCCAGGGCACCATCGCAGACGCGGACCTGCCCCTGGCCTCGCCCTACGATCTTCCCCCCGTGGTCTCGTCCCAGGGGTTCGAATACGTGACTTCACGCCCCGATCGCCCGGACGTGGTGGACACCGTGCCCGGACGGCGAACGTCCGTCCACATCCACGCCTCCGCCGACCTGAGGTCTCCGAAGCAACCCGCCCTCCACGGTCGGGGCGCCGGGGAAGACACCCAGCCGGCCAAGGGACTTGGCGCTCGGGGGATCCAGGAAAAAAGTCCGAACGACAACGCAGTAGGCGAGAGACAGCCGTCCTCCGGTCCGAGGTCCTCGTGGAGCTCGGAGGCGGCTCCCCGGACACGTCCGAAGGCGGCTCCCCGAACACCCCCGGAGGTTCCCGTGCGGTTGCGGGAAGGCACCTTGGCTGACCTGGATCCTGCCAGCCTGATCCAGTCTATCGCCCTACACGAGCTCGACGGCGTGTTGGAGGTGACGGCTCCGGACGCACGCTACGACCTCTTCTTCGAGGGCGGCGTCCCTCGCCTGGCCCAGTCCTCCCGAGCCGAGGACCGCATGGTTGAGATGCTTCGCCGCCAAGGACGGATCACCGCCGACCAACTGGCGGACTGCGAGGAGGAAGTCGCCGGGGGGCGCCGCGCGGGCGCCGTTCTGCTCGACCGCGGCTGGATCAAGCCGGCGGAGCTGATCCCCACGGTTAAGCTGCACCTCGAGAACCTCGTCTACGCCGTCTTCGCCCTGGAAGAGGCGACCTTCCGCTTTGACGCCGACGCCCCCCTGCCCGAGGAGATCGTCTACCTGGAGCAGAGACCCGCCGCGCTGCTGCTCGAAGGGATCCGCGGCAAGTACACCGCGGAGCGCATCATCGGCCTGGTGGGCGGCGAGGAGATCATCCCCGTTAAGCCCCCAGACGCCGACGAGGAGAGGCTCGCTGGAGTTAGGCTCAGCGGCCGCGACTGGCGCATCATCGACGCCATGGACGGCCGCTCCTCCATCACGGACGTGGCCCAAAAGCTCAACGCCCCGCCCCGGGATGTGTGGGGGCTGGCGTGGGGGCTGGCCTGCCTTGGGCAGCTCAAGCTTCAGCACAAGGTCGACGGTCCCCTGGTGGACAACCGCCGTACAGAAAAGCTCCCTCCACCGCCTGAGCCCACGCCGCCGCCCGAGCGCGACTTCGACTTCGATCTGGACGTGGAGCGCGTAGTGAGCCGCCACGCCCACGCGAAGGAAGGCGACTACTTCGCCTGTCTGGCAGTGGCCCCCCAGGCATCTGTCCACGAGCTGCGCCGCGCCTACGATCTGGCACTGTCACAGTTCGACCCCGAGGCACTACACCCGACGGTGCGTACGGAGTACACCGGCGAGATCAAAGAGATCCTCGAGGTCGTCCAGGAGGCCTACAGCGTGCTGCAGGACGACGCGCTCCGGGAGCGCTACCGCAGCCACGTGGTGCGTTCGATTTCCAATGAGGAGGCGCTGTGACTGCTCCCCGACGGGTGCTGCGGGTACTCTACATGGGCTCCCCGGACTTCGCGGCGACGGTCTTCGAGGCCGTGGCCGACCGACACGAGATCGTGGCCGCCGTGACCCAACCCGACCGGCCCGCGGGCCGGGGCCGAAAGCTCACCCCACCCCCGGTGAAGGTCGCCGCCCAGGCGCGCGACATCCCGGTTTTGCAGCCCACCGCCATCAAGACCGCCGGCTTCCGAAAGCGGTTGAACGAGCTGGGGGCTGACGTAGCCGTGGTGGCGGCGTATGGCCGCATCCTACCCGGTCCGGTGCTGGAGACCCCCCGGTTGGGAACCTACAACGTCCACGCTTCGCTGCTGCCCTGGGGCCGCGGCGCCGCGCCGATCCAGTGGGCGATCATCGACGGTCTCCAGACCACCGGCGTTACAATTATGCGGTTGGACGAAGGCATGGACACGGGCGACATCGCCCTGCAGCGCACCTTGGACATCGCGCCGGGAGACACCGCCGGCAGCCTCGCCGAGCGCCTCGCCGTCCTGGGCGCCGAGGCCATGGTGGAGGGACTCGAACGGCTCGCCATCGGGACCTTGCCGTGTACGCCCCAGAACGAAGACGCCGCCACGACGACACGCCTGCTGACCAAGGCCGACGGTCGCTTGGAGTGGACCGTCCACGCGCGCCGGGTTTCGGACCGCGCCCGGGGCGTGGACCCCTGGCCGGGCGCTCAGGCCGGCTGGGGAGACCAGGCCATCAAGCTCTTCGGCCCCACCGTCGCCGAGGGCAACGGCGCACCCGGAGAGTTGCTCGGCCTGGAGGACGACGGTCTCCTGGTGGCCTGCGGTGAGGGGGCGGTGGCCTTCGCCGAGGTGCAGCTCCCCGGACGCAAGCGGTTGCCGGCCGCGGCCGTTCTGGCGGGGCAGAAGTTGCGGGTGGGTGACGTCCTGACATGATCAGGCCCTCCACCGGACGCAACGCCGCCCTGCTGGTGCTTGAGCAGGTAGAGCGCTCCGGCGCCTACGCCTCGATATCCCTGGACCGGGTCCTGGCCCAAAACGTCAGCTTGTCTTCGGCGGACCGGGCACTGGCCACGGAGCTGACCTACGGTGTCCTGCGCCATCGTACCCGACTCGACCGCGCCGTGCGGCCGCACACCAAGCGGGGCCTGAAGCGCGCGCACCCCACAGTGCGCAGGGTGCTCCGCCTGGCGACCTACCAAATCCTTATGCTTGATCGGATCCCGGCGTCGGCGGCCATCAACGAGGCCGTGGCCGTGGTGAAACAAGCCGTGGATCGCCGCGCCGGGGGCTTCGTCAACGCCGTGCTCCGCAAGGTGGCCCAGCAGGGAGAGCCGCCCCTGCCCGACCCCGCCCGCAAGCCCGCCGAGTACCTGCGGGACGCGGCCTCGGTGCCCGATTGGATGGCGGCGCTGATCCTGGAGCGGCTCGGGCCCACAGATGCGGTGGCCCTGGCCGACAGCCTGGTATCCCGCCCCCCCCTTACCATTCGCGCCAACCGCTTGCACCAGGAGCGCGAGGCGTTGGTCGAGCTCCTGGCACAGACCCACTCCGGCGTCACCGCGGACCTGGCCCGCTACGCCCCTGACGGCCTGCATCTTCGGGGGGCGGCCGACCTCCGGCGCTCGACCCTGTACGAACAGGGGAGGTTGGAGATCCAGGATGAGGGCGCCCAGCTCGTGGGGCACCTGGTGAACCCAGGGTCCAGAGACCGGGTGCTGGACGCCTGCGCGGGCCGGGGCGGCAAGACCCTGCACCTGGCAGCGCTGGCCGGTGGGCCCGATGGTCTCGTCGCGTCCGACAGCGGCGCCGCCAAGCTCGCTGACCTCGGCCGTCGGGCCCAGCGGGCCGGCCTGAAACCACCGGAGCGTCTGACGGCGGACCTCACCGCGCCCTGCCCCGAGCTGGACCAACGCACCTTCCATCGGGTCCTGGTCGACGCACCCTGCACAGGCCTGGGCGTGGTCCGGCGACACCCCGAGGCAAAGTGGCGGATGGAGCCCACCGCCCCCGATGCGCTGGTGGACCTCCAGCGCCGCCTGCTGGATCGGCTGGCGCCTCGGGTGCGCAGGGGGGGCCTGCTCGTCTACGCGGTCTGCACCTTCACCCGGGCCGAGGGGCCCGATCAGGTGACCGCCTTCCTGGGGCGCCACCCCGACTTCACGCCCGAGCCGCCGCCCCACCACGACGGCGTGGACTGGAACGAGCTCCTGGACGGAGACGGTCCGGCCGTACAGACGCTCCCCCACCGCCACGGCTGCGATGGATTCTTCATGGTCCGCCTGCGACGTCGGGGAGCGTAGGTACCGGGGGACAGGTCACAGGTTTACGGGAGGGGAGATTCGCAGTAAGACGGAGCCGGTGCCAACCGATAAGCCCAGGAGTGCTTCATGTCACGTAACGTCACCATTGCCCCCTCCATTCTGAGCGCGGACTTCGGCCGCATGGCCGAGGATGTTTCCGCAGTGGCCCAGGCCGGCGCGGACTGGATCCACTACGATGTGATGGACGGTCGCTTCGTGCCCAACATCACCGTGGGACCGGACGTACTGGCCGCGGTGGGCCGCGCCACGACCCTCCCGTTGGACGTACACCTGATGATCGTGGAACCCGAGCGCCACATCGAGGCCTTCGCCAAAACGGGCGCCGAGTACATCACCGTCCACGCCGAGGCCACCACCCACCTGCACCGCACACTCCAGGCCATCCACCAGTTGGGGTGCAAGGCCGGCGTCTCCCTCAACCCCGCCACGGGACTCGACGCCGTGCAGCACGTGATCGAGGAGCTGGATCTGCTCTTGATCATGACCGTGAACCCCGGCTTTGGCGGCCAGAAGTTCATCGGCCCCATGGTTCCCAAGATCAGCGACGCCCGGGAGCTCATCGACTCCATCGACCGGGAGATCCACCTCGAAGTAGACGGCGGGATCACCGTGGCCAACATCGCCGAGGTGTGCGACGCCGGTGCATCGGCCATCGTCTCGGGCACCGGGATCTTCAAGACCGACAGCTACTCAGACACCATCGCCGACATGCGCCGCCGGGTGGCGAGCTCCCAGAGCTAACCGGTCTCCTCCTCCTCCTCCCAATCCAAGCACGGATCCGAGTGCCCCAAGGGTGTCGTAGCCAAGCAAGAACAGTGCTTCGCAGCAGGACGTGACGGCCAGTTTTCGGCGGTGACTCTCAATAATGGGAGATCCGGGCTGAACCACCCTGGTTGCCCTGGATTCGATTCCAGGGCAAAGTCAGTCGTAGAAACGTAATATGGGTAATGCTTTGTGATGACTGTTCATAAGTTGCTTTCATTCTCATTGTTCAGTCTGGCGATCGCGGCTTGCGGTGCTCCGAACATCCAGCTCCACGACGCAGGCCCGGACGCTCTTGCTTCCGATGCTTCCGCTTCCGATGCTTCTGCTTCCGATGCTTCTACTTCACCCGACGGCGGACCGGCCACGCGAACACTGCCCGCCTGGTTCGAGGGCAACCGCGTTCACGCCCACACGCGACTGTGGCTGCCGCTGTTCACGAACTGGGCCTATGACGACAAGGTCTACACCGACAAGTTTGCCACGGTGGCACCGATCTTTGACGCATTAGGCGTGAGCGTGTACACGCGCCACATTGTTTCCGGGTCCGAGGACCCTTGGTGGCCCAGCGCCGAGCCCATGGTCAATGGACAGTCGGTGCTCCAGGGTAGCGGTGACCGGACGATCCTGATATGCGACCAAGGATCCGGAACAGAGACACCGGTCGTGCTGCCCGCCAACGTGAACCTCGCAGAGCAGATCATCGACGATGCTCACGCCCATGGGTTGCGGATTATCATCTATTACCGTCACATGGAAGATGGGCGGGTTACGTCTCCACATTCATGTGACAATCCGACGCCATTGCATCCAGAATGGGCCTGTCACAATGCCGACGGAACGCTCGCCGAGGCGGGGCGGGGTGTCTACTCCGACCTCACCACCCCCTATCGAGAGGTGGTGTTGACGCGGCTGCTGGAGCTCGCGGCCATGGGCGCTGATGGGTTCTACTTCGACGAAACGCATATGCCCAGGAACGGTTGTTGGGGGACAGCCCTGCAGCAATCCTTCGAGAACCACCTGGGGATCCCGAGCGGGTCGCTGTCGACGAACCTCACCCAGGATCAGCTCAACAATGAGTTAGAAAAAGAGTATCGGGCATTTCTGCGCTACCAGGCGAGTGAGGTCGAAGAGACATTTCGCTACTGGCGCAATGAGGTCAAGGCCCAATACCCCGATGTGGTGTTCGTGATCAGCACAACCTTTGTCCCTGCTTTGATCAGTCAGAGGATGACCACCACCCTGGCGAAGATCAGCGACGCGCCCAAGACCGAGTTCAGCCTGGCAACGTCTGATGCCCTCAATCTGAACGTTTTCAACTCTTCACCCCCTCTGGTTGCGTTGGAGCCCAACCGGGCGATCCGGCAGGCCCTCGGCTGGACCTTACTCCGTGACTCGGCCGACGGACGGTCACCGCATGTGTGGGCACGATCGCGCTTTCCCACGCAGCCGCATATGTTCGGCTTTGTTACCGCGGTGCTGGCGTATGGAGGGATTGCCAACGTCGATATCAACGAGAGCAACATCGTTGAGGCGAACGATCCTTGTAGCTTCACGACCCGCGCAGTGTTGGCTGCGGCGTATGCCCTGGGCGAGAAGCTCTCGCCCTCCCTCGCGGGCACGCATCCGGTTCGCTGGGCCGCTGTTCACTTCAGTGAGATCGCGCGCAACAAACGCCAGGGCGATCGGGTCAAGGTATGGAATGAGGTACTCTGGCCGGTCACGGGCGCCTTTGGCGAGCTGGTGCGAGCTCACGTGCCGGTGGGTGTGGTCAACGATGACCAATTGCAACGCGGTCAACTCGACGGCTACAAGCTGCTTGTTCTGCCAACCCCTCATGACCTCGACGCGCAGCAGATTCTGTCGGTCCAACAGTTTCGCGCCAACGGCGGTATCGTGATCGAGAACCAGAGCACCTGGGCTTGGCACGATCCCAACAGGTACGCCGCTACCGCCGCAGATTTTGGCACGCAACTCATGCCACACCTTTCCAATGTGCCCATTACGCTCGTGGATGGGCCGCCCAATGTGCATATGGTGGCTCACCGGCACGCCGGGACCAATAGGCTTGTTATTGCCCTGGTCAGGGATTTCTCCTGGGTTCGCAGCCTGACCAGTAGCGAGATCAATAGCGTTTGCTCGACCTGCACCAAGGAGCCGTGCAATTGGACACTGCCGGGGCCCGATGCTCCCATGGGGAACGTCACGATTCTGTTGCGCGACGTGTTCAATCCCCAAAACATCAGCGAGCAGATGTGGGACAAAACGCTAGAAATGGAGACGACGGATGAGGGTGTTGAGATCACCGTTCTGGACGCCAAGCAGCGCGCCTTCGTGGTGATCGAGTGAGCGTTTCGGGGTGGGGGCAATGCGGCCGTAGGAACAGTCCCAGTCGTCCCGACAGGGAGGGGGCGGCTGACAAGTGAAATCCAGACAGACCATGCCACTGGGATATTCCCAGCTCCGAGCACACGCCTATTTGCTCTCAAGGCCCCCCAGACGAGCCATTCACACCTCTTGACCCTTTAGGCTGCCTCACTACATACGTAAGCAAAACACCAAAAGTCAGGCATGATTTCTTTTCGCCTCTGGACGGTGCCGGGAACTTCTGTCAGGTCCGGTTGTCCATCAGTGGAGTGGGCGCACCATTGCGCTCGGTGGGTGTATGCTGAGACAACACATACTCAGAGCCATCGCCGACGCGGTGGATCGCGGCGGGGACGAGCTGGTGGCCATGGCGGCGCTGCGAAGCGTAGACCCCTTGCTGCGCTTCTGGGCACGGCGGCGTCTGCGTTTGGCCTTGACCGCGGTGCTTGTTGCGGCGCCCCCCAGCGAACAGCCGTGGTCCGAATCCCCCGACCCCGAGTATCCCGACCCCGAGTATCCCGACCAGGGTACCGTATTGCGGTTGACCTACTTGTCCATCGCCGGAGCCCAGTGTCCAGCCCAAGCGTGCGGGACAATGGCCACGATTCGAGCCTTCGAGACCTTGCGACGGGAGGCGTACGCACCAGCACGATACCGCTGGTGGCTCTCGGGATTGCTGGCCCTCGTGACGCTGGTGACCGTAGGCTGTGGCGGATTACTGGGCTTTCGGGCCCTCCGCGACAAACCGCCCCAGTCGCCCCACGCACCGCCTCACCCTACGGGCGCCTTTGCCCAAGGCGGGGTTCCCAGACGCGGTGGACCGGTGCTCGACCGGGCCTTGGGCCAGGACCTCCCGGACTTCCTCATCGCCCTGGACGCCTGGCGCCGAGCCAGGGGAGAGGGAATGCTCACCGGCGAGCCAGTCCGGCGTTTGCACAAGCTCGAGACCCTCCAGGATCGACTCGAGACTCGTCGGGTACGTATGGCTCTCGGGGAGTCGGCGGCCCTACGGCTCTCGTGGTTGCTCAGAGTCACCCGGGCCCTGGCCACGACCCGGCAAGTGGACCGTCTCACCAAACTCTTCGTTCAGTCCGTTGTGGCGTTCAACGACGCCCTGGCGGCCCATGGTCTGGGGTACTACCTCGACAGCGACGTATTCTCGGCAACCGGTGACGTTCGGCACGTGATTCTGTACGTATTCCGGGTTGAGCGGGTGCAGCGATTCCGCGCCTCCAATCGCCTTGTTACGGCCCTGCAGTTGCGACGTCTCGATACGCTCAACTGGGCCCACTCGGCCCTGGGGTTCACCCGCCGCGAGCACCACGAGGCGTTGGTGCTGCTCGACTCGGTGGACGACATCCTCGTGAGCTACCTGCTGCCCGCTCTGGGGACCTCACGCATGCAGCTCGTCGACAAGGCCACGGCCCAGGCGGGTCTGGGTCTGATCTGGCCCCAAAAAGTCTCGGTCCGAGCGGCGGTGGTCATCGAGCGTGAGTTAGCCCGGATTCCCGACTTGAACCTGGGCTTGGCAAAGCGCCTAGCGGGGCTGTTGGCTCGTCGTCAGGCGCTGATCGCACGGTGGCAGCATACTCTGAGCAAGTCGGGCCGAGGCCTGGTGGAGCCCACCGGCTTGACACTAGATTGGAACTACCGTCGAGCGCTCAAACACGTCGTCGCCCCCAAGCAACTGCAGGAGATGGCACAGCTCGACCGAGCCCTCGGTGCTCCCCCGATGCAGCGCACACTGGCGGCGCTCCGGGGCGTCATCGCAAAATCCGTGGCTCATCACGAGGTCCAGCACCGTCTGGACTACGACGGGTTGGTGAGCCTCTCTCTACCCGAAGTGCTCCGTAGAAGAGTCGGCCCCCTGGTGCAACGCGGCCGCGTGAGATTGCACGTGCAAAGCGCCCGAAACGAGCTGTCGGCCTACCTCGCTGAGCTGGCTCGAGCCCGCCACACAACCCAGCTCGAGCTGGCGCTCATTACCCGTCTCGCCCTGGACCAACGTAATGCCGCGAGCCCCGAAAGCCACGCCGCGGAGATCATCCTCGAAGGGTTAGCTAAGCTCCTCGGGCTGGTTCTGACCCCTGGACCCAACACCCAACACTCCGGCGAACGCGCCCGCTACGCACTGCTGTACCTCCACCTCACCCACCAGAGTCCCTCGACCCTCCGTTGCGCCGCGCAGCATCTATGGGAGGATCTGTTCGACATGGACCTACCCGAACTTACAATGGCGAAACCCGGACCTGGGACCTTTCCAACACCGGGGGCATCACCATCCTGAACAACGCCTGCATATACCACAAAGTGACCCTCGCCCTGGGCTCGACCTGAGGGAAGAAAGTTAGAAAGTTAACTCCGTCCTGAGCCTGCTGAGCCTGAGTCGCGCGAGACAACGTGGACCGTGGGATCCCGCTTCCACACCAGCCGTCGCACCCACACCGCGGAGATCACATTCGAGCAGATCCCGCCCACCAGCAAGGAGGCCCACACCGCCTCTACGGGCGCGCCGAAGGCGAAGACCGCCACATAGGCGATGGGCACACCCACGACCAGCACGCGCACCAGGGTGATGATCAACGAAGGCACACCGTAGCCCAGCCCTTGGAGGATGCGGCCGGAGGTGGCGCCGAAAGCCATCAAAGGGTACATAGCCAGCATGAAGGCGAGGTAGGTGCGCCCCACGGCCACGGCTTCCGGATCCTGGATGAAGAGGCGAATGACGACCCCCGAGGAGAGGTAGGCCATGGTGCCCACCACCACCGCCAGTGTGATCACCCATCGGTAGACGTACAGCGCCGTGGACCGAACGAGATCGCCTCGTCGGGCGCCGACGAACATTCCCAGCACCGCCACAGCGGCGCTCGCCAAGCCAAAGATGGGCATGGCCACGAGCATGTCCACCCGGGTGGCGGCACCGTAGCCGGCGACGGTGGACTCGCCGAACTGCGCCAACACCCGGTTGTTGGCCGCCATTCCCATGGCCATGATGATCTGTCCCGCGGCGGTGGGCAGACCGATGGCCACCAGGCCCGTCACCAGGGGGCGGTGGTAGCCAAGAGCGGAAAGACGAAACCGCACCAGGGAGTTTTTGCGCACCAGCAGCACCCAGGCAAAGAGGGTGAGGGAGAACACCTGGGCCCCCGTCGTCGCCAGGGCGGCTCCCCGCACGCCCAAGCCCAGCCCAAAAATGAACAGCGCATCCAAGCTAAGGTTGACCACCGTGGCCACGCCCATGATGTACATGGGGGTCTTGGCGTCTCCCTCTCCGGCCAACACCGAGCGCAAGATCGCGCTGGTGAAGAACAAGGGCACCGTGTAGGAGATGACCTCGAAGTAGGCCCAGGCGTGGACGAGCACCTCTCCCTCGGCCCCCAGGGCCTGTAGCATGAACCGCCCCCCCAGCACGCCCGCGACGCTGAAGAAGACGCCCAGACCCAGCGACACAGTAACGGCGCTCGACGCGATACGATCCGCCTCGGCGTGATCCCCGCGTCCGATGGCCTGGGCCACCAGCGCCGTAATGGCCGTGCTGAGGCCATTGAAAAAGGCGATGAGCACGAAAAACAGCGGTCCCACGAAGGTCACCGCGGCGAGGGCCTGCTTGCCGAGGCTTCCGATAAAGGCCGTGTCCACCACCATGTAGACCGTGTGCACCGCCATACCGGCCATCATGGGGCCGGCCAATACCCAGAGCGCCCGCCGGGGGTTGGCGATAAACTCTTCGAGTCGGCTGGAGCGGTCTGACCATTTCATGGCGCGGTGCGGCTACTGTTGGTGCGGCTACTGTTGGTGCGGCTACTCGTGATGCGGTTACTGTTGGTGCGGCTACCTGGGGCGAGTCACGAGCCTAAGGTAACCACTCGGGCCACTGGTGGCCAGCACAAGTTCGGCCCCACTCCGAGACGTTGATAACGTACAAGGTCAGCCTCCTCCGAACTTTTCGCTCCCCGGGTTGTCTGATCAACGGACCGCGAAAATACCATCGCTCCGTTGTTTCAGGAGGAACCCATGCCGAGGCTCATCTGTTGGGGCCCGAGAGGATCGATCTGCGCCTTTGCCCTGGTCATGGCCGCCGCTTCAACGACCGCCCGGGCGGCGCCGAGTCGCACCCTTGATCTGCAGCTACGCCAAGCCCAGGCACGGTTCGAGGGGAAGTGGCTCCGGGTCCGAGTAGGCTGGCAGGGCCAGGGATCCACACCGGCCGGCACCCTCAAGGTGCGACTGCTGGATCTGAGCGGGCGCAGCCTGGCCACCGCCAGTCACGCCATCGCCAACGGCCACTCTGGCCCGGCGCAGCTCCGTTTGGCGGTGGTGGCGCTCCACCGGCGGGGACCGGATCTGCTGCGCCTCGCCGCCTCCTTCACGCCCCGAGGATCGAACCGGGCGATCCCCCAGGGCGTTGTGGCGCTCAGCGAAATCGGCGACATGCCCTTTGTCTGGCTCCGGGGACAGACCCGCCTGACAGCCGGCTCGGTGGCGGCCTTACGCGTGGTCGTGCGGGATCTGCAGTCGCGGCCCTTGGCTGGAGCGAGGGTTACCCTTACGATCAAGGCCAAGGGACATGGACAGGCCCGCACCGCGCGGGGCGTAGCCGATGGTCGCGGCTCCCTGCAGTTGGGCTTCGCCGTACCCCAGTCCTGGGCGGGGCAACACGCCCGCCTGCAAGTCACCGCCCGCACGGCAGTGTTCTCTCGCACCCTTCGCCAGCGGATCCAGATCCTCCGCACCATCGAGGGGCTGCTGGCCACGGACAAGCCCATCTACCAGCCGGGTCAAACCGTACATGCGCGGCTCCTGGTGCTCCGCCAGCCCAGTCGGAAACCCCTGGCGCGGGCGCGCGTCGTGCTTTCGGCGCTGGACGCGCGGGGCAACCGGATCCTACGGAAGATCACGCGCACAGACGAGTTCGGTGTCGCCTGGACCCGGGTGAGCCTGTCGGAGCACATCGCCGTCGGCCCGCTCACGCTCCGGGCCCGCATCAGGGCCGACGCGCGCCACGTCCACACCACGACGGTGAAGGTGCGTGTATTCCGGTACCGGGTGCCGACCTTCCGTCTGAAGATCCTGACCGACCGGGGCCACTACCGCCCCAGCGATCGCCTACGAGCCACGGTGGAGGCCCGCTACCTCCAGGGGAAACCCGTGCCAAACGCCCGGGTACGAATCGAAGTCCGACTCCTTGGAAAAGCCGAGATCTGCGGCTCGGGCCGACGCTACTGCCGCCGCATGGAGATGCCCCCACGAACCATCACCACGGTGAAGGGGCGCACAGACCACCGGGGGCGGCTCCGAACGCAGGTCCTCATTCCACGCACCATCCCGCCGCGGATCCTGCTACACGGCGGGGCAAAGATCCAGCTACGGGCCACGGTCACCGAGCCCGGCGGCCACCGCCGCATGATCGTACGCACCCTGCCAGTGTCGAGTCAGGGGGTGCTCCTGGCCGCGCTGCCCGAAGCGGGGGACCTGGTGCCCGGCGTGGTGCAGCGGATCTTCATCCTGGCGGCCCACCCCGACGGTACCCCCGCCCCTGGCCGGGTGCAGGTGGACTATTGGGAGGTCGGGGACAAAGGTCGGCCAGCGGTCCGGCGCAAAATCCGGGTACGCGCTGGTCCAGCCGGCGTGGCCGTGATCTCAATCAAACCCACGGCCCACTCGCTGCAGCTCAATATCTCGGCCACCGACCGCAAGGGTCTCACGGGCTACCGCAGTGTGAACCTCGATCACAGCGGAGGTCAGGTGCTGGTACAACCCCAGCGCACCGTCTGGAAGGGAGGGGAGCCGCTGCGAGTCACGGTCCACACCGCCGGTCTGAAAGGGCGGGTCTACCTGGACCTCAGGCACCGGGATCAGACCGTGCAGACCGCCACCGCCACCCTCGCTCGGGGTCGGGCAACCCTGTCGGTGAAGATGCCGCCGTCGGTGGACGGTCTGGTCACGATTGTTGCGCGTGTGGGGGGGACGGATCAAGGCTGGCACCGCGGCTGGGCCCCTGTGCTGGTTCAGTCGACGCGTCGGCTGCACCTCCGGATCCGCGCCCATCGGAAGAACTACCGCCCCGGCGACAACGCACGGTTCGATCTGCAGGTCACCGATGAAAAGGGACGAGGGCAGCGGGTGGCCCTGGGCTTGACCGTGGTGGATCAGGGCGTATACGTCCTGGCCGGAAAGCGGCCGGGGGGCCAACACAACCGGTTCCTCCTGGACCACGCCGTCCGGACCACAAAGACCACGCTGGCGGGCTGGACCCTGCAGCGTCTATTGCACACACCCCGGTCCGCGAGTCGACGGTGGCTGGCCGCGGCCATGGTGGCCCGACTCCGAGCCGGCGGTTTCACCGTGGCCCAAGATAGCCTCGTACGCCTTGGCAGCACCCATTTCGAGGGGTATCGACGCCGCATCAAAAAGCAAGTATCCCGACGACTCAAGCGTTGGTTCAGGAGCCGCTTCCGAACGCTGTCGGCCGTGCAGCGGCTACAGTGGATCTACCACCACCGGCTCCACCCATTGTGTCCCCGGGACCAGCCCTCGATCCAGAACGCCGCGCAGTTGGTGAAGTCCGGATACCTCTCGTCCGGATCCCTCGTGGATCCCTGGGGGACGCCGTTGACCTGGGCGGAGTCAGCACTCGTCGGGGGAGCGGACCACATCTACGTCAAGCTGCAAAGCGCAGGGCCGGACGCCTCATGGTCCACGGTGGACGACCTCACCGCGGGACCCTACAAGCTGCTCATCCCCAAGGTACGTCGTAAAACGTGCTACGGCAGTATCGGCGGCAGGGGCTTTGGCGTCGGTCGCTACCGGTCCCGTTCTCCGCGGGTATTCGTATCGCGCGCTAGCGTAACCGGTGGTCTCTCCGCCGGCGCCCTGCCCACCTTCTCCGGGGATCGGCCCCAGGGTCGGGTGCGGCGAAACTTCCGGGAGACCCTGGCGGCGCTGCCCCGACTGCGCACCGACGCCCAGGGCCGCGCCACGGTGAAGCTGCGCCTCGCCGACAACATCACCACGTGGGTGGTCAGCGGGATCGCCTCGGGTCTCATGGGGCGCCTCGGTGGCGCCGTGGCCCGGGTGCGCGCCTTCCAGCCCTTCTACGTGAACATGCGCCTTCCGCAGCAGCTCACCCGCAACGACGAGGTGGAGGTGCCGGTGGTGGTACACAACTACTCTGGCCACGCGGCCACTGTGCGGCTTCGGCTCCAGGGCTCCGCCTGGCTCAGAGCCGTGCCCTCTGGGGGGTTGAGCTATCGCCTGGAACCGGGCCCCATGGGCCCCCGGCTCCGACGGACCCTCGCCACCACCACCCGGGCCGATCGCATCGTCATCGTTGCTCCACAGTCCGTAGCCTCCGTGCGGTTCCGGATCCGCGCCCTGCGCGTGGGACGGGGCGCACTCACGGTCCACGCCCAGATGGCGGGCGCGGCGGACTCGGTGGAGCGCACCACCCGGATCGTGCCCGAAGGGATCCCCATGACCCAGGGCGCCAGCGGATTCTTGCGGGGACCGGTTGAGCACACCGTCACCCTCCCCAAGGGGTTCGTTCCCGAAAGCCAGCGGCTGGTCGTATCGCTGGAGCCGAGCTTGATCGCCGCGGGCCTGAGCAGCCTGGACTCCCTGCTCCAAAAACCCCATGGCTGCATGGAGCAGAGCTCCGCCGTCACCTATCCGAACATCCTGGCGCTACGCCACCTGCGTCGGAGTAGCGCCCCGGATACCAAGCGGAGATCGATGATCGCCAGGGCCCGCCGCCTGGTGAACGATGGCTACCAACGTCTGCTGGGCTTCGAGGTACCGGGCGGCGGCTTCTCCCTGTACGGAGCCCGCCCGGCGGATGTATCGCTCTCCGCCCTGGGTCTGGCCCAGCTCACCGACCTGGCCACCGTGCGGTATGTGGACCCCCGCGTGATCGCACGCACCCGACGTCATCTGCTTCGTCGACAGACCCCGAGCGGCTCCTGGAAACCCGAGGGGTATGTGAACCTGGGCGGCGGCGATCCCCTGACCCGACGCTACGTGGTCACCGCCTACGTAGCCTGGCTGCTGGCCCGCAGCCCACGCCAGGCCCGCCCGGTGCGCCGGGCAGTACATCGCGCCCTCGACTTCTTGCGCACGCACCTGTACCTGGCCCGGGACAACCCCTACGCGCTGGCCCTGGCCGCCAACGCCGCCACATCAAGGGGACTGCGTCGTCACCTCCCCTTCGCCCGCCGCCTGCGGCGCTTACTCACAACCCTGGCCCGGCCGGGCCCTGCGACGCACTGGCGCCCCGCCACCGGTCAACCTACCGTCTTCGCCGGCAGCGGACGGGCCGCAGCCCAGGAGACCACCGCCCTGGCCCTGCTGGCCTTGCATCAGACACCGGCGGCCGGCGCGCTGGTGGCGGGGGCGGCGCGCTATCTCCTGAAGGAGCGTCAACCGGCAGGCTCCTGGTCCACCACCCGGGCCACGGTGCTGGCCCTGTTGGCCCTGCTCCGCCTCGCACCGCAACCCACCGCTGGGCCGATCAAGGTGCGCCGAATGCGCGTGTACGTAAACGGCCGGCTGCGCGGTACGCTCCGGTCGGGCGGTTCAGGTGAAGTGGCGACCACGCACTCGCTGGACCTGTCGTCCGGTCTAACCGCCTCCAAACACCGCATCCGCCTGGTGCCCACGGGCAGGAGCGGCGGGCTATACCGCATAGGATTGTACTATCACAGCCGCAGGCACAGCCGCAGGCACAGCCGCAGGCACAGCCGCAGGCACAGCCGCCGGGGCGCCCGAAGGGTCCGGGGCCGCCCTCAAATCCGGGTGCGGTACTCCCGCCTACACCTTCAGCCCGGTCGCTCGGTCGAGGTCAACGTTCGTCTCGACAACCCCACCGGTGCGCCTCTGCTAGCCCCCATGGTGGAGCTCGGCCTGCCGCCGGGCTTCGATCTCCACCACAATGGCCACAATGGACTCGATGGTTTCGCCGCCCACGCGGGAGTCAACCGCACCGAGCGGCGCCCGAACAAGCTGCTGCTGTACTTCACCAGCCTCCCTCGGGGCGCCACCAGGTTCTCCTTCCACCTGCGGGCCCGGTTCCCCCTACGGGTACAGATCCCACGCTCACGGTTCTACGAGTACTACCAGCCCGAGCACCCGTCCATCACCGCCCCCTCGGTCATCGTAGTACAGCACCCAAAACCTCGCCTCGCCTCCCTACGCGATCTCCTCCGCTGATCTGCTGCTGTCACTCCATCACTCCGTCACTCCATCACTCCGTCACTCCGTCACTCCGTCACTCCGTCACTCCGACTGTCATCCCGAGCGAAGCGAGGGATCTCTCCTTCTTCATTCAGCGTTGATCATCGATGACCCAATCCGACGCCCGGCTTGACTTTTGCTTCAAAAAATCTTCCTCTCAACACTGGGCATTAGGAGAACCACATGAGCAAACGCATCGTGGTGGGTCTCGACCCATCCGAGTACTCCATGATGGCCGTCAAACTGGCCTGCCTCCGGGCCGGCCTCTTCGACGGCACGGTCATCGGTGTAGGCATCATCGACAAGCCCGGTATCGAGGCCTCTTCCCGTGGCGCGGGCGTGGGTGCCAGCCACTACGCCAAACGCACCCGCGAGCACCACATCAAGGAGGCCGAAGAGAAGATCTCGGCCCTCCTTGCCGAGTTCACCGACACCTGCGCCGAACACAAGGTCGCCTGTGAAACGGTGCTCCGGCAGGGCAGCCCCGCCGAGATCCTCGCCGACGAAGCATTGGCCGCGGACCTGGTCATCATCGGCACGCGCACCTTCTTCCACTTCGAGACCCAGAGGTCTCACGGCGACACCCTGAGCCATCTGCTCAAACACCAGGCCTGCCCCGTCATGGCGATCCCCAAGGACCTGGACATGCCCATCCAGCGGGTCATCATCCCCTACGACGGAACCCGAAAATCCGCGCTGGCCATGCGCTCCTTCGTGAACCTCACCCACGACCTGCCGGTGGCCTTAGACCTACTGCTGCTCGCCGTGGATGAGAAGGTGGAGTCCACGCTGGCCGATCTGGAGAGCCCGGCCAAGTACCTGCGGGCCTACGGCTACCAGGTGGAGACCAAGGTGGTGCCCGGCGACGCCCGGGAGGTCATCCGCGACGTGGCCAAGGTCAACATGCCCACGGTAGTGGTCCTGGGCGCCTCCGAAAAGTCCGGCCTGCGCGTCCTTCTGTTCGGCAGCGTCACCGAGACCCTGCTCGACGACTCAACGATCCCACTCTACGTCGCCTCCTGATCCCGACTCCTCATGACTACGACTTCTCTGGGTCCCGGCGCCAGGCGAAGACGGTGATTTTGTGCGCGGGCTCACCGGGGAGGGCAAGGTTATAGTCGGTGGTCGTACCCCCGAAGCCGGAGTCTCTGAGCCGTCCGAAGAATCGCTCCACCACCCGGCGGCGGCGGTCGGCCAGCAGCAGGGTGCCACCGGGCGCGAGCAACCGGTCGAAGAGGTCGAGCTGGGCCCGGTGCATATTGTAGTCGTAGAGGATCTCGGTACCGAGCACGAAGTCGAACCGCTGCCCGGTGGCCGGATGCACCCAGTCAAGCACCTCAAAGGCTGTACGGTCTCGCGGGAGGTCATTGGCCCCGGCGTTTTGTCGGGCGTAGACGAGGGCGTCGGCCTTGGCGTCGGTGAAGGTTACCTGGGCGCCTTCGAGACCCGCCACCACCCCGGGCAGCCCGAGGCCACAGCCCAGCTCCACCACCCGTCGGTCCGCGAGATCTCCCCGGGCCACGAGCTCCCGCGCCAGGGCCAAGGCGGCGGCCGTGAGCCCCCACCAGAAGTAGATCCGTCCGTCGGATTCGGGCTCGGATTCGGATTCAGGGCCGTGGCCGTTGGGAGCGCCCGGCGGGGTCGTAAGCCGCACCGATCGATCTCCCACCTCGAGCAGGAGCGTTTTGTCGTTCATGGGATGGCTCAACGCCGAGGCCGACGCCGAGGCCGACGCCGACGCCGCCGGGCGCCGAGCACCAGGACCAATAGCAACATGGACAACAAGGGCAACGCTGGCAACAAGGGGCTGCGCGCGGGGTTGGACTGGTGGCAACCGCAGCCGCCCGCGCTCAGATCGTTGTTCTGGGGATCGCAGTTGGTTGCCGTGGCGCAGTCCGGATCGTCGCAGTCTACGTCTGAGTCGCCGTCGTCGTCCGCCCCGTTGTCGCAGATCTCTGTCGGGCCGGCGCAGGCCGGGTCGCCGGCGCAGTCCGAGTCGTCGCAGTCCACGTCGCCGTCGCCATCGTCATCCTCCCCGCTGTCGCACACCTCGACGTTGCCGGTACAGGTCACCTCCAACGTAAAGGTGCTCGGCGTGTTGTAGGTCTCCACCACCAGGAAGGCGCCGTCGGCGGGCACGATGAAGGTGAGCGACTCGGGCTGGATGTCGCCATTGACAGAGGCTTCGATACAACCCAGGGGGCTGCACCCCGTGGCTGAAGAGGGCAGCAGCAGCAGATCCAGATCTCCAACGCCGGTGGGCGTCATGGTGGCGATGACCTGCGTACCCGGCGCCATGGCAAGCTCATAGCCCCGCTCCGGGCCATCCTCGGAGGCCTGGCTCAAGCAGCCATAGGAAACGAAGGCCGATGAGCCCCCCACCGTGGTGTCGTTGGTGGAGGCGCCGCAGGTGAGGGTCCCCGCCTCTTCGCAGGCGTTGGGCCCCAGGCAAGCCGAGTCCAGAGAGCAGTCCGGATCGGCGCAGTCCACCAGGTCGTCGGAGTCGTCATCCTCCCCATTTTGACAGTCCTCCGACGCGACGCCGGTGAAGTCGTTGATCCACGAGCTGTAAGCGTCCACAATGGTGGAGACGCCGTAGTCGGTGCAGGCGGGATCCCCGTAGGAGGTCACCCCGACCACGTACTCCGTCGAGTCCCGCCAGAGGAAGGCCGGACCGCCGCTGTCGCCGGCGCAGGTGCCGCCGACAGACTGGGAGTACTGAAAGCAGTAGGGATCGATGTAGCCCTGGCAGGTGCTCCCCTGATTACAGACGTAGCCGATGGGGACCTCCACATGAAGCTTCCGATCAGCGGTGTCGAGCTCCGTCACGCCGAAGCCCGAAAGATCCACATTGGCGCCCACGTCCGCCGAGGTGAGCCCAAGGCTCGCCGGCAACGCTGGGATGGGGGTGATGCTCGGGGGCGCGTTGGAAGACAACCGGATCAGCCCGATGTCACCTTCCATGGCTCCGCCCACGAAGGCCGGGTGGGGCAGGATCTCCGAGACCCCGCGGTACTCGCCATCCAGGGTCACGTCGTTCCCGAAGAAGATCTGCACCGACTGGGCTTGGACATTCTCGAGACAGTGGGCCGCGGTGAGCACCACATTGGGGGTGATGAGGGTGCCCGTGCAAAAGGCCAGTGAGGTGGGACCGTAGGTCAACGCCACCGCGGCCATGTGGGCCTGACTCGTGTCTGGGGTCCCGTTGATGATGGGCCTTGTCGTGGTGATGATCTCGCCGGACGCGGAGTCTGGAACCTGTCCGCAACCGCCCGCCGTGGCGACCACTGCGATAAGACAGACAAGGGTGAGGATCGCTGTGGACAACGCCGTGGACGACTCCATCTTGCGTAGCTCTCTTCCTGACATACCCGTATTTTGCCTCCGGGAACCTGACTGAGCAAGGGCAGGTTGACGATCCCAGGGATATTCCCTACTCTCGAACTGGAATTTTGGTGACGGGAATCGCCAATCTCGGCGTTAAGGAACCCACACGGCTGGAAATGATCTCCGCAACAAAAATCTATTGGATTGTGGTGGTAACGCTGTTCGGGTTCTCGATCTTCTTCGGGGTGAGGACCGAGCAGTTCCGGAGATCCATTCCCAAGGGCTCGGGCAAGGACTGCTTGCAGGTCAACAAATCCGCCACGGTCAAGCGGATCATCGACGGCGACGAGATCGTGGTGGAGCAGGGCAAGTGCATGGTCAACGTGCGCCTGCTGGGGATCAAATCCTTCCACCCGGTGCGCTCCGAGCTCCCCCTGCAGCCCCTGGGCACGGCCTCCATGGGCTTCCTGAAGCGCTACCTCGGGGAGCGGGTCACCGTCCTGAACAAAGTGGATAAGCTCGACCCCCGGGGACGGACCCTGGCGCGGTTGTCCGCCGATGGCAAAGACATCGGCCTGCGCATGGTGGCCAGTGGCCTGGTGGTGGTCTACCGGAAGTTTCCCTTCCAGGGCGAGGCGCTCTACATCGCCGCCGAGGAGAAGGCCCGAGCCGTGAACAAGGGGCTGTGGGCCATTCCCAAGGCGGTGACCCGCGTACAGTTCTGGCAGGTGCACTGGGCCAAGGAGCGGGCCCGATGATCATCCAGCTCATGAGGTTCTTCCGAGAGGAGGTGGTGCACCGGTCCCGCAACGTCCCGGCCCGCGTGTCCATCCTCATGATCGCCCTGATGAGCTACTCGGTCACCGGGTACATGTTCTTTGAGATCGTCAAGAAACCGGAGCTCTCCTGGGACCAGGCCCTGTGGTGGTCCATCGTGACCATGACCACCGTGGGGTACGGGGATATGTACCCCGAGTCCTTCTTGGGGCGCTACCTCATCGCCGTCCCCACCATGCTGATCGGCATCGGCCTGCTTGGCTTTGTGCTGTCAGTGGTGGCCACCAAGCTCATCGAGGCCCGGACCAACCAGCTCCGGGGCCTATCAAAGGTGCGCATGAAAAACCACATCGTCATCTGCAACTACCCCTCCCGACTGCGGGTGCTCGACCTCGTGGAGCAGATCCGCGCCGACGAGTCCACCCACAGCACCGGCATCGTGCTGCTCGACGATGACCTGGAGGAGATGCCCGCGGATCTGGAGAAACACGGCGTACAGTTCGTCCGTGGAGATCCGGCCAAGGCAGAGACCCTGCGCAAGGCGGAGATCAAGACCGCCCGGGGGGCGCTGGTCATGGCCAAGGATCCGCAGGATCCCCGGTCTGACCACCGGAGCCTGGCGGTGCTCCTCACCATCGAGACGGTCAACCAGGCCTGCTTCACCGTGGCCGAGCTGGTGGAGACCTCGAACCGGGAGTTTTTCGAACGTACGGGCTGCGACGCCATCGTCTGTCTCCAGGGCTTCACCACGCACATCATGGTGCAGGAGCTACTGGATCCGGGCGTGCAGGGAGTCATCGACCAGCTCGTCTCCACGGCCTACGGTCAGCAGATCTTCGTGGTGGACCTGGAGTCTTCCATGTCCAAGACGTACCGGGAGCTGCGGGAGTGGTCCGCCGACCAGGAGGCGCTCCTGATGGGCTTCGAACGCGACAACAAGACCGAGATCAACCCCCGGGGCAAAACCAAGATCGTCGATGGCGACAAGCTGATCTTCGTGGCCACCAAGCGCCCCGTCTGCAAGTTCTCGTAAGGGCGACTCCGCGATGATCGCCCGGCGACGCTCCCGCGGTGCAGCGATTCTGTCGCTCTTCCTGGGGCTGGGGTTGGCCACGCCGACCTTCGCTGATCCGGCCATCGCACCGGCCATCGCACCGGCGAAGGGCCTGACACCTACGACGCCGG
>JAOZUO010000025.1:0-15139 GCA_029938605.1 Deltaproteobacteria bacterium | reverse complement strand
CCGGCCATCGCACCGGCCATCGCACCGGCGAAGGGCCTGACACCTACGACGCCGGTCGACCCGCTGCGGCTCCAACCCCGGGATCCGGGCTGGTGGCACTGGTCCTACCTGGTTGACTGGGGGCTCACGCTCGCCGTGGCGGGTGCCGGAGCCGGGATCAAGGACATCAAGCCCTACGAGCGCTCCTTCACCTTGAACACCCCAGGCATCGACCACGCCTACCAGGAGGAGATCATACCGTCGTGGGGACTCCTCCCCATCGTGACGATGCCCCTGGTCTTCATCGGCATCGCCCAGGCCGCCGGCCCAAGCTGGCACGACGTCCACCACGCCACCCTGGGCCTCGGCGAAGCCCTCGCTGTGACCCTGGTGATCACGAGCACGCTCAAGGTCTCCATCGGTCGTCTGCGCCCCGATTTTCTGGCCCGCTGCCAACCCGTCAACCTCGAGTGTACGGGAGATCCGGTCGTAATACGTACGGGACGCCGCTCCTTCCCGTCGGGGCACGCGTCCCTCTCCTTCGCCTCGGGCACCTACCTGTCGCTGTACCTCTGGGGCAAGCTGTCTCCCCTCGATGGGCTCCACTGGATCTGGAAGGTCCCCGCGATCTTGCTACCCATGGCGGGGGCCACCTTCGTGGCCTGGACCCGGATCCAAGATCACCGCCACCATTGGGGGGACGTGGTCGCCGGTGGCTTCATCGGCTTGGGCTCCGCCGCCCTGGGCTACCTGCTCAACTACCACCCTCCCTGGTCCCCAAAGGCGGGCCGACCCCGCCACCGCAAACGACTCACCGTGGTCCCCACGGCGGGCGTGAATCACGTCGGACTGGCTGTTGGGGGCGGATTTTAGGGGACGGATTCCAGGAAACTGCCTACTGCCGGGCGACCCGTCGGCGCACATCCGCGTACCGGCGCAGGACCTTGCGCCGATCCAACCGCTTGAACGAATTGCGCTCCGAACGCTCGAAGACCAGCAAGGTCGACAGCAAAGGCTCGGCGGCTCCATCACGACGGTCCGCACCACGGAGGTCACCGTTGACGCGGGCCAGGACTCTGGTGGACTCGGTGCTCATGAGTCGAGTGTCTATCCGTCCAACGAAGTGGGCAACTTTTGGGGAGGCAGAAGGAGGCGCGAAAAGGCGCCGGCGGAGGAGTGGTTAGTTCGCGCCGCGGGGGCGCTTGAGGCCGGCGTCCTTGGTGGCCTTGTTGATGAGCGCCCGGATGGCGGGATCCCGCTTCAGGCCCAGCGCCACCGGCTCCATGACGTTGGTGAAGAAGCTGCCCTTGGGCACAACCTTGTTGGCCTTGGCCATCTTGATCATCATGCGCTCCTGGGAGTTCTTGGAATTGGTCATCCGGCGGACCATGTACTCCTTGCTCTTACCCTTGATGCTCCCCATACGCTTCTGGAGGCCGGCGATGGACTTGTTGATGCGCTTGAGCCGGTTGGCCAGCTGGTACCGCTCGGACAGGTCCTCGAACTGCAGCTTCGAGCCCTTGAGGTACAACGACAAATGGCCGATGTACTTGCCCTCACGGCTCATCTCCATCATCCAGGCAGAGCCCACCCGGGTGGCTCGCTCGCCGTGCCGCCCCGTGCCCGAGACGAACAGAAAGTCCATCCCCTTGGCCCCCTCGGCTACCTTCCGTCCCACCTGATGTCCCACCGCCGCCAGGCCCACCACAAGCTGGGCGCCCTTGGCTCGCAGCGCCTTTATCTGGGCCTGGGCCGTCTTGATCGGATCGGCCAACTTGAACTGCTTGGGGTCGATCTTGACCCGAGCAATGTTCTTATGCCCGGTCAGCCCGAAGATACCGATCTTCACGCCACCCACCGTAACCACCTTGTGGGCCGGGAACAGCAGCTTGCCCGCGCTGTTCTGCAGGTTGGCCGACAAAAGGGGCAGACCATGCGTACGCACCAGCTGTTGGAGCACGGGCAGACCCAACACCAGGTCCGTGGCGCCCACGGCCACCGCATGCGCGCCCAGTTTGGAATAGGCCTGGGCGATCACTCCCGCCCGGGCCTTGCGCCGCTTGAGCGTCGCATCATCGACCTTCATGGTGGGTCGGTAGTGCTTCCGATAGAGCAATAGATTGCCCGCGTCCACGATCAACGCTCCGGCGAGCTTCTTCTTGGTGTCTGCGATGTACTGAATGCGCCTGGCAAGACCGCCAAGCCGATTCTTCGCTCACCCGCAGGGGTCCACCTCGCCATCCACGTTACCGCTGTGAAAGATGGCGATGGTCTTGTCAGCCTTGGGCAGGGGTGCCGGCTTCGACTCCTTGGGCCCGGTCAGCTTCACCGGTTGGATGGGCGGCATCCGCCGACGGGCCGACGCGGGGCCCGGCTTCCGTTTCCGGGCGCCGGGCTCGGCCTTGAGCCTGGCGCTGGGCGCCGCGGCCTTGGGGGGCAGGGCCTCGGGCTCTTTGCCCACCCCGCCGGGTTGAATATTGCAGGACCAGGCCACCAGCAGCAGGCCGACCGCGGCCGTCACTGCTGGGGTCATTTTGTTTCGCATGGGTTCCTCCATTGGATGTCGGCGAAGCATAACATGTTGTCAGGATAGGTGCTCGCGCACGAAGGGCGCCACCTCCAGCCACATTTCCTCGTGCCGGTCGTTCAGCTCATGGTCCGAATCCAGGGTCACCAGTCGAGCGCCCGCGTGGGACTCGCAAAACTGTACCGAGTCGGCGATGGGTACGACCGCATCCCCCTCCCCGTGGAACACCAGCGCCGGCAGGTGGGGCGGCAGGCTCGGCAGACCGTCGGTGGCCAGGGCGTCCTCCAGGAAGGAGTACCCCAGCGGGACCATGCCCTCGTAGGCGGGGTGGTCCACCAAAAGCTCACCGCGCTCCCGCCACCGCCGACGGGCTTGGGCGTCCAGGGTCGAGCGCCAGACGTGCTCGAAGAAAAACGCGGGCGCCATGAGCACCAGACCCGCCACCTGGTCGGGCAGCGCCTCGGCCACGCGCCCCGCCAGTCGCCCCCCAAAGCTGGAGCCAAAGACCAGGATCGGCGGCGAAAGCTCCCGGGCCAATCCGACGGCCAGGTTCAGCGCCCGGGTGGTGGTGAGCCCTCGGAAGTCATCCTCGTTCAGGTCGGGGCACAGGATCTCAAATCCCAACCCCTTGAGCCGCTCTCCAAACACCTGGGCCTTGGCCGACAGCGGGCTGGAGGCGAGACCGTGAAGGTATAGGATTCGCGGGGGCATGGTCACCTGCAAAGAGGGTCGAGGCGAATTGGGGCGGCGCGGCAGCGTCTACTTCTTACGTCGTGACACGGCCTTTTTCTTTGGGGCCTTCTTGACGGCCTTCTTGACGGCCTTCTTGACGGCCTTCTTCGAAGCTTTCTTCTTCGGGGCGGCCTTCTTGACGGCCTTCTTCGGGGCGGCCTTCTTGACGGCCTTCTTCGGGGCGGCCTTGCCCGGACGGGTCGGCGGCACCGGGCAGAGCTCCTGTAGCTCAGCCACCCGGGGCGTGTGCTCCCAGGTGAAGGACTTCTCCCGCCGGCCAAAGTGGCCGTAGGCCGCAGTGGCGCGGTACTTGGGCTTGAGCAGGTCCAACTCCTCGATGATCGCCGCCGGTCGGGCGTCGAAGACCTGGTTCACCGCCCGGGCGATCTTGGCGTCGGCCACCTTGCCCGTACCGAAGGTCTCCACGAGCACGGACACCGGCTTCGCGACGCCGATGGCGTAGGCGAGCTGCACTTCACAGCGGTCCGCGAGCCCCGCGGCCACCACGTTCTTCGCCATGTACCGGGCGAAGTAGCTGGCCGAGCGGTCCACCTTGGTGGGATCCTTACCCGAGAAGGCGCCGCCGCCGTGACGAGCCCAACCACCGTAGGTGTCGACGATGATCTTCCGGCCGGTCAAGCCGGAGTCTCCCAGGGGACCGCCCGTGACGAAGCGCCCCGTGGGATTAATGTAGTACTTCATCCGCGGGGCCTGGAGCCGCTTCGGAATCAGAGGCTTGATCACCTCTTCGATGACCGCCTGCTTGAGCTTGTTGTGGGAGATGTCCGGAGAGTGCTGGGTGGAGACGACCACCGTGTTGACGGCCACCGGCTTGTTGTCCCGGTACTGCACCGAGACCTGGGCCTTGCCGTCGGGCCGCAGGAAAGGCAGGGTGCCGTCCTTGCGGAGCTTGGCCAACCGCTTGCAGATCTTGTGGGCCAACATGATCGGCATGGGCATGAGCTCCGGCGTATCCCTGCAGGCATAGCCGAACATCATGCCTTGGTCCCCCGCTCCGAGGTCGTCTTTGCTGTAGGCACCGGCACCGTTGACGCCCTGGGCGATGTCCAGGGACTGCTGCTCGATGGCCGAGAGCACCGCGCAGGTGGCGAAGTCAAAGCCCAGGCTGGTATGATCGTACCCAATGTCCCGGACCACGCCGCGCACAATCTTGGGCAGGGGCGCCCAGGCAGTGGTGGTGATCTCACCGGCGATGATCACGAATCCGGTCTTGGTGAGGGTCTCGCAGGCGACCCGGCAATGAGGATCCTGTTTGATCAAGCTATCTAGGATCGCGTCGGAGACCTGGTCGCAAATCTTATCGGGATGTCCTTCAGTCACGGACTCGGAGGAAAACAGAAAATCGCTCATGGTAGTGCTCTCTCCTCGAAAGGGGGTTGAGGCGGGTTTTCGTCGATCGCAGCAGTCACAGATAGGTAAATGTTGGTTTCCTGTCAACCCTGGACCACGTGGCCAAGGCTCAGGCAAAGGAGCTGCAGAGAGGGTCCTTACTGCTTCAGGACAGACTTGAGCTCGTCGAGGCGTGCATAGGAGGAAGCCAGGTCAGCCAGGTCACCGGTGGCGCCCCGCTGCCGCTCCACCTGACGCAACAGGGTCTTGTCCTGTCGGGCCAGGTTGGCGCGGAGGCTGTCCAGCTCCCGGCGCTGGGTGACGATCTGGCCGTCCACATCATCGAGCTGGGTCTCCCGGCGACGGGCGACATCCAACAACCGCACCTCCAACTCATCGATTTGATAGGCCAAATCAGCAACCATGGCCTGATCCGTCGGCGAGGGGGTTGTCCCATCCTCCAGCCGCCCGCGCTCCATGCCGAGGTCGATGATGGCGTAGCGTAACTGCGACTCCCGCTCCCGCCCGGAGGCCTCGACCTCCTCCACCCGGCTGGCCAACAGCGCGAGGTCGTTCTCCAACTCCACCGCCTGCTCCTCGAGGCGTTGGTTCCGCTCCAGCTCGGCGCCAAGCTCCTCGGAGGCCACCTCGTGATCCCTCAGAGCGCGGGCGATCTGCCGCAACAACCTCCGTAGCTGCCGGCGAGCCTCGTGACGCTCGGTCAGGTCCACCTCATCGCCGGCGCCGGGCCCGAGGAGCGTGTCCTCGGCTCCGATATCATCGCCCGTGACCAGAGTGGGACCGCTGGGGGTCTTGATCAACCGCGAAGCCTGGACTCGGTCCGTGTGCTCCGCGGCCGCCTCCCTCGCCGTGGTGGAGACCAGGTCCAGGTCACTATCGAAATCTCGCTCTCGCCCCCCCCGTACCTCCCGCAGATACGTCCGGAGCAGGTCGGCTATGTCCGAGGCCCGCCCAAAGCGGTCCGCCGGCTTCTTCTGCATGGCTTTGCGTACGAGCTGATCGAAGCACTCCGGGATCCCCTCCCGGGGACACACCGCCGACGGCAGGGGCGGCGTGAGCTTCCGGTGGGCCACCAGCAGCTCCATGAGCGTGCCGGTGAAGGGCGTTCGACCCGTGACCATCTCGAAGGCGAGCACACCGAGGGAGTAGATGTCGGCGCGCTGATCCACCTCGTCGCCAACAATCTGCTCTGGCGGAATGTACTCCGGCGTGCCGAAGATCTGGCCCTTGAACGTGATCGTGTCCAGATTGCCCGAGCCGTAGAGGATCTTGGCCAAGCCAAAGTCAAGGACCTTGGCCACGTCCACCCGGTGCCGCTCGGTGGTCAAGATGATGTTTTCGGACTTCAGGTCCCGGTGCACCACACCCTGCTCATGTGCGTAATCCAAGGCCTCGGAGATCTGCACCAGGATCCGCGCCGCGCGCTCCGCCCCAAGTCGCTGCTCCTGCGCAATCACCGCGCTGAGCTCATCCCCGGGGATATATTCCATCACCAGGTAGGGACGACCATCTTTCAGTTGCCCGAAATCACTGATATATACAATGTTTCGGTGCTGCATCCGGCTGGCCGCTCGGGCCTCCCGCCGAAACCGCTCCGACGCCGTCTGATCGGCCACCATGTCCCGTCGAAGCACCTTGATGGCAAACTGCCGCTCCAGCACGTTGTGCTCGGCCAGATATACCTGCCCCGTGCCCCCCTCGCCAAGCAAGGAAAGAACTTTGAAACGGTCGGCAACCATGTGGCCGATGATGGATTCGCGCCGCACGAATATTGAACTCTTCAACCCGTTAGAAACTCATAGGACAAATACCAAATCGCCCCTGTGCTGTAAAGTCGGGCAAGGTCATTGTCGTAAAGAGGTTGACCCTTTTGGGTGTTCATTTTACAAGTTAGCCCTGGGTATTCTGACCCACCGGATCCAGCAGAATGAAGCGTCGCAGTCTCAAGCAAGACAAGCTTGCCCGTGTATATGACACCGAAATCCTGCCCATTTGGGCGGAACGGTTCGGGCGGATGCTATTGGCGGAGGCCCAGATCCGACCCAACGCCATGGTCTTGAACGTCGCCTGCGGCACCGGCTACCCCGCCCTGGAGCTGCTGGACAAGATGGACGGCGGCCGCATCATCGCCCTGGACTCCTCCTCGGCGCTGCTGGACGTGGCGCGCTCCAAGGCCGAGAACCTTTCGGGCAAACGGATCTTCTTTCGCACCGAAGGCAACAAAGAGCGTCTCTCCTTCGACAGCGATGTCTACGACCTGACGTTCACCAACCTGGGCCTCAGGGAGATCGACTCTCCGCCGGAGGACGCCTTGGCGGAGCTGGCCCGGGTGACAGCGCCCGGGGGCCAGGTGTTGGTGACCCTGCCCCTACGCGGTACATGGATGGAGTTCCTCGACATCTACCGCGAGGTGCTAACCAAACACGATCGCCACGACACGCTCGGGGCCCTGACCGAGTACGAGGCCACCCTGCCCGAGCCGGATGTGGCCATCGAGTGGCTTGAGGCCGCCGGCCTCACTGACGTGGACCTGGTGGTGGAAGAGTTTTCGTTGCTGTTCAAGAGCTCTCGGGAATTCTTCTTCGCGCCGGTCATCGAGTTCGGCCCACTGAGGGAGTGGAAGAAACTCGCGGGCAAAGGTCAGGAGATGCAGGACATCTTCTGGTTCATCAAAGAGTCCATCGACGCGTACTTCGGCGAACGGGCCTTCAGCGTCACCGTGGTGGCAGGCTGCCTGGTCGGTCGTATGCCCACCGAGAGCGCCCAAGACAGCGAGAGCAGCGGGGGCGAGGATGGGCCTGGGGATGGGGCAGACGACCAGACGAACAAGTTGACCGCGGAACCGGAGGCTCCCCGTCTTGGACCGAAGCTCCATTCCAAAAGCAGGAAGCGTCCTTCTTCGGTCGTGGATGCCCCCCGGCCCAAGGCCCGGACCGGCTTTCCGGACGGCGTGGTGGCCACGACCCAGGAGAACCTCCCGGACGTCAAGTTCGCCGACCCCTACGATGATGCCTCGGATGTCCCTCTGTTGACCGAGGATGACCTCTCTATTCATGAGTTGGACGACAACGACCTTGAGGTCGTTGAGGACAACACCGACGATGACGGCCTCGTCACGGGTATTCGTGAGGAGACGGAGTTGCCCGAGCACCTGCGTAAAGCCATCGCCGACGCCAAGGACAGTCTCGACGACTAGCGACCCCCGGACGCATCATGAGCACCTCCCGACCCACGCGCACCGAATACGACGCGCTGGTCCGCCAGATCCTCGAGCACAACCGCCGCTACTATAGTGACAACGACGCATCCATCTCGGACCGCGAGTACGACCTACTGCTCAAGGGGCTAGAGAAGATTGAGGCCGCGTACCCGGACCTCGTGGCCGACTACTCGCCTACCCAGACCGTGGGCGCCGATCCGGTGAGCGGGTTCGCCAAGGTGGTGCGCGAGGTGCCCATGCTCAGCCTCGACAACACCTATAGCGCCGAGGAGCTGCGGGACTTCGACGACCGGGTGCGCCGGGGCCTGGGAGACCCGGACGACGAGGAGGAGGAGATCACGCCGGGGTACGTGGTGGAGCTGAAGGTGGACGGCATCGGCATCGAGCTCACCTACGAGCAGGGACGTCTGGTCCGCGGGGCCACCCGGGGTGACGGACGCACGGGCGAGGACATCACCTCCAATGTACGAACCATCCGCACCCTGCCCGGTCTGCTCAACCGGCCGGTGGACCTGGTGGTCCGGGGCGAGATCTACATGGAACGGGCCGGCCTGGCCGCGGCAAACATCGACCGCGAGGCCGATGGCGCCGAGCCCTTCAAGAATCCCAGAAACGCCACCGGCGGCACCCTCAAGTTGCTGGACTCCCGGGTGGTGGCCCGCCGGCCCCTGTGCATCATCCTGTACGAGGTGGTGACGCCCTGGGCCGACTCGCACCGGGAGATGCTCACCGAGCTAGCGGACCTGGGCCTGCCGGTGAGCGACCATGTGGAACGCCACCAAACCCTGGAAGGCGTGCTGGAGGCCTGCGTGCGCTGGGACACCCGCCGGGGATCGATCCCCTTCGACGTGGACGGCCTGGTGATCAAAATAGACGACTTCGCTCAACGTGAGCGACTGGGCACCACCTCCCGGTATCCGCGGTGGGCCATCGCCTACAAGTTCGCCGCCGAGCAGGCCACCACACGGCTGCTGGATCTGGTGGGCCAGGTGGGCCGCACGGGCAAGGTCACGCCGGTAGCGATCCTGGAAGAGGTGTTCCTCTCGGGCTCCACCGTGGCCCGGGCGTCGGTCCACAACTGGGACGAGGTGGCGAGAAAAGACCTGCACCTGGGAGACCGGGTGATCGTGGAGAAGGCCGGGGAGATCATCCCGCAAATCGTCGGGTTGGACCTCCAAGGGCGGCCCAACCACGCCCGACCCGTGGAGGCGCCCACGACCTGCCCCGTGTGCAAAACACCCCTGGAGCGGGCCGAGGGCGAGGTGGCCCTGCGCTGTCCCAACCAGCTGGGCTGCGCCGCGCAGCTCAAGGCGGCCCTGCGGTTCTTCGGCCACCGCGACGCCATGGACATCGATCACCTGGGCGAAAACGCCGTGGAACAGCTCGTGGACCAGGAGATGGTGCGGGACGTGGCCGACCTGTTTGACCTCGACTTCGACAAAGTGCTCGGGCTCCAGGGATACAAGCAAAAGAAGGCCCAGAACCTGCTCGACGGCGTGGCCCGGAGCCGGGAGGAGGCCTCCCTGGAGCGGCTCCTGACCGGCCTGGGCATCCGTTTGGTGGGCGGGGTGGCGGCCCGGGCCATCGCCGCACGCTTCGCCGACCTGGCCGCTCTACTGGCAGCCGACCCCGACGCGCTGGAAGAAGACCTCGACGCCATCGATGGCGTCGGGACGAAGATCGCCGCCTCCGTGGCCCAGTATCTGCGCAGCGAGCCCCGACGCCGGGTGCTCCATAAGCTGGTGGACCTGGGCGTGAACCCGGCCCCCGAAGCCCCGGCCGACGAGTCCAATCAGCCCCTGGCGGGGCGCACCTTTGTGCTCACCGGTACCCTGTCGCGACCGAGGCCGGAGTTCAAAAAGACCATAGGGGCCGCCGGGGGCAAGGTCACCAGCTCTGTCTCCGCCAAGACGAGCTACCTCCTGGCGGGCAAAGGCGGCGGAGCCAAACGAAAAAAGGCCGAGAAGCTCGGCGTGGAGATCATCGACGAGGCCGCCTTTGAGCTGCTGCTAAAGAGCGATGCGCCACGCGACGCGGGCCAGGGAGATCTCTTTGACTGAGACCGGCATCCGATACCAAAAAATCTCGCCCGACGTGCGGCCCCGCACCGAGCCCCAGCTCCGGGAGGAGATCATCCAGGTGTGCCACCTCATGTGGCAAAAGGGCTACGTGGCCGCCACGGACGGGAATGTCAGCGCCCGCCTGGGCAAGGACCGCTTCCTCTGTACACCGTCGGGGTTCTCCAAGGGACTGATCCGGGCCGAGCAGCTCGTCGTGGTGGACTGGGAGGCCAACCCCGTGGGCCCCGCCTACGGGGCGGCGCGAGACCTTTTGCCCTCCAGCGAGATGCTGACCCACCTGGAGGCCTACCGCCTGCGCCCGGACGTGCAGGCCGTGGTACACGCGCACCCCCCCATCGCGGTGGCCCTGTCCATCGCCGGCATCAGCCTCGCGCGGTGCCTACTGCCCGAGGTGGTGCTCGCCTTCTGCATGATCCCCACCGCCAAGTACTCCACGCCCTCGAGCGCCGAAGGCGCGGAAGTGATCCGGGAGCTGATCACGCGCTACGACGCCCTGGTGCTGAGCCGTCACGGCAGCCTGACCGTCGGCACCACCGCCGTGGACGCCTACCTGAAGCTGGAGAAGCTGGAGGCCACCGCCCTGATCACCAAAACCCTGGTGGAGCTCGGCAAGGACCACCCGCTGCCCCCCGAGGAGGTAGCCAAGCTCGTGGCCTGGCGCCAGGACCAGGGCCTCATGAAGCCCGGTCAGACCGAAGATCTGTGCACCGAGTGCGGCGTCTGCACGCTACCGCCCACCAAGCCCTGACGGTTCCCCAGCCGCCAAACCGGGGCAGGTTCATAGGGAGGCGGCGCAGCGGAAGCCGAAGTGGTGGAAGGGGCGGTTCGAAGGCACGTGGAAGCGACGGTAATACCCCGTGGCCATGTGGCCCTTCCAGTACCAGGAGCCTCCACGGACGATCTTGTAGCGGTGACCCGGACACTTCTGGGCGCCGTCACAGGGGCCCCGGGGGTTGGTGCCCAGGCACGCCTTTCCACAGGCGGCATAACTCTTGGCGTACCAGTCCGCCACCCACTCCCAACTATTTCCGGCCATGTCGTACAAGCCGTAGCGGCCGGGTGCACGGGAGCCCACCACAAAGGTACGCCCCTTCTCGGGCCCCTTGCCCATCTTCTTCACGCCGCAGCTCCGCCCCCGGTGATCGCGCACCACGGCCCGCCGGCAGGTGGCGTAGGCGTTGCCCCAGGGGTACAGCTCGCCCCCCGGCCCACGGGCCGCCTTCTCCCACTCGGCCTCGGTGGGCAGACGCTTACCGTGCACCCGGCAGTACCTCTGGGCGTCGAACCAGCTCACGCCCACAATGGGCTGCCGCTCCCGACTGTAGTCACCGTAGTTGGGCCCCGCCTTCGTGCATTTTCCGGCCTTCACGCAGGCCTGGTACTGGCCGTACGTCACCTCGTAGCGGTCCATATAGAAGGTCTGTACCCAAACCGTGGCCACGGGCCGAGCGTTGCGTGCTGCCTTGTCATAGCCCCGCGAAAAGGGACCACCGTCCACGCAGGACATCTGCTTGGGCGCCGCGCCACAGGGTCGCATGACAGTACCGTCGGGGGACTGGAGCGCCTGCGGCCGAGGCCGGGGCCGGGGCCGGGGCCGGGGTCTCAACCGCGAGGGTGGACGGCGAACCAGGGGAGGCGCGGTCACCTCTGGGGAAGCATCCACCGCCGGACGACGCCGGCCAGGGGATTCGGATGGCGATGGCGGGTTCGAGCAAGTCATCCCCACCCCGGAGCAGACCACCAGGCCAACGCACTGAATATGACGCACGCTCCAGCTCATTACTTCGACAGACTGAACCCGTCCCGGTCGGGATCGTGGGCCCTGGTCATGACCTTCTTGATGTCGAGGTTCGGCAGCTTAAGCAGGTGCTGAAAACCACGCAGGGGCTGGGCGTTGTAGTGAAAGCCCACCTTGCTCACGCCCTTCCAGCCCTTGGGCCAGATCAGCCGTGACGGCGAGAAGGTGTAGGTACGCAGCACCACGGAGCGATCGTCCGCCGGCAGGTTCCCAACGTTCCGCCGGAAGGGCCACTTGTAGGGCCTGAAGACCTTGTACTCCTCGGCGTTGGAGGGATACAGGATGCGGATGACCACGCCCATGCGCTTGGCCGCCTCGCCGATGCCGCAGAGGGTGCGCGGTCCGTTCAGGTCACCTTGCAGAGCCCGGATACGGCCCCGTAGGACCAGACTACGGATCCGCCCATAGAGCTTGGCGTCGGTCAGCCAGGTGGGGTAGCTGCGCTGCTTGGCCCAGGTAACGACCTGGCCGAAGCGCTTGGTCACGAACTTGGCCGCCGTGGCGTAGGCGTGCTCGATCTTGGCCAGGCCCGGGTCCTTGGCGTAGCGCCGCCGGAGAATACGAAGCCCGTCGGCTTTTCGCGCCGGCTGCCACAGTGCCGCGAACTCCTTGGCCGTGGGCGACACCGCGATGAAGGCGAGGTGCACCCGGTTGGCATCCACCACGATGCGCGTAAAGTCCATGAGCCAGACCCACTCGGCGTTGGCCCAGGCCGCGAGCACGAAGTTCTGGGTGGAACCCACGCCCACGTAGCCTCCACCGCGGTCCAAGGCGACGGCGCGGAAGAGCTCCAGCCGGGCCTCGTTGGAGATGGTGGTGGACCCGGCGTCCCACCCCGTGGGCACCAGCCGCTCTTCGGGGCTGGCATCAAAAACCCCCCGGGTCTGGAGGGGCCCCAACCCCTTGTGGGACGATGAGATGAAGGCGCCGCACTTCCAACTGGTCACCTTGGGCAACGGGGCGGGGCGGGCGGGACGCTGCCGCGCCACCACCCGGACCTTCGTGGGGTCGGTGGCCCCGACACGCTCCCGAGGAGGGGGACGCCGCTGCATGGGCGCGGGCGCCGAGCCCATGGGAGTCGCCACGTTGTTGTGATCGCCGGCGGCTTCTCCAGAGGCAGGAGGCTGCTTGGAGCATCCGGGACCCGCCAGGACCAAGACGACAAAAACAACGATCAGGGATACAGGTCTCAAGGCTTCTCCTCTTTGGGCGCTATGGTAGGGCACAAGGGTCCGTGCCGCAGGGGGAATCTATGAGAAACCGGGAGCCCTCGCAAGGGGCCCCTGGGTTGCAGGCACGCCTCGACGGAATCTGGTGGGGTTGGTGGCCGACGCTCCTGTGAAGATCGTCGAGCGAACCATTGTGGCCGGCGGCAACCTCGCGGTGTACCTCCTACGTCCAACTTGACCTCCGCCTCCACCTCCGCCTCCACCCCCACCCTCCGCTCCCGCCTCCGCGGAGTCGCTTTTCGCGACACTATCTAAAAAGACAACACAATCTCAGGTAGTTTTCGGCGCTCCGAGGCGAACTCGGGACGACTCGAGACAACTCATCTCCCCTTCGAATTCAACCCACGAACAGATCAATATCAACAGCTTACGACACAATACTCCCCTTCACTGCAGAAACTGCATTTCCCACAAAGAACTGGCACGAAATTCGCAGGCTATAGGCGAGACAACAAACGCAGGGTAAATCCAGGAGACCGTAACCATGCGCGCCAAACGACAAACCGTCACCGTGCGACCCAACCACGCGTACCGGCCCAAGGCCATCATGAACTATGTCACGCCCCAAAACGAAGGACGCCTGGAAGACGCCGACGGCCGCGGCTTCGCCAGCTCTACCGCTGACGACGAGCACCTGGAGCTGTCTATCAAGGTAGACCCTCAGGCCACCGTCTGCGAAGCGAAGTTCCGGGCGGCGGGGAGCCCCGCCCTCGTGGCCGTTGGCTCCATCGTCACCCAGCTCATGCGGAACAACTCCCTGCGCGTGGCCATGTCCCTCACCTCCGAAGATCTGGACTACGCCCTGGGACACCTGCCCGAGCTACGCCGCTACACCACGACCATGGCCATCACCGCTCTCCGCCAAGCCGTATCCCAGGCCTGGAAGAAGCGCCAAAGCCTCCCCCTGCAATTGGCTTAGCAGCAAGTCCCCTAGCAGCAAAGGCTAGCCATCTTGGATAATGCGCGCGATGCCGTCGCGCGTCTCGGCGATCTCTTCTGACGATATTGTGGGCCGACCCAGAGCGAGCAAAAATCCGTCGTCGTTCCCCAGGACCACCGGCCAGGCCCGCTGGGCCCGCTCGTTACTGTCGGGCACCCGCACCCCGTCGCGGTACAACGCCGCCGCGTGACGGGCCGCCGCCTCGGCGTCCAGGGTCTCATCCGTACACACCACTGACCGCCCCTGGCCATCGGCGAGCACCAACGACTCGACGCCCATGCGCACCGCGCACCGCTGCAGGAAGATGCGCAACGCCACCCGCGCACGTTCGCTCCGAATGGTCCGTTCCTCAATGATCGACGTCGGCTTCATGGGTAGACTCCTGGGGCTGATTCCCTGTCTACGACCATACCGTCCCCCCCCAGGTGGGCAACTTTTCGAGCGCAGGGAATTTGTCAGGGGAGCAGGGGGATCGACGGCATCATGACATCGCCGTCGACAGGCCCGGGCGATCGAATGCGGCCGACAATGAGGGTCACCAGCGGTGCCTTGGTCCGACGCCCGGTTCGCTTTCGATAGCGGGCGAGGATCTCCTTGCCTACAAGAACCTGCAGAGCGCTCCGACGTTTTGCGTCCTGGACATCGCGGCACTTGTGTTTGGCGAGCACCCGTCGCAAGGCCGCCGCCAGGCCGGTCCATTCTTTGGCCTTGCCCAAAAAAACGACCAATTGTCGGTCGCGCGACTGCACCACGATCTTCTCCAAGCGAACCTTGCAGCCCAGATAGCTGTACCGCAAGCTCAGGACAACCTTCCCGTACCCGTGTCGCCGTCCCGCCTCGGCCACGTCAGGCAACAGCACCGCGCCACCCAGGCCCAGGCCCACCGCGCCCACCACGGCGGCGCCGAAAAACCCTCGCCGAGACAGGTCCACATCCGCCACCGAAGGATACCCTCCATCGTGGTCGTACTGCTTCCGAGGCTCGATCTGCTTCATGGCTGCACTCCTAGGTCGGGGGAACTACCCGTCAATCGTAGCACAGGTTTCCACCCGGAGCCCTATGGGCGACAGCGGGGGTGCCGATCCTCGGAGGGACCTGTCGCAGGATCCCGGTCTGACGGAATATCAAACACTTGGACTCCGCGAAGCTTCTCGGCGCCGAATTGTGGCGCGAGATCTTCATCCTTCTCCCACGGGTCTGACAAGCGGTTGACCGCGAGCTCAGTGCGTGGCGCTGGCGGTAAGCGTGGCCGCCGACGTCGG
>JAOZUO010000267.1 GCA_029938605.1 Deltaproteobacteria bacterium | reverse complement strand
GCTGAGAGGCTGAGAGGCTGAGAGGCTGAGAGGCTGAGAGGCTGAGAGGCTGAGAGGCTGAAAAGAAACGGCGGGAGACGGTCAAGCGAGCGCTTTTAGGCCGTCGAAGTTCGTCACGATAACTTTGCGACCGTCCATGGCGATGAGTCCCGACTTCTTGAAATGCGACAGCGTAAGACTCACCGTCTCCCGAGTGGACCCGATGAGGTTGGCCATCTCCTGGTGCGTGATCTTGATGGCCACCAGCGTACCCCGTGCATCCTCAACGCCATATTCCTGTCCCAGACTGATAATCAGGTCAGCCAGCTTGGCGTTCACGTCCCGGAAGATGAGCCGGGCTACCTTGTTCTCCACCTCCTGACGCCGCTGATTCGAAATCCGCATGAGTGCCACCGCCAGAGCGGGGTTGCGATCGATCACCTTCTCAAACATCGTACGATCCAGCTCGGTGACGAGCACGTTCTCCATGGCCTCGGCCATCTCTTCACGAGGGCCGCCCTCGCCCAGACACAGCTCACCGAAGATCTGTCCCGGCACACGGTAGGCGAGGGTCAGCTCCCGACCGTCCCGGGTGACCTTGGAGATCTTCACCCGGCCACCGTTGAGGAGAAAGATCGACTGACCCGGATCCCCCGGGATATAGATCACCTGCCGCCGCCGAACTTCCCGCATCTCCACGCTCTTGACCAACTCCCCAAGGACGTCCCCAGGCAGGTCTTCAAGGAGCGGAATCTTCTTCATGTACCACAGCAGTCGTCGTTCTTCTTGCACTGCGTCTCCCTACGGTGCCACCGGGCAGCAATGTGAGGTTATCCCAGCTCGCAATGAGTAATAGATATCATAAACAACGAAGAAAAAGTAAGAGAAAACACACTAATCTCCGAATGTTCATTGCGCTAGAATGCGACGGCGGTTACCGGTTTTTTTGCCCCGGTAAGCTCACAGCTCCAGCAGAAAGCCATCCGGCACAGGTCCAGTGGGGGCTGGCCGCTTCCCGAGGCCCCTGCTCAAGGCTGAGCTTCTTTTCCGGGGCTGGGTGCTTTCTTCGCGACGGCGGCTTTCTTCGCGGCGGTGGTTTTTTTCCCGCTGGCGACCTTTTTTGCGCCGGCGGCTTTTTTCGCGCCGGTGGGCTTTTTGGGGCCGGCGGATTTCTTGGACGAAACCGCCTTTTTCGATTTGGTGGATTTCTTGGGTTTGTCGGATTTCTTAGATTTGGCGGCACCGACGGGCTGGGCGCGTCCAGCGTTCGACGCGCTCGACGCCACGCGGTTGGTCCTGCGTCCCCTGATGGCCTGGGTGCTGAGCGCCTTCTTGAGATAGGCGCCCGTGTAGGATCGTCCCACCTTGGCCACATCTTCAGGCGAGCCCGCCGCGACTATCTCCCCGCCCTTGTCGCCACCTTCCGGGCCGAGATCGATGATGTAGTCAGCGCACTTGATGACGTGGAGGTTGTGCTCGATGACGATGATCGTGTTGCCCACCTCCACGAGGTGATTCAATACTTCCAGCAGCCGGTTGATGTCTTCGAAGTGCAGGCCCGTGGTGGGCTCATCCAAAATGTAGAGGGTCTTGCCGTTGGATTTTTTGGACAACTCCCGCGACAGCTTGATCCGCTGGGCCTCACCCCCGGAGAGGGTGTTGGCGGGCTGACCCAGGCGCAGGTAGCCAAGTCCCACAACCTCAAGGGTCTCCAGCTTCTGACGAATCTTGGGCACGTGGCCCAGGAACACCCCGGCCTGACGCACGGTCATACCCAGCACGTCGGCCACGGACTTGCCCTTGAACCGAACCTCCAGGGTCTCCCGATTCAGTCGCCGCCCATCGCACTCCTCACAGGTCACAAAGACGTCCGGCAAAAAGTTCATCTCGATGCGAAGGACGCCATCTCCCTCGCAGGCCTCGCACCGTCCTCCCTTTACGTTGAAGGAGAAGCGCCCGGCCTTGTATCCGCGCATTTTGGACTCGGGGAGCTGCGCGAAGAGGTCACGAATGTGGGTGAACACGCCCGTGTAGGTGGCTGGGTTGGACCGAGGGGTACGGCCGATGGGGCTCTGATCGATGGCCACCACCTTGTCGACTAAGTGGGCTCCGGTGAGCTCTTCGTGGGGGCCGACCATCTTGCTGGAGCGGTACATGCGCTCCTGCAGGGCCCGCAGCAGGGTGTCCACCACCAGCGACGACTTACCCGATCCGGAGACTCCCGTGACACAGGTGAACAGCCCGATGGGGAACCGCGCCGTGATATTTCGCAGGTTGTTGTTTGTGGCGCCCTTGATCACCAGCTGTCCGTGGGAGGACTTGCGGCGGAACCTGGGCACTTTGATGGTGCGCCGGTTCGACAAATAGGCACCGGTCAGGGAGGTCGGATGATCCTCCAACTCATCGGGGGTTCCGGCGGCCACCACCCGGCCGCCCGTCTGGCCCGCCCCCGGACCCATGTCCACCACGTAGTCCGCCGACCGGATGGTGTCCTCGTCGTGCTCCACCACCAGCACCGTGTTGCCGAGGTCCCGCAGCGTCTCGAGGGTACGCAAGAGCCGCCGATTGTCCCGCTGATGCAGCCCGATGGACGGCTCGTCCAGAATGTACAACACGCCCGTCAAGGCCGAGCCGATCTGCGTGGCGAGACGGATACGCTGCGCCTCGCCTCCCGACAGGGTAGCCACAGAGCGGTCCACGGTCAGATAGCCCACACCCACATCCACCAGGAAACCGAGCCGGTTGGTGATCTCCCGCAACACCCGATCGCCGATCTCCATCTGCTGCGGCTCCAGGGTGAGAGCCCCGAAGAACTCATGACACTCGGTGATGTTCAGGCTCGTGACTTCATGAATGGGCGTATCACCGATAAGTACGTGGCGGGAGTCCCGACGCAAACGCGTGCCGTCGCAGTCCGGACAGATCACCTCACGCATGTAGCGATGAAATTCCTCGAGGGCGTCGTCCACGCCATCCTCGGCCCGACCGCCGTCCCTGCGCCTCCGCTCCATCTCCCGAAGGCGGCGCTCCAGGTTCGGGATGACGCCTTCGAAGGGGCGGGTCACCTTGTCGCTACCCCGCCCCGTGGGGAAGACGAGCTTCTCTTCCCCCGAGCCATGCAGCAGCACCTGCTGAGCCTCGGTGCCCAACAGGCGGTAAGGCGTATACATGTCGAAGCCGTATCGCTCCGCCACCACCTCCAGGATCTGCTGGAAGTAGGCCGCGGACCGACGGGCCCAGGGCTCCACGGCCCCCTCCCGCAAGGAGAGATCCGGCTCATGCACGATACGCTCGGCGTCGAACTGGTACAGCCTCCCAAGGCCATCGCAGACGTTGCAGGCGCCTTGGGGGTTGTTGAATGAAAACATGCGTGGGGTGAGATCGGGCATGGAGAACCCGCACTTCACGCAAGCGAAGCTCTGGGAGAAGATCAGATCCTCATCACTGTCCAGAGGCGAGATCTTCACCTGTCCCCCCGCCAGGCGCAGGGCGATCTCCACCGAGTCGGTCAGCCGCCGCCGCAACCCTTCCTTCATGACCAATCGGTCCACGTACACGTCCACGTCGTGCAGCTTCCGCTTGTCCAGCGACACATCGTCGCTCAGGTCACACAGCTCATCGTCGATGGCTACCCGGGTGAACCCCTCACGACGTAGGGCGGAAAGCTCTGCCTTGAATTGTCCCTTGCGCCGTCGAATCACCGGCGCCACCACCGAGAAGCGCGCTCCCTTGGAGAACCGGAGCACCGTGTCCACGATCTGCTGCACGGATTGGGAGCTGATGGGCAGCTTGCAGTCCGGACAGTGGGGAGTGCCCAGCCGCGCATAGAGCAGCCGGATGTAGTCGTAGATCTCGGTGACCGTTCCCACCGTGGAGCGTGGGTTCTTGGAGGCGTTGCGCTGCTCGATGGAGACCGCGGGGCTCAAACCGTCGATGGAGTCCACATCGGGCTTGGCCATACGTGGCAGGAACTGCCGGGCGTAGGTCGACAAGCTCTCGGTGTACCGACGCTGCCCTTCAGCGTAAATGGTGTCGAAAGCCAGGCTGGACTTGCCAGACCCGGAGATTCCCGTAATCACGACGAGCTGGTCCCGCGGAAGGACGATATCGACATTCTTGAGATTATGGGTTCGAGCACCCTTAATGATGATGCTTTTTGCCACCGACAACGCAGTACCACCTTTGACATCCAGGCCAGCGATGACTCCACCCTCGTTGGAGCCTAAGCCTGAGCCTGGGTCTGAGATTTGAGAGCTTGCAAAATACCAGCTTGACGCGGCTTGTCAACTCAGCCGGCGGGCCTGGGCCAGAGAGACGGCCAACTCCATGGCCGCGATCATGGAGCGACCGTCGGCCCGACCTGTCCACGCGATATCATGGGCTGTGCCGTGGGCCGGAGAAGTCCTTACGAAGGGCAGGCCCAGGGTAAGGTTCACTGCTTGCTCAAAGGCCAGGAGCTTAACGGGGATCAACGCCTGGTCGTGGTATGCGGCCACCACGGCATCGTATTCACCGGCCACGGCCCGACGGAAGATCGTATCGGCGGGCAGGGGACCGTCCACCTCGACCCCCTCTCCGAGGGCTCGTCGAAGGTCGGGGAGGGCGGCGGCGAGGGCGGGCTGCATCACTCGCTGCTCCGTGTGACCCAAGACACCGGCCTCCCCGGCATGGGGATTGAGCCCGGCCACGGCGATGCGGGGCGCCGCCACACAGAAGTCCCGCACCAGGGACTCTGCCGTCTGGCGCAGCGCCAGGGTGAGCCGGTCGGCGGTCATGGCCGCCGCCACCTGGGCCAGGGGCAGATGGATCGTCACCAGGGAAACCTTCAGCCGAGGCGACGCAAACATCATGGTCACCCCGACGCCGGCCCGATGGGCCAGATAATCCGTATGCCCCGGAAAATCGAACCCCGCCTGGCGGATGGTCGCTTTTTGGATGGGCGCGGTGACCAAAGCGTCCACCTCTCCGGCCAGGGAGGCCCCGACAGCCTGGTCCAGGGCCGCTAGCTGGGCCTGGCCGGGAGCCTCGAAGGGACCAGGAAAGGACGCGGGACTGGGCGGCTCGCGCAGCTCCAGGGCGGGCTGGTCAACCCCCAGGAGCGCGCAGGCGCGGTCCAGGACCTCACGGTGGCCGTGAACCACCGGTGGGGGTCCATGCAGATGGGCGAGCCCACGCACCACCACCTCCGGCCCGATGCCGGTGGGATCGCCGAGGGTCACATGAAGACGGATCGGTTTAGACAAGGGAGGAAAACGTTCAGAAAAGGAGAAGGGAGACACAAGGCGCTGGCGCGCAGTGTCTACCGACCCTCTTGACGACGCATACGCCGCTTCCGACGACGGGCAGCCTCACGGGTCTTGCGTTTCTTACGCTGGCTCGGCTTCTCGTAGTGACGGCGACGCTTCATCTCGCGCAGCACGCCCTCGCCCGCCGTGAGTCGACGCAGCTTACGAATCGCACGCTCTACGCCGCGATCGTCGACTTTGACTTCGAGGGGTCTACCCAGGACCGGTTCCGGATTGTGTTGCGACATCCATGTTCCTTTCATCTCGCCTTAAGACATTCCCCTATAGGGGGCCATCCTCTTACCGCTGACTGCTCGCAGTGTCAACAGCGGAAAAGGATCCCTGTGGATCCGATGCCCTTGTCACCCTGGCCGATCGTGGGCATGATGCTCCGATTCACCCCATTTCCCGAAGGTATGAACATGTCCAACTACCAACGAACCGATCGCCCCCTCAACGCCATGCGGCCCGTAACCCTGACCACCAACGTACTACTGCACCCGGAGGGATCCGCCGAGTGCAGCTTCGGCCGCACCCGGGTGCTATGCACGGCCTCGGTGGAGGAGGGAGCGCCGCCCTTTGCCGAAGCCCGGAACCAGGGCTGGGTCACCGCCGAATACGCCATGTTGCCCCGGGCTACCAACACCCGCGGGCGGCGCGGTCAAAATGGTCGTGCCAAGGAGATCTCCCGCCTGCTGGGACGCACCCTCCGGCAGGCCGTGGATCTCGGCCAGCTCGCGGGATACTCCATCACCGTGGACTGCGACGTGCTGCAGGCCGACGGCGGCACCCGTACGGCAGCCATCACCGGCGGCTGGTTGGCCCTGGCCCTGGCCGTGCAAGGGCTGATCCGAGCGGGCAAGGTGGACGCCAAGGCCTTGGGTGAGCCCGTGGCCGCAGTCAGCGTAGGACTGCTCAACGGACAGATCCTGCTGGATCTGCCCTATGAAGAGGACAGCCAGGCGGATGTGGATCTGAACGTGGCCATGACGGCCTCTGGATCCCTGGTGGAGCTACAGGGCACCGCCGAGGGCGCCACCTTCAACCGGGGACAGCTCGACCAGATGCTGGACCTGGCCACAAAGGGCATCCAAGAGCTGGTGGCCCTGCAACAGGCCCAGCTGGAGCCGCTGTCATGAGCCAACTGGTCTTCGCCACCCGGAACCGGGGCAAGCTCGCGGAGCTGTCGGTGCTCGCGACCCCCCTCGGGCTGGAGGTGATCTCCGCGGCAGAGCTCGGCGCACCGGACGTGGAGGAAGACGGCGCCACCTTCGAAGAGAACGCCATAAAGAAGGCCCGGGAGGTGGCCGCCGCCGTGGGTCTCCCGGCCCTGGCCGACGACAGCGGACTGGTGGTGACCGCCCTGGAAGGCGCCCCCGGTGTGTATTCGGCACGATTTGCCGGCCCAAACGCCACCGACGCAGACAACAACCGGCTGCTCATTTCCCGACTACGGGGAGTAGACGAGGCCCTCCGGACGGCGCACTTCGTCTGCGCCATGGCGTTTGCAGATCCGGGCGGCGCCCTGGGTGATCAGGTGGAGATGGCCCGGGGTGAGTGTCACGGAGTGATCCTCGAGGCACCCCGGGGTGAAGGCGGTTTTGGCTACGATCCGCTCTTTCTCATCCCGGATCGGGGTGAGACCTTTGCCGAGCTCGGCGCCAAAGTGAAAAACACCATCAGTCACCGAGCCATGGCCATGGGCCGGATGCAGTCCTTCCTTCAGAAATACTTTGGGACCACGTAGTTCCCACCCCAGAAGTGGACTTCGGCTGCAAGCGCACCAGGCACGCCGTCTGCACACCACCAGATCTGGGGTAGTACACCCGGTACAACCACCGTGATCCGGTAGTGCACATCCGACGCACCTGGAACGCTTTCGCTTCGAACCCACTTCTGGGGTGGAAACTAAGATACCCGGTCCTCTTTTTTTTCTCTTGATCGTCAGTGGTGGATTGTCATATAGACACCTGTCTCGTTGAGCGGGGCGTAGCGCAGCCTGGTTAGCGCGCCTGCTTTGGGAGCAGGATGCCGGAGGTTCGAATCCTCTCGCCCCGAATGATGTTCCAAAGGGCACCGTGAGCGCCCGTAGCTCATCTGGATAGAGCAACGGCCTTCTAAGCCGTAGGTAGCAGGTTCGAGTCCTGCCGGGCGTGACTGGCCCTATGGACTTTGTATGGTGGGTGTAGCTCAGTTGGTAGAGCACTGGGTTGTGGCCCCGGTTGTCGAGGGTTCAAGTCCCTTCACTCACCCCTCGGGCGTCTGATTCTTCGCGGATCAGACGCCC
>JAOZUO010000266.1 GCA_029938605.1 Deltaproteobacteria bacterium | reverse complement strand
CGCGCGGGCGAAGCGAACGCATCAACGGCGGAAACGACTCCCGGAAATGTCAAACGGTGAAGGCCTCCCCGGCAAAGCCGGGGGGACTCCTATATTGAGCTAGTTACAAAAAGCCTGCCACTCGATGACGATGGGATTGCTATCCTGGCCAGCGCCCGAGGAAGCGAAGAGGTCGTAAATGCGAATCCTCGTGGTGTTCACGGGTGTGGGAAAGTTGTAGGTCCAGTCGTCGATTTTGCCCGAGACCGACCCGGCGGTCACCCAGGCGCTGCCGTTCCACCACTGGATGGTGCCGCCCGCCAGGACCCGTCCCGTGCTTATGCCGATGCAGTCGCCCACATTGATGTTCACCGTGTCGATGACGATGCGCCCGATGGTCTGGGTGGAGGTCCAGGTCAACTGGATCCACTTCCCGTCGGGGACGTTCGAGGCCTCCAGCCAGTGGGCGTAATGGGTGGAGCAGAAGGCGTGACCGTAACCATCGTTCATGCGATATGGGTCATAGTTCCCGGGGTACGAGTTGCCCGAGCTCGTGGCTGTGGCGGTCAACGCCACGTTTTCAGTGGGGTCGCACTCCAGCAGACAGCCCGAGCTGCAGCCGTCGCCATTCCAGGTACCGCCGTCGTCACACTCCTCTCCCAGCCCGGGCTGCAATGTGCCGTCCCCGCAGTATTCCCACACGCAGGCGGAGCTGCAACCATCTTCCGAGCTCCCGTTGCCGTCGTCGCACTCCTCCCCCAGCCCGGTCTGCACCACGCCGTCCCCGCAGTACTCATTCTGGCAACTGGCGTTGCAGCCATCCCCTGGCGTGGTGTCCCCGTCATCGCACTGCTCTACTCCAGTCCACAGATACCCATCGCCACACTCTGCATCCACGCAGGTGGATAAACAGGCGTCGTTGTTGCTGCTGTTGCCGTCGTCACAGTCCTCGGTTCCCGAGACCACGCTGTCCCCGCAAACCTCGTTCTGACAGGTACTGCTACACCCATCGCCCGACACAGTGTTGCCGTCGTCGCACTGTTCCCCCAACCCCGCCTGCACCGTGCCGTCCCCGCACCCCTCGTTCTGGCATGCGGAGTCACAGCCGTCCTCGTCAGCCGAATTGCCGTCGTCGCACTGTTCCCCCAACCCCGCCTGCGTCGTGCCGTCCCCACAGAACTCCACCTGACAGTCGGCGCTGCAGCCGTCCCCACTCACCGAGTTGCCGTCGTCGCACCCCTCCCCCAGGCCGGGCTGGTTCACCCCATCACCGCAGACCTCCGGTTGACAGATGGTGCTGCAGCCGTCTTCGTTCACCGAGTTGCCGTCATCACACCCCTCGGCCCCCTCCAAAATGCCGTCCCCACACACCGACTCCAGGATGCAGTCATCGGTGCACCCATCCTCTGACAGGTTGTTGCCGTCGTCACACTCCTCCCCAAGACCCGTCTGCACCGTCCCATCTCCGCAATACTCCGCCGCGCACAACCCGTTACAGCCGTCCACCGAGACGTTGTTGCCGTCGTCGCACTCCTCCCCAAGACCCGCCTGTGTCACTCCGTCGCCGCAGAACTCCTCGAGACACGCCGCGCTGCACCCGTCCTCGGACAGGTTGTTGCCGTCGTCACACTCCTCTCCATCGGCCGAGTCCAGCGTCCCATTGCCACAGTTGGGCGGCCCCTCGAACTGACAGTTGCCATTACACCCGTCCCCCGGCTCCGTGTTGCCGTCGTCACACAGCTCCCCCAGACCGCTTTGCACCACACCATCGCCGCACACCTCGGCCCCGCAGGTGTCGTTGCAGCCATCCCCACTTACGGTGTTGCCATCATCACACTCTTCGGATCCCGCCACGATACCGTCTCCACAAACCTGGGACGCCCGACCAACGCCGGTTGCACAACCCGATAACACCACCGCCGCGACCAGGGCCACACCAGCGAACCCACTTCTTCTATTGAATAAGATCTGCATCAAAACTCCTCACGCAGTCCCATAATACCACAATGGGTCTGATAGGAATCCGCGCTCGGTAGAGATCAATCCCGGTGGCGACCGATGAGGAGGATCTGGTTCTCCCGGGAGCGGGACTCGCCCACGGAGGACACGCGGATGCCGCGCTTGCCCTGGACAGGGCAGTGATTTTCGCAGACGCCGCAGCCGATGCAACGCGTCGGATTCACATAGGGGCGTAACACCTTAGTGGTGTGGACCTCGCCGCTGCGGGTGTGACCCAGAAACACCTCGGCCTCCTCGACCACGATGGCCTTGGGGGAGACCGGGCAGACCTCCTCGCACACGATGCAGGTGATACCGTTGGCCCAGGGTAGACAGCGGCCACGATCCACGAAGGCGGTGCCTATTCGGATGGGACTGTTCTCGGGCGGCAACCCGACGCGCTGGGCGTGGGTCAGCGGGCGAATGGCGCCGGTGGGGCAGTGGCGACCGCAGCGGGTGCAGTTGGGCTCGCAGTAGCCGATCTCGTTGACCATGATGGGCGTCCAGAGACCTTCGAACCCGGCCTCGAGGGCAGCGGGTTGGAGGCCCCCGGTGGGACACACCTTCATACAGGCCCCGCACTTGATGCACTTGGCCAGGAAGTCCTTCTCGGCCAGGGCCCCGGGGGGTCGGATGGCTTTGGGGTGCGGGCGGTTCCGGGAGCTCACGGAGGTAGCCAACAGCGCGTAGGAGGCGACACCGGCTCCTCCCGCGGCCAGGGCCCGCCGACGGGACAGGTCCGGGGAGGCAACATTTTCGCGCGCACGCGAAGGCAGGGCGGCGAAGCCGATGGCGCCCTCGGGACACACGGCCATGCAGTTGAAGCAGAGGGTGCACTCCGAGACACGCAGGTTGGTGTGCGGGTCACAGGCGCCCTGGCAGGCGCGCTGGCAGGCGCCGCAGTGGGTACACTTTTTTTCGTCCCGCCAGATTCGGAAGATGGAAAACTTCGCCACCAGACCCAGCAACGCGCCCAGGGGGCAAAGCACCCGACAGAAGGTACGCGGCAAAAAACGCGGCAGCACCAGAATCACCACCAGAATCAGCCCGATGAACACACCGCCCCAGGTGAGCCGGGAGGCCGGGTCCAGGTGCACGCCGGCGTGGTTGATGAGCGGCAGGAAGGACGACACCACGGACCGCAGCAGCAACGCCATGGGATCCAGCAGCCCGGTCTGGGTCACCCCGAAGGCGGCCAGCACCAAAAAGGCGATGAGCACGCCGTACTTGAGGTGATAAATGGAGCGGTAGCGGTTACGCAGACGGGCGGCGCGATCACTGGTGTCTTTGGGTTTGATCGACGCGCAGTCCTGCAGGATCCCCAGGGGACAGATCCAGGAACACCAGGCCCGCCCCACCACCAGGGTGAGCCCCACGACGATGAGCCCGAGCACCAGGCCCGAGAAGAGCACCCCCGTGGCCAGGACCGTGGCCAGCCCGTGCAGGGGATCGAGCTCCAGAAAGATCGTCGCCGGGTAGACCCGGACGATCTGCGTACCCATGAGCGCCGACAGCACCACGAAGGTCGTGAGGAAGAAACCGGCGAAGATTCGTCTGATGGTTTGAGGCTGCATCGACCCAGAATTCCTAAGCGCCGGTCTTGAGCTCTACGAGCTCACTGTCGGTGAGGTGGATCCTGCCCACGCCCCGACGGGCGGCCTGGCCGATCTGTCTCACCTCGGTAAGAGCCGCCCCCAGCAGGGGGAGCGCCAGGCTGTCTACGGCCACCTGATCCCTGCCGACGATGATGGTGTCACCACGCTTGACGTCCGACAGCCGCCCGCCCGTGGGACCGTGTCGCATGAGGAGCCTGCTAGCGTCCAAAATGGTCAGGGTGGGTTGCATGACCGCCGCCATGTCGGTCACCGTGAGGTCCAGCTTCTGGTGCCACTTTCGTCGCTGGCCTCCGATGGCGCCCATCCAGTTCTTCATGCCCAGCGAAACCCGGGCGAGCCGGTGGTGTTTGGCCGTGGGCAGGTTGATCACCTTGTCGGCCTCCCAGAAGATCTTCATTACGGGCCAGGTGTCGAGCACCAGGCCGTCGATGATGGCCTCGGCGTACTGATTGTCCTTTTTGGGCAGGTGGACCTTGCCACCGGCCTTGCGCACGGCCGCATCGATGCCCGAGCTCTCCATGCAGCGGCCGGGATCAAAGAGGGTGTTCTCCGCGACGGTCACCCTCTGAGCCCCCGCCCGCAGACACAGACGCGTGACCTCGCCCACCACCTCCGGAGAGGTGTTGGCCGCCTGGCCCGGCGTACGGTCGAAGGCCGCGTTGGGCTTTAAGACCACCCGGTCCCCGCGCTTGATGAACTGCTCGATCCCTCCCATGGCCTTGAGCGCGGCGTGAAGGTTGGCCAGGGTGTCGGCCCCCCGGGACACCGCCACCCGCGGCGTCCCCTGGGCCACAACCACCTGGTACATGGGGAGACGCTTGCCCTTGATCACGTGGGGCTTAACAGGGTTCGTCCCATCATAGGTGACCAGCGCACCAGCCCCAAACCCCGCTCCCACCAGAGCCGTATACCCCACACGCTTGAGGAACGTACGACGATCACCGCCACCACCACCGCCACCGCCGTCGCTGCCACTGCTACCGCTCACTTCATCGCTCCTTCGGGCACCACGGGACGCGCCACAGGCTGCGCAACAGGCCGCGCAACAGGACGCGCAACAGGACGCGCAACGGGACGCGCCATGGGACGCGCCACGGGCCGCGCCATGGACTTGCGGTGCTTAGGAACCAGGCCTCGGGGACGCGGTTTCACCTTCTCGGGATAGTCGTCCACCCGATGCCGGGTGCCGCCATACCACAACCCCACAGCCGTGGCCGGCAGCAACAGCAACAGCAGGATCGTCCACACCCAGCCCAGCCGCTTGGGGGCAACGACTTTTCGCGCGGACGACTCGTCGGACTCCTCCGGCGAACGCTGGTTGTCAGTAGCTGCGGACTCCTCGACCATAGCAAATCCTACCCTCGACCGCCCCCGAAGACCAGAGGGCAAATTTCCCCAGACAAACACCAAACAAAAGCGGACCATGCCCCTCTCGCTGGCCACCTGTCATTCAGAGTGATGAGCTACCTGCCGCATGGACTCCTGTCTCGTCATCTCCAAGCAGCATGTCTCTTTTCCTTTTTTTGCTATTTCCACAGTAGTCCAGGCCCAGCGAACGGAAACACCCGGCCATCGTGCATCCTGCCGTAATTTAATAAGAACACGGATTACGCGATGAGCCCAATCTTGAGTTGATATTACCAGATCCTGATTATTTGCAGTGTACCCCACAAACACAATACAGAAGTTTTTCTTGACTTTCCTGAAGGTGTTGTACATACCTACACGCATACCAACCTACATAGTCCTACATTGGGTTTATGATCTTTCGGAGTTGAGGTTCCTGGTTGAGATAGAACAAAAATCACTCGTGGCTACTGGGTAGCCCACGAATCACACAGGAGTACCGAACAATGTTAACTCTAGGCAAATGGATGGGGATTGTCTCGATAGTGGCGATGTTCGCCGTATCATGCTCTCACCAAGTGGACGTGGACTCACAGACAAAGGCAGTGGCGCCGGTCAAGCGCTACATCGTGTCGATGAAGACGCCGGCTGCTGAGAACGCCCTCATGGCCGCGAACGCACAGATCGTCCGGCGGCTCCCAGAGCTCCACGCGGTCGCCGCGTATCTCCCGGAACAAGCGGTGCTCGCCCTGTCGAAGAACCCGAACATCGAGTACATCGAGGAAGATCTGAAGGTCGTCCCGCTCGCTTTGAACCTGCCTTACGCTGACCTCGGCACCCGACCCGGCGAGATCCTCCCCTATGGGATCCAGATGGTCCAAGCCGACCAGGTGACCCAGGGGAGTAACCCCATCAAGGTCTGCATCATCGACTCCGGCTACAACTTTGGCAACGAGGATCTGTCCAACGACCTCTCCCAGGTCAACGGCTCGGACACCAACATTCCCTGGGACGTGGACAACAGCGGTCACGGCACCCACGTGGCGGGCACGATCTCGGCCCTGGCTGGCAATGGCAAGGGAGTCGTTGGTGTGGCCCCGCTCGGCAGCGGCGGCGCCGGCGTCTCACTCCATATCGTGCGCGTGTTCGGTGACGACGGCAACTGGGCCTACTCGTCGGATCTGATCGATGCGGCGTACCTCTGCCGTGACGCCGGGGCCAAGGTGATCAGCATGAGCCTCGGCCGCTCCTGCCCACCGAAATTAGCCAAGCGCTGTATCAGCAAGACCGAGGAGAAGGGCTTCAAGGCGCTGTACGAACAGGGCATCCTCTCCATCGCCGCCGCGTCCAACGACGGCAACAGCGACCTCTCCTACCCGGCCTCCTACACCTCGGTCATCTCGGTGGCCGCCATCGACAAGAACGGCGACCACGCGGGCTTCTCCAACACCAATGAGTATGTGGAGCTCTCCGCTCCGGGCGTAGAGGTTCTCTCGACGATCCCCATCGGCCATGGACTCGACACGACGCTCACCATCGATGGCGCGAGCGTCGACGCTCTGCCCATGGGCGGCTCGCCAATCGGTGTGGGGACAGGAGTGCTCGCCGACTGCGGAGATGGTCAGTCCACCTGCGAGGGTCCCGCCAACGGGGATCCCTTCGTCTGCCTGATCCAGCGCGGCACCATCACCTTCGCCGACAAGGTCCTGGCCTGTGAGGAGGGCGGCGGCGTGGCAGCGATCATCTACAACAACGTCGACGGAAACCTCGCCGGCACCGTGGAGGGCGGCGGCACCCTGATCCCCTCCATCGGCATTACGAAGGCGGACGGCCTGGCGCTGATCGATGACTCTATCGGATTAGACACCACCATCACGATCGTGAAAAGCGACTGGGACTACGCTTTCTTCAACGGCACCTCCATGGCCACTCCGCACGTCGCCTCCGTCGCGGCCCTGATCTGGAGCAACGTGCCCAGCGCGACCAACGTCACCGTGCGCGAAGCGCTGCAGACCACAGCGGTCATGCTGGGTGACGGCGACATGCTCAAGTTCGGCCACGGACTGATCCAGGCGAAGGACGCGCTGGAAGAGCTCCAGTCCATCCCCACCTGTACACCGACCGAAAACCCGGAGACCAGTTGCTCCGACGGCATCGACAACGACTGCGACGGCACCATCGACAGCGCCGACAGTGACTGCGTTGAAGAGCCGCCCCCGGTCGATGAGTGCGACGGTCTCCTCCCGGTTGGCGCCTCCTGCACCACCGGCACCGAGTGCTGCTCGGACAAGTGCGTCGGCAAACCCGGCGCCAAGACCTGCAAGTAATCCACTCCCATCGCCGAGGCGCTCACTCCAGCCGCTCTCTCAATTTGCGGCTGGAGTGTCAATCGCCAAACAAAGCTCAATATTTTCCAACTGTCACTTCGAGGGGAACCACAGCCAGGGCTGTCACTGTACAGGCCGGGTCACTCCTACCGCTCTCTCAGCACCCCGCGGGCTCCTTCGCGCGGGCGAAACACAAGAGAGCGAAGCTCGCGCGGAGGAGTTGACTGCGCCCTACGGGCTCCGTCGCCCCGCAAGTACAGTTACAGCAAGCTGTAACTCTACAGGCGGGGTCACGGCAGCCGCTCTCTCAGCGCCCCGCTGGAGCGGCAGAGTGAAGCTCCTTCGCGCGGGCGAA
>JAOZUO010000265.1 GCA_029938605.1 Deltaproteobacteria bacterium | reverse complement strand
CGGACTGGGCTTGGCGATCTGTCGTCGTGTGGTCGAGCGACACGGCGGCCGCGTAGGTGTTGCCGCTGCCGACGATGCTCAGGCCCGCGACGGTCCAGTGCGGCGCGTAGATGCGGACGCCGTTGCTCGGACACTCCGACTCCATGCAGCCCACGGTAACCCTGGCACCCGGATACGACACCAGAGCGATGGGGAACTCCGCTGTACCGGCTTGCGCCTCGCAGCCATAGAATTGTGAGATGCACAGGGCCGTTCCGGGTCCATCCCCAGCGGTGGCGGTAACCCCGTCCATGGCGTACAGAATGTCGCCCGGTTGGAGGAGACGCTTGGCGCTGGCCAGGTCGCGCCAGGGATGCTCGTAGCTCCCGTCGTTTCCGTCGTCCCCCGCCAGGGACACGAAGAAGATCCTGCCCTGCCGAACCGAAAGGAAAAGGGGGTTGCTTGGCTCCTTGTCGGGGACGTGGACGACGATCTCTCCGGTCTGGGCCTCTGGACCGAGCTGGAAGGTGAGCTTCACATCCGTCCAGATGGGATAGCCGGCCACACTTCCTCCCCCAACCGTGACGGTAGAGGTCTCCTGGGAGTCGCCAAAGCCCCTGCCGTAGAGGGTGACAAAGGCCCCCTTGTCGTCCTGGCCACCCGCGGTCGGGCCACCGAGGAGATCGGAGTAGAAGATCCTCGGGCCGAAAGGGTCCGCTGGGGGGATCCAGGCATCGCGTCGACTGGCATCCTCCCCGGAGACGGCAGAGTCCACTGAACCGTCCGGGTGGCCCTGGTTGGACGAATCACCGCAGGCCAGGTCGCACCCCAGCGCCAACCAAAGCGCCGAGACCACGATTCCCGTTGAGCACAATCCCGCTCCGAACCGTCGGAACCCTGTTGTTGGGCACTGCATGATCTATCTCCTATGAAGCGCCTCGGCCCTCATCGTGACAAATAGTTTTTTTCTCCCAACAGGGCATGATGAGGCTGTGGGGAGCTATGGACAACCACTTTACTTATGGGTGAGGCCAAAAACCATTGATCTTTTTTGCGTATGATGCCATACACACGGAGTGGCGTTAGATTGTCACAAATCCGGTAGCGGGCCGAGGGAGGAAGACATGCAACAGTCATTGAAGTCTGAGGATCGGGGATCGCGCTGTGCATTTGTGCGCAGTGTCATTTCCCTGCTCGCCCTGGGGATCGGCGCCCTGCTGTGCCTGGGATCCTCCGGCAACCGCAAGGCGCACTCCAACCGCAGCAAGTACCGGAGCGGATCGTCGTATCAACGCAGCAAGCGCTACCGCTCCGGCCGTACCTATCGCTCCAGTCGAAGCTACCGATCCCGTAACAAAAATCGCTACCGTAACCGATATCGCCGCTCCTACTCCTCCCGGAGCCGATACCGATCACGCCGCAGCTCCAGCAGCTACTACCGGAAACGGCAGCGCCGTCGGCGGGCCAAGCGAACCTTCAACCGGAAGCTCAATCGTCGCCAGCGCAACACCTACCGTCGTCGCAACCGATATAAACGAAAGCGCCGGAACACCTACCGTCGTCGCTAATCAGCACCACGCTCCACAGCGTTCACCCTACGGGTCCTTTGTTCCCTGAGGGCCAAGGTCCGAGGGGAATCCCCCGAACTACTTCACGGCACGGCAGAAGCTCTCTCTACCCTTCGCACCCTTTCGGAACCAGTAGCCGGTGAGCTTCGCGTTTCCGTTGGTGAGAAACATCTTGTTGATCCCGTGACTACGTCCGGAAATCTTCCAGAGGTACAGCAGCTTCTTCTTACTACCGACATAGGTGCCCAGACCCCGCCATGTGTACCTCAGCTTGCCATCGCGGTTGTAGTTCTTTCCGACGAGGCCGACCTTGTTGCCTTTTCTATAGATAACCACCGCGCCATAGCTCGTAACCCTGCCCTTGTTGCTCTTCACCAAGGCGATCCATTTTCCGTAGGGGGTAGCAGCATAGACTCCCGGAGGAGCGTCGCAGCGGATCTTGGGGATCCTGGCTTTCTGTTTTTTGGGGGAGGCCACACTAAGCCCCGCGGCAGCGACGAGCAGAGCGGTAACAGCGATGGAACGAGTACGCGGTTTCATGGACACCAATTCTCCTTCTTGTTAGAGAAATAACTGCATCGGCATAGGTAGGCACAGTAACAAAGGTGATTTTTTTTGAAAACCCCCTTACAGATATTCACCAGGACGATGATGGTTTCTTTATAGAGTCCATCGTCGCGATCCCAATCGCCGTTGATCTCGATACCGTGCAACAAACCACGGATCGTCGTGTCTTTGGGACAGAGGTCGTGGGGACGTCTCGTCGCCGCTGCCCATCCACTACCCGGGAGAGAGTTGTCATGACGAAGCCTGCTGTGGCCATCTGCGCCCGCCTGAGCCTGAGCCTGAGCCTGGGCCTGAGCCTGAGCCTGGGCCTGAGCCTGGGCCTGAGCTTGAGCCTGATGCTGGTGGCGTCCTGCGAGAACAGCGCCGCCGGCCAGGGGGACGCCACGGCTCCCGACGCCTCGACCAGTGGCGATGGATCGACGCAACCCGACGGCGCGACGCAGAATGACAGCGGTACACCAGCTTCTTTGTACTGCCACCTGATGCATATCACGCCCCACGCCGAGGCCAACGCCGAGCGCGTGCGCATCCGGGTGCAGATGTCGGACAACCAGGGCAGCGAGGTGGTGCTCACAGAGCTCGACGAAATGATCGGCGGCTCGGTTCGCCGCACCCTGCCCATGGTGTCGACCACCACCGCGGGAGGCTGGTCCTCGCTGGTGTTCGGCTTCGATGGGGTGGCCGAGGTCGAGGAGACCGCCCTGTGCAATGACCTCCCCTCCTTCGAGCCCCTGTACTTCGAAATGCGCGGCACCGTGGACGGGCAGCCCGCTACGGGGCGCTGCGGCTTTGGCCCGGGCAGCGGAGGCTGGCCGCCGGTGGTGCGGGTCTCCTGTGGCGAGCAACCCGTGGCCGACAGCGCCATAATGGACGTCTACCTCGATCCCTTCGCGCCCCCCCCGGGCGCCACGGAGATCATGGTCATGGTGTGGCTGAACGGCCCGGCCACCGGGGTAGTGCTCACGCCCGATACGCTCATCGGAGACGACGCCGGACAGGTCGCCACCCTCAACATCGGCACCGGGGAGGTGATCGAAATCTTCGATGTGCGCGCCGACAATCCCAACTCCGGTCCGGTCTTTGACGGCACCGTCAGCACCGGGGGCCGCGCCGTATTCCTCTCGCTATGGAGTAACACCACCCTCGGCCCTGAGTTCTGCCTGGACGGAGACGACCCAATCTATGGCGGTCCGAAGCTCCACGTAGAGGGAACCGGCACCTCGGATCAGACCAGCTTCACGTGGATCACCTCCGGCTTCTCCTGCCTCACCATGGCGATGGACCTAGACCAGGCCCTACCCTGAAACCCCGCTCTCCCGACTACCTTGGTTATCGGCTCGACAAGGCAATGGCCACACACCGGTTTGCCCCCCACAATTGACCACAAGTGTCCGGATCTGGTACCCACATGCTACGTGAGTTGGATTGGAAGAAAGCTGACGCACTCTAAGTATGTGCGCAATGCCATCGTAACCAGGGCAGATCTAAGCCGATTTCGGCGTCGGCCCTCGCGGCGCACGGCAGTGGGGCTGTATTTGGCCGGTGGCGGCTTGATCCTGGGCTGGCCCGGGGCGAGCCTGATACTCATCATGGCCGCGGTCCTCTCCGAGCCCGTCCTCGCCCTCTACGTGGCACCGGCCCTGTACATCTTCTCCTGGATCCCCTACCTGGTGGGGATCTGGATCGGCGGCACCGCCAGCCTGGACTACTTCCGGGACTTCAACCGCTGGCTCACCCGGGTGGTGGTGGAGAAGCTGGGCGGGAGGGTCCCCGCCACCGACGGCCCCACGCACGCAACGGAGCCACCAGTCGACCGCTAGATCCCGCCGGGCTACAGGGCGCCAGGGCTACAGGGCGCCAGGGCCCTCGTCGGGGAAGACGCCGGTGCGATTGTACTGCTCTACGGCGGGGACCAGAAGCTCGGGGAAGTTGGTCTGTAGGAGCTGCACCCCGGCCTCGACGTAGGACCTCCATCCGGTGTAGTCGCCGCTCAAGGCGGCCATTGGGTCGCCGTCCGCCATGACGTCTTGCTGGGCCTGGAGTCCGGAGGAGAGGATCAGCGCGGTCAGATCCGCGTCCGAAACCACCCGCGCGATCTCCACGATCCGCAAGGTATCCACAGCGGCCATGGCCGCCAGCAGCTCATCGCCATCGGAGATGGGGGGCATCACCAACAGCTCCGGGTCGTCGGTCGCCATGGGCGCGACGTCCACCAGGTCGTCCCGTACCAGGGCAACCTCGTAGTAGGCACCGGACTCGATGTCAGCCAACACGAGGTCGCTGCGATCGGTCTTCAGATCCACGTAGAGCATGATGCCCAGCTCCCGACTCAAGGCCAGCGCGTCCACGAAGAGCGGCACCTCGGAGCTCTCGGGGTTCCCCGGATCCCCTCCCAGCAGGATCAGGTCTTGGAGCTGGGCCCAGGTGTACGACTCCACATCGCCCGTGGCGTCGGTGGTGCGGTCCACCGTGCCATCGTGCATCAGGATCAGGACGCCGTCGGCGGTGTGACGAACGTCCAGCTCCGAGTAATCGCAGCCCACCTCAGCGGCGGCGCGGATGGCGGCCAGGGAGTTCTCCGGGTGATCGGCGTTGTGCCCGCGGTGCGCCACGACCATCACCTGGCGACAGCCCGGATCCGTGAGACAGTCATGCGCGGTAACCAAAGTGGGTCCGGGCTCGGCCTCTTCACAGCCCCAAAGCCCCACCAAAGCCAACAGCAGCGTCAGGGGAGTGACGAAACGAAACAACCAGACCAGACAGCTCATGAGAGGACTATATATGGCTTTTCGAGGGAAAGAAAACCCAAGGGCCGTTTGGTGTCAGCGTGGCGGGCTGGCTAGTCGACGGCTGACCTCGCCGGCCATGATGTAGACCATGTCCAGGGTGAGCCAGCGTCCGATGGAGCGGTCGAAGAGCGCCGACATGGAGGCGCCGAACTCGTCGTCTGCCCGCCAGAGGATGTAGGTCATTTCGATGGCGGCGAAGGGCTGCAGGCGCATGGCGCAGTCGCCGTGCTGGGCGGGCACGCCTCCGAGCTCCCGGGCCCGTGATTCGAATCCGGGGACGTCCTCTCCGTACCTCGCCACCACTTCGGATACCGGAAGCTCGTGGGGCCCCCGGAAGAAAGTCGCCCCGCCCCGGAGCTCCTTCTCGCTGATGAGCTCCCCCGTGGGCGGCCCACCATTGGGTGCGAGCAGGTAGTTCAGCAGCAGGATCTGGAAGGCGTCCCTCAGGATCAGCTCGGGATCCGGGCCCAGGGCGTCGATGCGCTCGGCCTCCGGATCCACCCGGTAGCGATCCGTGAGGAAGGAAACCTCGAAGCCGAAGCCAACGCTATCGGTAGCGCTGACGCTGGCGCCGGCGCCCTCGGTGGACGCGGCCACACCCGGGCGATCGAGTATCTGCTCCACGGGTCGGGAGCGGAGATCCTGCCAATGTGTGGCGTGGGGTTTGGCGCAGCCCATTCGGGATGCGTTAGCGAGTGCGCTTGGGGATGACCGGCAGGAGCGTGATCTCGATGCGACGATTGAGCTTGCGCCCGGTGCGGGTGCGGTTGGTGGACACCGCCTGGTACGCACCGAAGGCCGCGGCGCTGACGTTGCCGCCGGGCACGCCGCCCTTGCGCAGCACCAGAACCACCTTCACGGCGCGCATGGCCGAGAGCTGCCAGTTGGACTTGAACTTGGACTTCTTAATGGGCTTGTTGTCCGTGTGACCGGCCACCTGGAAGTGACGCGGGATCTTCTTGAGCACCTTGGCGATCTTCTTGAGGGCGCGCTGTCCAGCACGGGAGAGCTTATCCCGGCCGGGCTTGAACAGGATGCGGTTGGCCATCTTGATCACCAGCCGCCCGTTCACGTTCATGATCCGGAGCTGGCCCGCGGAGATGAGCCCCCGGAACTGTGCCCGCAGCCGGTCGTTCAGAGCCTTCTGGGCTGCCATTTTCGCTTTGAGCTTGTCTAACTCCGCCTTGGCGCCCTTGGACTTGGCCAGGGCCGCCTTGAGATCGTCCATCTCCTTGAGCGAAGCTCTGACCTTCGCGAGATCCGCCTCCAAGCTACCGAGCTTGACCTGCATGGACTCCTTGTCCCCGCGAAGCTTGTCCAGCTCCGTCTGGAGAGCCTTGTTTTGGGCGAGGGCCTTATCGTGTTGCTCCTTGGGGATCCCGCAACCGGTCGCCACAGTCCCAACCAGCAAAGCGATCATCGACCAAAATGAGAGTTTACGCATCTGACTTTCCTCCTCAAGTTAGAGAGTGCTGAATATGGTACGCGCCGAGCCCAACCGGGTCAACCGAATCTCCCTCCCCTCAGTGAGCGATCGTTCCCTCCACTCGAGTTGCAACTTTCCAGCATTAATAGGGTTGTCATCGACAGCCGTAAGACTACTATCCCGGGCCAAAGGACTCATTGACCATGGAACTTCTGATTCTGGCGATCAACGCCATTCTTGTAGGCAACCTGCTCCTCGCCAAATTCCTGGGCATCTGCCCATTTCTCGGCGTAAGCAAAAAGATTTCAACGGCATTGGGCATGTCCATGGCGGTCGCTTTCGTCATGGTCCTCGCCGGAACGGTGACGTGGATCCTCCAGATGGGCGTACTCAATCCCCTGGGCATCGGCTTTCTGCAGACCATCGTCTTTATCCTGGTGATCGCCTCCCTGGTGCAGCTCACCGAGATGGCAATCCAGAAGTTCTCGCCCTCCCTGTACGAGGCACTCGGTATCTTCCTGCCGCTCATCACCACCAACTGCGCCATCCTCGGCGTGGCGGTCATGAACATCGACGAGAACCGCGGCTTCGTCCCGATGCTGGTGTACTCCTTCGCGGCGTCCGTGGGCTTCGGCATGGCGTTGCTGCTGTTTGCCGGCATCCGGGAGCGGCTGGAGACCGCCGCCATCCCCAACGCCTTCAAGGGCGCCGCCTCCGCGTTGGTCGTGGCGGGCATTCTCTCCCTCGCGTTCATGGGTTTCAGCGGCCTGGTCTAAAGGAAGACAGACGATGAGCATGTTGGTTCCAATTCTCGTGCTATCCGGTCTCGGCGCCGTCCTGGGCGCGGGCCTGGCCGTGGCCGCGAAGTACCTCTACGTCCCGGAAGATCCGCGGGTAGAGGCTCTGATGGACATCCTGCCCGGCGCCAACTGCGGCGCCTGCGGCTATCCTGGCTGCAGCGGCTACGCCAAAGAGCTCGTGGAAGGCAAGGACATCACGCTCTGCGCCCCCGGGGGCAACGACACGGTGCAGGACATCGCGCGCATCCTGGGCGTGGAGGCCGTGGCCGTGGTCGAAAAGGTGGCCCTGATCAAGTGCGCCGGCGGCCGAAACGTCGCTCCGGACCGGTCGCTCTATTTGGGCCCGCAGACCTGCCGCGCGGCGGTGCTGGTGGGATCGGGCAACAAGGACTGCCGTTGGGGTTGCATCGGCCTGGGCGATTGCGCCGAGGTCTGTGAGGACGACGCCGTAGCCTTCACGAGCGACGGTCTGGCCTATGTACTGGCGGACGCCTGTATCGCCTGCG
>JAOZUO010000125.1:5751-25330 GCA_029938605.1 Deltaproteobacteria bacterium | reverse complement strand
TGAAGGTCGAGCCCAGCTCTCGATAGGAGTTCTCCGAGTTGGCCACGAGCAGGACCACGTTCTCCCAGCCCATCTCCTCGAAGAGCCGGTCGAAGAACACGAAGTACTGGCCGGTTCGACAGGGCCCCAGAGTCGAGGGCACGAAGACCAGGTAGAGGTCGTCTCCGGACTTGGGGTTGTGCGTCTGGAAGAACTTGAGGATCGATCCCAGGACCAGCAGCGCCGGAATGCACTCCTTGCCCGAAGCGACGTTGCGCGCGAGCTGGGTGGACTGGATGTCGGGCAGCGGCAGATGCGTCGAATGGATCCCCTGGCGCTGGGCGGCCACGTTCATCACCTCGGTGGACAGATCCCCCATGGGCGGCAGGATGAGATTCACGCGGGGATCGCGGATGTCGAGCTTCTCGCCCGTCTTGCCATCCACGATATCGCAGTACTCCTCCTTCAAGGCCACCGAGTATCGGCGTTCGAAGGGCACCGATGCCACCGGGGTGACGTGGTGTCGATAGCTCTGCACGATGTCGAGGAAGGCCTCCACCCGGGTGTCGAGCCCGGCGTCGGCGGTGTGCGAGTCGATCTCCAACACCAGGTAGGGCTTTTGCCCCATGAGCCAGCGCACGTAGTGGAGCATGAAAGAGTCAGGAGCGCAGGAGAAGTTCGAGATCCACGACAGGTACAGGTTTTGAACGTTCTTGACCTGTCTCACCGCCTTCATGTTCTGCTGGCCAAAGTACCAGTAGTTGTTCGGCGGGATCTCGGCGTCGTCCTCGAAGATCATGTCGTAGGGGATCACCGTTACGCCCTGGGAGGTGAACTTGCGCGGGATCCCCATGTTGGCGTCACGCGTAAAAGCGTTGTACGGCCTCCCCAGCAGGGCGATGTAGATGCGGTCCGGGTTCTGGTCCACCTCGCGCAGCACCTTGTCGCCCAGCGCCCGATAGGCGGCGAGGAATCGCTGGTAGTGGTGCACGCCGACGTCGTAGGCGTCGCCCCCCTCCTCGCGGGTGAAACCGAGGTGCTCGGCCATCTCCTCGAAGGCGGTGCGGCTGGACTCAAAGCCCTCCCCGAAGGAGACCAGCGGCCGCAACATCTGCTTCTCGCTCAACTCAAAGGCGTGCCGTGCGAAAAACGGTAGCCCCTGGGTCAAGGGACAGGTGCAGGCGTGCACGTCCTCGGTCGTGGGCATATCCCGAAAATGAGGCAAGAAGACGAAGTCCACGCCCTTGTTCAGCACGTCCTGAATGGCGCCGTGGGCGATCTCCGCCGGGAAGCAGTAGTTGCTCTCCTGCTTGGCGATGCCCTCGGGAAGGATCTTCGTCGAGATCTGGATCTTGATGCCGAGGCTGTGGAAGTACCAGGAGTAAAAGGGCCACAGGGTGTGGACCGAGAAGGCCATGGGGACACCCACCACGCGGGAGGTCTTTGGGATCAGCGTGTCCGCTACAGGCGCGAACTCCTCAAAGAGCATCCGCGAACGTTCCTGCGTGTAGTCGACGCACTCGTCGGCGCGGAGCTTCCGCTTCTTGCGCTGGTTGGTGTACTTCGAGCAGCGACCGCCGAAGGGATAGCGGCGATCACCAACGACCAGGCGCCGGATGGTGCACAGGTTCTCGCAGGACTTACAGACGAACTCCCTGCCGTAGGTGATCTCCTTGTCGATGAGCACGTCCAGATCGAATTCGCCCTTTTCAATCGCTCCCTCTTCCAGCTTCTGCAGAACCAACCGCGCTACGCCGAAGCAGCCCATGAGCTCGGGATCCGGGGGCACCGTGATGGTCTTGCCGGTCATCTGCGCGAAGGCCAGCGGCACCGCCGGGTTCTTGGCGACGCCGCCCTGCAACACGATGTGCTCGCCCACCGCGCGGTTCCCCACCACGCGGTTCAAGTAGTTGGCGACGATGGAGAAGATCAGGCCGGCGACGATGTCCTCACGCGCGGCGCCCTGCTGGATCGCCTTGCGAATATCGGAGTTGATGAAGGCCGAGCAGTGCTCGCCGAACTTCAGCGGTGCCTCGGCCTTCAGTGCGATGGGGCCGATCTCCGGCGCGGTGTCGATGGACAGATCTCCGGCGGCCGACTCCTCCAGGAAGGAGCCCGTGCCGGCGGAGCAAGCCTCGTTCATGGCGTAGTCGATGGGCACGCCGTTGTTGATGAGCACATACTTGGCGTCCTGGCCGCCGATCTCGAAGATCGTGTCCACGGACTTCTGGAAGTAGGTCGTTCCGACGGTGTGCGCGATGATCTCGTTGTAGACGCCCGCCGTCTCGAGGAAGACCCCCAGAAGCTCTCTAGAGGACCCGGTGGCGGCGACAAGACGGATCCGCGGCTTCTGATCACCCAGGTGCTTTTTGACCTCGCGCAGGCAGTTCTTGAGCGCGGCGACGGGATCCCCGTGGGTGCGACCGTAGTGCTCGGCGACGACCTCGAGCGTATCGGCGTTCACCAGCGTGACCTTGGTGGTCGTGCTGCCGCCGTCCACGCCGAGCACATACTCCGCCTTGGGATCGAAATTCCCCCGACGCGAGGGCGCATTGATCACCTTCTCGCTGGACTCGGACAGGGGGGAGTAGGTCTTGAAGATCAGCCCCGAACCGGGCCGCACCAGCCCGCCCTCCGGCGGCAGTTGGGCGCCCCTTTCGGGGGCCAGATGCGCCGCGCCGAAGGCCTCGAAGTAGGGCGCCTCCGGGGGCACGACGAAGTCGATCCCCGGGCTGGACTCCCGCACGTACTCCACCAGGAAACGATTGTGCGTGACCCCACCGATCAACACCACCTGGCCGTTGGAGATCTTCGCCTTGGTGAGATACTCCGCGACCTTGTCCGCCATCACCTTCGAGAGCGACAGGGCGATGTCTCCCTTGGTGGACTCTCCTTTGTTCAGCCGATGGGTGCAATCGGACTTCATGAACACCGAGCAGCGAGACGACAGGGGGTGGGCGCTGGCCCCTTCGCAGACCGTATTGATGTCCACCAACTTCAGGTCCATGCGACCGAGCTGCTGGCGGAAAAACTCACCGGTTCCCGAAGCACACTTGTTGCCCGAGTAGGTGTTGACGATGCGCGCCTTGCTATTTAGGACGTAGACCACCAGGTCCTCGCCGCCCATGGAGACCACCGCGCGAGGCTTGAGGTCCAGGGCATCGAGGCCGCTCTCGATAGTCACCGCGGCGATGACCTCGGGCAGCGCGATTCGATGACGCCCTTCGGTGCCGGTGACCAGGCCCCGCAGGGGTGGGGCCGCCTTCACGCCGAGGTTCTCGAAAAGCCGCGGCAGGGTGCCCGGCAGGTCGCCGTCGTGCGCGAGCACTTCGTGCTGTACGGTGCCGTCGTCCGAGAGGACGCAGAGCTTCAACGTGGTGGATCCAATATCGAGTCCGAGGTTCTTTTCAGTCATAATTCCGTGTCGTTGCTGTGGCCCCGGAGGGTTTCCGCCTGATGCGATGGTTACAGCGTTGCGATGGTTGCAGCGTTAGGATCGGCGAACCAAACCGGGGCGTTCGAAAAACGCCCCTAGACGTAGTACAACCCTGGCCTGAGCGCAAGGATCATGGACCAAATGAGTCTAATTGGGCTGGCGGCGACGGAGCTGGGTGGCGAGGAAGGTGGCATAGAGCCGACGCAGTCGGTCGGCGAGGGCTTTTCGACGGGTAAACAGGCTGCGCGTCTCCCCGGGATCCCGGCGCAGGTCGTACAGGCGGAAAGTGTTGCTGTGCGGGTCGTGGATGAGCTTGTGGTGCCCGTACAGGATCGCCCGCCGGTCCGGGTTGTGGGGGCCCTTGATCATCTCGGAGTACAGGACACGCTGGGGCAGCGGCTGCGCCGATTCCAGTCGACTCACCAGCGACATGCCCTGCATCCGCTTGGGGATGTCCACGCCGAGCAGATCCAACAGGGTCCGGGGTAGATCGATCAGCGAGACGGGCTCAGCCACCCGGCAGGGCTTCATCCCCGGTACGTACACCAGCAGCGGGACGTGGATCTCCTCTTCCACCAGATCCCGCCCGTGGTACTTCAGGCCGTGCTCACCAAAGAGCTCCCCGTGGTCGGCCGTCATCACCACCACGGTGTCGTCGGCGAGCCCTTTCCGCTTCAAATGAGCGAGCAGGCGCCCCACGTGCTTGTCGGTGAATCGAATCTCGCCATCGTACCGATCCGCGGCGGTGGGACCGAAGCTCTCGCTCTCAGGATGGGTCAGGTAGTGCTTGTGGGGATCGAAGTAGTAGGTGAACAGAAAAAATGGGCGGCGCTTGCTCTCCGTCGATCCCGCCGATCCCGTCGATCCCGTCGTTTTGTTGGGGCCCCGGAGCTCACCGCCGGCCCAGCGGTCAATCAGCGCGATGGCGTTGTCGGTCACCGTGGGGCTGGTCACCATGCGCTCCATCTTCGCGGAGTTGCGCTGGTAGTAGCTCTTCCAGACGTCGAAGCCCTGGGCGATGCCGTACCCGGGGCGAAAATAGAAGTGGGAAACGCTGGCCATGGTGGCGAAACCCGCCTTCTGCAACCGCTCGGCCACCGTCACGTTGGCGTTGTAAATCGCGATGAAGTGCCCACCGGTCCGATGGAGCTCGGAAGTGAACTGACCGGTGAGCAGCGCCGGCACCACCGAGGCGGTCTTGTTAGAAGGAGAGTACGCCCGGTGAAAGGTCGCGCCCCGCTTGGCCAGCCGATCCAGGTTCGGGGTGAGCCGCCTGCGGTAGCCCGCCCAGCCCACGCGATCGGCGCGCACCGCGTCGATGAGGATGAACAGGACGTTCCACCGCTTGCGTAGCTTCACCGCCGCCGGCCTGGTTGGAGGGAGGCTCCGCGGCCGCACCGCCGCCAGGAGCGCGGAGTCCACGTGCAGGTCCCGACCCGAGCAGTCCTCGTCCACGCCGTTGTCCGGGATCTCCTGCGCGGCCGGATTGATCCGCGCGTTGCTGTCGTTGCAGTCGCCGCCGCCAAACCGCGCACTGAACCCGTCACCGTCGTAATCGTGCAGCCGCGCCATGGGACGCAGTACGCGGGCCGACAGCGGGCCGTATCTGGTGATGGCCATGGCGACACGCCGATCCGCGGGGTCGTTGCCGAAACCGGCATAGGACGCACCCACGAGCCCGCCAGCAATCACCACCGCCACCAGCACAATCGGGATAGACAGCCGCCCTCTCCACCGCGCCACCAGGTCCGTGATGATCCACAACGCCAGCGCCGCGGCTAGGATCCACAGGGGCGTCCGCAGCGGCAAGGCGTCCCAGGTCTCCGCGTAGCGCAAGGGGACCACGACGGCCACGGCCCCGATCACCACCGACACCAATCCCGCCACACCCAGCGGCCCCAGGATCCACGCCAGCACCGAGCTCCGCTTGGCCGCCACCGGCAGCCAGCACCCCAGGTGATGGCGCAGCGTGATGTAGGCCAGGTACAGCACGCCCGCAGCAACGACCAGGCTGGCGGTCAACGTCATGGCGGCGAGCAGGTGGTTGTGATAGGCCGTGAGAAAGTGCAGGCACAGCGGTACGAGCACCACCACCGAGAGCCCCAGCGTGAGCAGCGCGCTCCACACCGGGGCCGCCTGGCGTCCGCCCTCCGGGCCCCGGGCACGCAAAAACCGCCAGAGCCGCCGGGCCAGGGCCACAACCCCCAGATTCATCGGAACCACTGCCCAAACCAGACCCAGCGCCAACCCCGCCGCAAGGCACGGAATCGCCACCAACCCCAGGGCGTGAAGAACCACCTCGGAAGAAAGCTTCTCGCCACCATGGAACCGACCGAACTTCGTCACCACTGCGACGCCGTCGGCCAACCCCAACAACAACCCCACCAGCGCCCCGCTCGCCAACCCGGCCAACACAGCCCACGCGCCAGCCCGCGCGCCAGCCCGCACGCCAGCCCGCGCGCCAGCCCGCACGCCAGCCAGCCCGTCGCTCACGGTCGATCCCGTCCCAGAGGCGGGACGATCAGTAGGTTCTTCGTTCCTCGGCATCCTACAGACACACAGCACAATCGTTAATTCGAACCGTCACGCATATAATTGTGGCCTCGAACCATTGAGTCAAGCTTACGTGTTGTAGATACGTGTTGTAGATACGTGTTGTAGACGGTTGACCTGATCCCGTGCCTTCGTCATACTGCAGACGGACCACGGTGCGGTGTTTGTACGAGCGCGCCCGGATGGTTGACACCACCGGACGCCCATTCACCGAGACCACGGCGGCGACGGCGACGCCCTGGCTGGCCGGGACCTGTTGTCGGATCCCCAGGATCCGGAGACACGGCTGCAGGGAATTGCCCATGGCGAAGCGAGCTCGGTCGCGATTTTTCCTGCGCCTCCATGTAACGGTCATTTGGGTGCGTCGAAGCACACTGTGCCGCACCAGATGTAAGTACGATGAAACGCGGTAGAAGCGGATGATCATCCTTCACAGTGCACTGTTGGATACCGGACTATTCTTGTGGGCCGAGGCACCTGTGGGCGCCGAGTCACCCGAGCCCGAAGCCGAAGCCGCCCAGGACACGGCTGTCGGCGTGGGCGAAGTGGCCGACTACCCCTTCTGTGCCGACTTCGACATCTTGGCGCGCTTGCTCCGATCCCTGCCGGTGGGCTTTCGTCCCACTCGCAGGCGCCTCAAGACCGCCACCGCCTGGTTGCCAACCCAGTCCGGGCGGCCCTTCCCCTCCAGCGCGTTAATCGGTGAAGCCCCCAGCGGTCGGACTCAGGTGCGCCTGATCCCCTGGCGGGTCGAGGGGCTGATCCTGGCGCCCGCCGAGTATTACCGGGTGCTTACCGTGTATGGAGAGCGGGCCCGTGAGCTCCAGGGCATGGTGAGCGGTCGCGACTTCTCGTTCTGGCTCGAGGCCCTGCGCTTCGCGGGCTCGCTGGTGGCACGCCAACGCTACCTCCCCAACATCGAGCAGCGGGCCTCCCAGTGGCACGCGCACTGGCACCCGGTGTGGCTCGGAGACGACGCGGACGAACGCGAACGGATGGCGCGCCGCATGCCCGCCGTCGCGCGTGCGTTGACCCCAGATGGTCAGGACGGAGCCCCGCGGCTCTCCGCCAACGACAGACTGGAGACGTTCATTTCGGCGGTGGTCGACCAGATGGTACGCCGCAGGGGTGGACTGAACAAAGCGATCTCCGGGAAAGACGGCAACGTCTACGATCGTTGGTTGCGTGCGCTGCGCAGCGCCGAGTCTCGCACGGCAGGACAGGCCAAGGATCTCAAGGAACTAGGTGAGCAGCTCCGGCAGTGGCACGAACCCATCGACCAGGCCGCCCGCGCCCCCTTCCGCCTGTGCTTCCGTCTCGAGGAGCCCAGCGGCGGTGTCCCCAACGACAAAGGCAACGGCAACGGGCGAGCCGGCAAGAAACGTAATGGCCGTGGCCGAAAGAATAAGGACCAGGCACGGTCTGGGCAGAAGAACTGGTTCGTCCGCTATCTCCTCCAGGGAACGCAGGATCCCACCCTGCTGGTACCCACGGCCGACGCCTGGACAGCCCGTGGGCGTAAGGCCGCCGCGCTGGCTCGAATGGGCGCGGACCTCCACGAGACCCTGTTGGCCTTCATGGGACAGGCGGCCGGCGTATGCTCCCGCATCGAGGAGTCCCTGCACTCGGCCAAGCCCTCAGGATACTCGCTGGACGCCCGTGGCGCCTACGAGTTCCTCACGGTCACCGCGCCGGCCCTCCAGCAGGCGGGCTTCGGAACCACGGTTCCCGCGTGGTGGACGGGAAGCGGCACCGAGCAGCGGCTGTCAGTACGTGCACGGGTCGACACTCCGCCCCTCGCCGAAGCCGGCATGCCCTCCTTGGACGACGAGCTGGAGTTCGACTGGGAAGTCTGCGTGGGGGGACGCAGCCTCTCGAAGAAAGACCTCGACGCCCTGGCCCGGCTCAAGGAGCCCCTGCAGTGGGTGCAGGGGCACTGGGTGGAGGCCGGGGTCGAGGAGATCCACGCCGCCCTGGAGTTCTGGAACAACCGCAAAGCCGGCTCGGTCACCGCCCGCGAGCTGGTGCGTCTCGCCCTTGGCAGCGCGGAGGCGTCGGCGGGCATTCGTTTCGACGGGGTCCGCGCCACCGGCTGGATGGAAGTACTGCTCACGCGGCTAAAGGATAAGGAGCAGATCGGCCACATCGAGGTGCCCGAGCAGTTCGTGGGCGATCTGCGCCCCTATCAGGAGCGCGGCTTCGACTGGCTGGACTTCCTGCGCGCCTGGGGCTTCGGCGCCTGCCTCGCCGACGACATGGGCCTGGGAAAAACCATCCAGACCCTGGCGCTGCTACAGCAGGAGCGGCAATACGGAGAGGACCGCCCCACGCTGATCATCTGCCCCACCTCCGTCCTGTCCAACTGGGAGTACGAGGCCGGGCGCTTTACGCCTGAGCTCACCGCCTACGTGCACCACGGGCCGAACAGACCCCGAGGCTGGGAGCTCGTCGAGCAGGCCCAGGCCCACACCATCGTGCTCACCAGTTACGCCCTCCTTCAGCGCGATCTGGAGGATCTCTCCATGGTGCAGTGGGCGGGCTTGATCCTCGATGAAGCCCAGAACATCAAGAACCCCGACACCAAGGTATCGCAAGCCGTGCGGGCCGTGGCGGCCGACTACCGCATCGCGCTCACCGGCACCCCCGTGGAGAACCACGTCGGGGATCTGTGGTCCATCATGGACTTTTTGAACCCCGGAAGTCTGGGCTCCGCGCAGGAGTTCAAGCGCGCCTTCTTCCTGCCGATCCAAGCGCACCGCGACCGGGAGGCATCGAAGCGGCTGCAGCAGATGACTTCGCCCTTCATCCTGCGACGCCTCAAGACCGATAGCTCCATCATCTCGGACCTGCCCGAGAAGCTGGAAATGAAGGTCTATTGCTCGCTCACCAGCGAGCAGGGGCAACTGTACGAGGAGCTCGTCTCCGAGGCCGAGGAACGGATCCAAAACGCCGAGGGCATAGAGCGCCACGGCGTGATCCTGGCGGCGCTTTCGAAGCTCAAACAGGTCTGCAACCACCCCGCACATTTCCTGGGAGATGGGTCGGAGCTCAGGGGGCGTTCCGGCAAGCTGACGCGGCTCACCGAAATGATCGAGGAGATCCTCGCGGCCGGAGAGCGCAGCGTTCTGTTCACCCAGTTCGTGAAAATGGGGACCCTGCTTAGGGAGCATCTTCAGAATGAGCTCGGTCGGGAAGTGATCTTCCTTCACGGCCAAACGCCCAAGAACAAACGCGACTCCATGGTGGCTCGCTTCCAATCCGAGGGAGACGCACCGCCCATCTTTGTACTCTCCCTCAAGGCCGGGGGAACGGGGCTCAACCTCACCGCCGCGAACCACGTCTTCCACTTCGACCGGTGGTGGAACCCGGCGGTGGAGAACCAGGCCACGGACCGGGCCTTCCGCATCGGGCAAACGCGCAATGTGCAGGTGCACAAGTTCGTGTGCGCCGGCACCCTGGAGGAGCGCATCGACTCGATGATTGAGCGCAAACGGTCCATCGCCGATGACATCGTGGGAAGCGGCGAAAAGTGGATCACCGAGCTGTCCAACGACGAGATCCACCACATGCTCGCGCTCAACAAGAGCGCGGTCCGGGACTGACATGACCGATGAACCCCAAAAACGCCGATCCCGGCGAAAACGGCGCCGACGCCCTTCGACAGGCGACACACCTTCGACCCGCAGCGAGGGAGCCGGGGCGCGACGCTCGCGTTCTGGCAGCAAGGGGAAGTCGCGGTCCAGGGGGCGCTCCAAAACGACGAACCGCCGGTCCCGACGAGACCGTGGCGGAGGCAACTGGTGGGCCCAGCGATGGTCCAAGAGCCTGGACTCCATCCGAGTGGGACGCCGGCTGAGCCACGGACGCAGCTACGCACGCCAGGGCCGGGTGATCGAGTTGGAGTTCGAAAAGGGATCTGTCGTCTCCATGGTGAAGGGATCCCGGAACGCCCCCTATCTGGTCCGGATGCACTTCGCCATGCTGTCGTCCACGGACTGGAAAAAGGTCCTGGGCGTAATCAGCGAGGACATGGAGCTGGGCGGCGGGCTGTTCCGCGGAGAGTTCCCGCCGCAAACCGAGGAGGCCTTCGTACGTTTGAACCTCCCACTGTTTCCCACCGGCGGCCAGGGCGACCTGAAGGCCGCCTGCTCCTGCCCGGATCAGGCGAACCCCTGCAAGCACGTGGCCGCCGTGTACTACGCGCTGGGAGAAGAGATCGCTCGCGATCCCTTCCTGCTCTTCCGGCTACGTGGACTCGACCGCACCGAGCTCATGGAGGGCCTGGCCCGGACCCCCGCGGCCCGCACTGCCGTGGTGGCGCCGCCTAGCGCCGAAGCCCTGGCCCGCCGCGAAGACAAGATGGTCAGCGATGAACGCCGCGGCCTGACCGACGCCCTCCCTCAATCGCAACCCCGCCAGCCCCGCGACGAGCCGCTACCCCAGGACCCACAACTCTTCTGGGCGGGTCTCATGGGGACTCCCTCCCGAGATGGTGGCGAGGAGGTGCGCATCCCCCGGGTGGCCGGCGCCTTGGCGCAACGCCTGGGCGGCTACCCGTTTTGGCGGGGCGACAGCGGATGCGGCATGGTAATGGACCAGATCTACCGAACAGCCTCGTCGGTGGGTCTGTCCATCTATCTGGGAGAATCGGATCCCGAAGACGGCGAGGAGCGTTGAAGGCACTCGTCATTTCAGGTCAGGATCTCGTACGAGGACCAACCCTTTCACGGCGACCCCGAATCCACGGCCCCATTAAAAACGCCCCCGCCGGTCAAGTCGATGGTCACGCCGGGGGCGCTGATGGCGTCCCCCTCCCCTGCGCCCGCCGCACCGCCCTGGCCCGCGTGCTGCGCCGTGGATGAGTAGTTGGAGTAGTACAGGCCCGCTGCGCCCGTGGCCCCGTTGGCGCCGCCGCTACCCCAGGCGCCGCCGCTGCCGCCGGTGCCCCCCTTGCCCCCGCGGTTGGTCCCGTTGCTGCCCGCCGCACCGGCCTGCGCCGCCTGCTGGTACCCCTGACCATTCCCGCCGGCGCCGCCGCCACCGCCGCTGCCATTGAGCGGTGGAGCGCGGCGAACCTGGTAGGCGGCGAACATCACAAAGGAGCCCTTTTCGTAGATGTAGCTTGTGGTGTGCTTGTAGTGGTAGTCAGACAGCCCGGATGCCACCTGGGTACCGCTCCAGCGGATATAGTCGGTGCCTGGAGCCATGGCCCAGAGAGTCTGAGGTGTCTGGTCAGCAAACAGCCAGGATGTCCAGGAACCCACGTTGCTGCCGGCCCCGCCATTGCCGCCCCGCCCGCCCCGGCCCCCGCCCGCGCGGATGGCGCCGTTGTTCTCGATGGACAGGGGCGCGGTGGCCACCAGGGCGTTCCCTCCGGCCGTGTTGGTGGCGTTGCCACCGGCGCCCTGGATCTCCCCATTGACGATGAGAACGACACCTACCGCGTAGGGGGTGAGATCTCCCGAGGTGAGGGCGGCGATGGTGGGGCTGGTTGCACCGATGATTTCACCTACCGGCACCGTAACCTGAATCAGCACATCCGTGGGCGCCGACTGGTCCGCCAACCATTGGGCTAAGTTGACGTCTGTGGAGCTGTTCAGGGAGAAGGTCCAGATGTTCGTACAGCCGGTGGTCACCCAATCCGCGCAGTCTCCACTGCAGCTCAGCTCGCCGCTGAAAAAGCCGTAGCTCAGGCAAGTGAGTCCGTCCAGGTTGGTTCCATCACAGACCTCGGTCCCGGTGATATAGCCATCGCCACACAGCCCCCCTTCGCATCCCAGCGCGTTGTACCGGGTACAGTCGGGCTCGCACAACAAGGTGCCGCCGACCAGGCCCAGACTCGCGCAGGTCTGGCCGGCCAGGTCGGCGCCGTCACACACCTCTTCATCGTCGATACGGCCGTCTCCACAGACGCCCTCGCAGCCCGACAAGTCGAACCCGTCACACCCCGCCAGGCAGAGCAACTGCCCCGCGTAGTAGCCCTGGGTGGCGCAGGACTCGCCCCCCAAATCCGTGCCGTCGCAGGTCTCTGGATACTCCACCCGCGTGTTGCCGCACTCCGCCTGCAGGGAGCAGCCCGACACGTCGTAGGTACAGTCCGCGGTGCAGTCCGTGACGCCGTCGCCCAGGTTCAGCTCAACGCACTGCGCGACAGGCAGGTTGGTGCCGTCGCAAACCTCCCTCCCCACCAGCAGCGCGTCACCGCAGAACGGGCCGCATAGGCTCGGCTCGCCGGTACACTGCCAGCCCAGCTCCACATCGCAGACCTCACCGCATCCGTCGCCCGAGCTCACGTTCCCGTCGTCGCAGACCTCGCCAGGGTCGACCACACCGTCTCCACAGGCGTTGGAGCAGACGCTCGGCTCCCCGACGCACCGCCAACCCGACTCCAGGCGACAGAGGTCATCACAGCCGTCACCGTTCAGAAGGTTGCCGTCGTCGCAGGACTCATCGCCGCGAATGAAGCCATTGCCGCAACGCTCTTGCTGAGCCGAGAAGTCCGTCATGCACCCCCCCGCCCCCACCAACACCACGCCCACCAACACCACGCCCACCAACACCACGCCCCACCTCAGCCCCACCTCCACGGGTTGGGACACGCCGCCACTGACGCCACAGGTCGCCAACTTGCCTGCGGCAATGGGAGGGTTGTGATGCATGGGCCGAAAAACACTCCAGACCGCTTAATATTATCATAGGAAGCATTGGATCTATACCCCCACAATCCCATGGTTTATCCCGGTGCACCTAAATATCCCCCGGCAAAGCCGGGGGGATTACAATCGTGAGCCGCTCAAAGCGGCTTGGAGAGAACGGAATCTGCTCTCGTGCCTTTCGGGCTGCGCTTGCTTCATTGACGGGCCCACACGATCAAGTAACGCAGAGAGCGAAGCTCGCGCGGAGGAGTTCACGGCAGCCGCTCTCTCAGCGTCCTGCTGGAGCGGCAGAGTGAAGCTCCTTCGCGCGGGCGAAGCGAACGGATCAACGGCGGAACGACTCCCGGAAATGTCAAACTGTATTGGCCTCCCCGACAAAGCCGGGGGGACTCCTAGTAGATGCTAGGGGGCGGCTCAGGGTTAGCTCAGGGCCATGAGGGCGGGTCGGGCGGTGGCGCCCTCGAAGCGGTAGGGCTGGTACCCGGCGACGCGATAACCAAACTCGGAGACGCCCGCGCCGTCGGCTGTACGCGGCTCCTTCGTGACGGGATCCACCCACGCGACCTCGAACCGGGCGAAGCGGAAGTTCACGTACATGGCGCCGGATCCCAGCAGGAAACCGACCGTGTTGCCATCTGCAACGGTCACGCGAATCGTGTACACCACGCCGCCGGCACGGACCGCCACGGTGAAATCTCCGGGGGGCGCGGTGGGCGCGGGGCCGAGCAGGTCCCAGAAGTCGGCCGAAACGTGGGTGATGGGCTCGCAGGTTCCGAGCCCCCGGACAACATTCTCAGGCGAAGGCGAAGGCGAAGGCGTAGACGCAGACGTAGACGTAAACACGGACGAGGGCGCGGGGATGTGAACGAACCCGGAGCGATGGTTCGTCATGGTGGGCAGGCTGGCGAAGGTGAAGTTCAAATGGCGGTCGGCAAACCGGAAGTAGTTCGACGAGTAGGCCTGCATGTACCCCCAGTCCCGGGCACCCCAAGCGCGATCGCGCATGCCGCGCGCTCGAACAACATAGGACTTGCCAGCCACCTTGAGCGTCCCGGTGACGGCGCCGAACTGCTCGAAGTGCTCCTGGTGGGAGGATTTGAGCTCGTCGAAGAACCCCTTGCTCGCGGGCTCGGCGGCGAGGGCGGTCGCGGTGAGCCCCGGATCCAGATCCGAGCCAAATGAAAAGTTCGGCGACAGCGCGGTCCACTCGAGGTCGAACTCCACCGGGACGTTCACACCCCGGGTCCGGTTGAGAAGTGAGCCTCGGAAGGAGGATGTCCACCGACGCATGGGCTCGACGAGATCGAGCCGCAGGGTGGAGGTCGCTCCCTGGGCCTGGGCGACCACCGCCCCGGGGCCGGCGGTGACCACGTGGCAGGACGTGTTGGGGTGAGGCAGAGCGTCTCCACCATCTCCCCAAACGAGCAGCCCCTCGCCGGGTACCCGGATCACACACCAGACCTCCCCGGCCTCCGGCTTGAGTCGGCGCCCCCATCGCAGCGCGAAGTCCGGCGCCGCATCGTAGTCGTCGGAGAAAGCCGAAAGGTAGTACGAGTCAAAGGCAGCGTCCTCGCCGGGCGTACCCTCGGCCCAATCCATGGAGTGGGACTCCTCCAGCACACGCGGCTCAATGGTCATCTTTTGGCCATGGTGACCGCTCTTTTCCACCATGCGGCGAAAGAAGGCGTGCTTGGCTTCGTACTTGAGCCGCCCCAGACTGCCGGTGGGCCGACGCGTGAAGCGTGGATCATGAAACACCACGCCATCGGCCCGGCCGGGCGACTCCCCGTCCGCGCGTCGGTGCAAGGCCGGCACTCTGGGAGGCGCTCCCCAGGGAGGCGTCGGGCTGCGGCCCTCGGTGTCCACCAAATCCCCCAGCACGCCCAGGGCGTAGTTGATGCCGTCAGTACGATCCAGCGCCTTGCACAGCCTCGTGGCGTACTCGTCGTAGTCCAGGTGCGCCTCGGTGTCGAAGGGCAGCGCCACGGCGGCCGACACATTCCAGACAAAGTGCACCGCGACCCCCAACTTATAGTCGTGCCACGCAGCGTCGAACCCGTACTCTCTCGAAGCGTCCCCGCCCGCGCCGGCGGCCAACCCTTCGTTCACGGCCGTCACGTAGGTCTCCACCAGGGACCGCTCCGTCGTGAGGGATCCGAGCCGCTCCACGTCCACCGACCCCGCGATGAGGCAGGCGAGATCGATGGCGCCCTTGCCGACGCGCATCATCTGCAGGTCGTAGATCCCCATGGGGCCGCGCACCTCCGCCCCCTCATCGGGATGAAAAAAGGCGTTCTCCAGGTGAAAATCGCCATGCACCACCGTGTCGGGCGCACCCTCGCCGCCTCCATAACCGCCGAAGGACCCGCCCGCAGCCATGGCGTCGTGTACCCGCTGGGACACGGGCACCAGGAGGTCCCCCCGGGCCAGCACGTCCGGCGGAAGCCGATGGGCCAGGCGCCCGACAAACTTCTTCCACGAAAACCCCATGAACCGGACATTCGCCGACAGCAGGCCGCTTCGCTGGTGGATGATCCAAGACAGATCCCCGTCGCCCGTCAGCCGCGCCGACCCCCAGTACCGGGCGTGGAAGGCCGCCAGCGCTCTAACCGCTACTTCAGCCTCCTCCATGGTCGTGTACGGTTGTGTCTCGTGGCGAAACCGCACCCCGGCGCCACCGTTTCGCAGCGCCAGATCCTCCATCAGCACATAGAAGTTCCCTCCTTCGTTCCGGTACCTCGCCGCGAAGCTCCGCGGAAAGGTCAGATGCTCCGCCAGCCGTTTGTCGGACCGCAGCTCCGGCTCCAACGTCTCGAAGAACCTCGCCTCCATCTCCAACATCCGTGGCGCCGCGAAGGCCACCCGACTCCCCGTTTCGGCCTTGCTCATCTTGAGCACCATCTGCCCGGGGAGGGAGTGCGGGTTCTGGGCGTAGTCCAATGTGAGACGAACCATGCGGCTCGAGTTGCCCATATCTTCGCCAAAGAGGGAGGTGTCAACAGAGGCAGTCCTCGTGCCCGGATACCGCGCCGCCAGGGCGGTGTCGAGCCAACCGACGGTGATGTCCCCAACGTCGCAGGGGAACCCGGCCCGCCGGGCCCCCGCCCCCCCCGTCACCCGCTCCACCACAACATGACCCAACTGCGACAAAAACGCTCGGTACAAAGGATTGATCATAGCGGAGGTTGATATCATCGGACTGACACTCCTGACAATCAAGAAGGCTTTGTTTCAACTCCCGATCCTTGATACGATAAAGCGTTGCGCAGTGGCGACTGACCACAGGAGCACAATGGCTTCGATAATGACCCGATCACCCTGGATAAGAACGGTTGTGGCGTGCGCGCTGCTCGGAGCCTGGACCGGCTGTGATCCCCCGAGCGACGGAGACGACCCCGTCTGTGGAGATGGGACCCTGGAGGCGGGGGAGGAGTGTGACGACGGCAACACCACCGATGGCGACGGCTGCGACGGCCAGTGCGCCCTCGAGGGAGACGTAACGTGCAGCCCGCTGGCGGACGTGACCGACCTCATCGGCAGCAATCAGCTCTTCTTCGGCTACGCGGTGCTGGGGGCGGATCTCTCCATACCGGACTGCGGCGCGCTCGAGACCGCCAAGGAGATCTACGTCAGCCTGACACCTGACTTCGACGGGGACCTGATCCTATCCACCGTGCACCCGACCACGCGCGTGGATACGGTGATCGAAGTGCGGGACTCGAGCTGTGATGGCATGTCGTTGGGCTGCGTGGATGGCGCGGCTACATCTGAAGGCAAAGGCGGAGCCCGAATCACGATCCCCGTCCAGGCCGGTGAGCAGATCGTGGCCATGGTGGAGACGTCCGATGATGAAGCCGGCGTCTTCGCGCTGAGCCTGCACGAGGCCGGGGTCTGCGAAGGACTCGGCGCCACAGAGGACATCACCGCCGACCTGATGACCGGGCGACAGTTCACCGTCGACACCGCGGCCAGCACCGCGACCATGCAGGGTAGCTGCAGCTGGGAGACCGACAATAACCCCGAGGCGCTGCTCACGTTCACGGCGCCGAGCACAGGCGTCCTGGTGGCCACCACGGCGCATCCGAACACCGGGTTCGACACCTTGCTCTACGTGCGGGAGGGAAGCGTAGGCCCGGAACGCTACTGCGACTCCGCCGAGGCGGAGATAGCCTGCGAGAACGACAGAGCCCCCTGGGGTACCGCCACGGTGCTGCGCTTCGAGGTCCTCGCCGGGCGGCCCTATTCGCTGTTCGTCGATGGCGGGTCGGCCGACGCCCAAGGGCCCGCGACGGTGATCCTGGGATACGAGGCCGCGAGCCCGGCCCCCGCGAGTCTGCTGGGCTGCAACCACGCCGGGATCCAGGATCAGTTCGCGTTCTTCGCCGAGGCCGGCCAAGCAGTGTATGCCAACGCTGACACCGCGGACTCGGCCACGGCGGCCGACCTGCGCCTACGCATCCGCCGCCCGGACGGGAGCGAGGTGTACGAGGCGGACGACGACATGGACTGTACGTATCCGCCCCCCGCCTACAGTTGTCCCGAGTACGGCTTCACCGCCGAAACCTCGGGGCTGTACTACGTGGAGATATACGTGGGCACGTCCCAGAGCTGCTTCGACCACAGCCTGGCCAACTATCAGCTCACGGTAAAGGTAGACGATCAGCATTCGGATCTGATCCTGATCAAGGATCAATAGCGTAGAAGGCTGGCGTGAGGAAACCCAGCGACGAAGGTGAACCATGAGCAAGCAGGCGAGATGGTGGACAGTAATACTCCTGGCATGCGCGGTGTGGATCATGCCATTGACGGCACAGGCGAACCCGTCTTCGTCCTCGACCCCGGGTCAAGGTGAACCCTGGCTGTTTCTGCCCTGGGACGACACCGTGGGCAGGATCCTCGGCAACGAGGCCGACAGTGAGGGTCCCAAGAGCTTCGCGGTCAAGCCCGACGGCGGCGTCTTGCTCCTGGATCAGGTGAACCTGCGAGTGATCGATCTCGACTCTGACGGCGAGCTCATCCGGTACATCGCCCTGCCCGCCGCCACCTTCGACGACGTGGAGCAGTACCAGGACCGGGCGGTGCTGGTGCTCGATCGGGTGGTGGCCCGCACCCTGTTGGTCATGGACCTGGTCGGCACCCCCCTCGCGGAGGTGCCCCTCGAGGGACGGGGCATCGACCACAGCGGCCTGGTGACGGCGATGCTGCCCCGCTCCGACGGGATCTGGCTGGAGGTGGGCCACCGCCACAGCGTGAAGGTGCTCGATCGTCATCTCCAGCCCTGTACCCGCCAGATCGTAATGGGCCGCCCCATGGAGCACGGATACAGCCTGCACGGTGCGCTGGATGGCCACGGTGGCGTCACCCTCCGCCGGACCCCGCAAAACCACCGGGCCACCACGGCCTTGACCACAGCCTTGAGCGGAGTAACCCTCACCGGACAGGCGCCCATCCGCCGGATCGTGTGGCTGGACGAGGACGCCGATGGCGCGGTCTACGCCGTGCTGCACGAGGCCGTGTTCGCTGCCGCGACGCCATTTCGGGTGCAGCAGGAGCGCTACCGCATGGTCATTCTGGATGAACAGCTGCAGGAGCTGGAGCGGCTCGAGAGCCCCTGGGTCCTGACCCTGTACAACCAACGCGTGGAGATGCGGGTGGGACCGGACAGGCGGCTTTGGCAGATGGCCTTCACCGACGACGGCGTGCTCATTCTGCGTTGGGAATGGAGGACGCCATGAGACGTCTGTACGCACTGCTGGTGACCCTGGTGGTCCTTGGCATCTCCTCGGTGAGCCAGGCCGCCCCCCCCGCGGAACCGGCGGAGGCCATCGTCTGCCGCGGCACCTCGGCCGAGGGATTCTCCTACGAATGGGGCGGGGAGTGCTGGTGCAGCACCGGATGCGATCCCGATTTGACGAGCTGCAGCCCCGGAGTGTGTACCCCCAACCCGGGCTTCTCGGGCTGCCCGGACTGCACCCACTCGGGCACCTACGGCGCGGACTGCTCGGGGTTCGTGTCCAAGGCCTGGCAGGTGCCCGATCCCCAGCCGACGGATGCCTGCGACGTGACCCGATACGTCGCCGCCAGCTTCACCAGCGACCACAGCTACTGGAACGTAGTGCCCATGACCAGCCTCCAGCCGGCCGACGCGGTGGCCAGCTCCTCCCACGTCATCCTGGTCATCGGCTACGAGGACTCCTATGGCGAACACGAGGTGGTGGAGGCCGCGGGGTGCACCCCCGGAATCATCCGCCACAGCCGGACCTTTTCGTCGAGCTACAGTGGAGCCCGGCGGATCAACCTGAGCGACTGCGTCTGCAGCGACGGCGATCAGGAAACCGAGGCCTGCGGTGACTGCGGCACGACGCAACGCACCTGTGAAAATGACTGCCTCTGGTCCCCCTGGTCGGGCTGCACGGGGCCGGATCCCACCGGCGCCGAGGCCGCCTGCTCCCCCGACGGCGGCGAGGGCGTTTGCGCCACCGGGCAACGGCTCTGCGTGGCGGGCTGGCTCACCTGCCAGAGTGCCTCCGCCACCACGGAGATATGCGACGGACTGGACAACGACTGCGACGGCGTGGTGGACAACGGTACCCCCGAATCTCTCGGGGAGGGCTTCCCCTGCACGGGGAACTGCGGCGTGGGCCTCTCCGAGTGCGTGGACGGCGTAATTCACTGCATGACCCCCGGCGGCGACACCTGCGATGCCACAGACCCCGATGACAACGACGGCAAGGGGATCGGCGGCTGTACCTGCCGCGCTCAGTCCGGACCGGGCTCCCTCCCCTTGATCCCCTTCCTTGTGTTGCTCGTACTGCTCGGCTGGCGTAGCCGGCGGAAGTAAGGGCCTTACTTACTCGCCTTCTTGGCGGTGGGCTTCTTCGCCGCGGGCTTCTTGGCGGTGGGCTTCTTCGCCGCGGGCTTCTTCGCCGCGGGCTTCTTCGCCGCGGGCTTCTTC
>JAOZUO010000125.1:5023-5651 GCA_029938605.1 Deltaproteobacteria bacterium | reverse complement strand
TCTTCGCCGCGGGCTTCTTCGCCGCGGGCTTCTTCGCCGCGGGCTTCTTCGCCGCCGGCTTCTTCGCCGCGGGCTTGCTGGGCATCGCATCCGTGGAGGCGGACACCGGAACGGGCGGCCGCCGGGGTGCGGGCCGGTCAGACGACCTGGCGGGCACTGGCCGATCTGCGGGTGGAGTCGCGGACGCAGGCGCCGGCGCCGGCTCGGGGACCACAGGGCGGACATTATCGCGGTATCGGTCCAGGCTCACCACCTTGGGGAACGCCTTGAGGAAGGATGCAAAGGAGCGGAACCCGAGCTGCCCTTCATCGAACCCGGGGCTCAGGGTGACCAGGGACTCCTTGACCCGCCCCATGCGGATGGATCCGGCGTCTCCCAGGGCCTCGGTAAATGCCCGTTCCAGCAGGTCGCCGGTCTGACGCTCGACCTCGGGCGTCATCTTGGACGGCTCCGGAGACCGGGGAGGCCTTGCATTTCTGGGCCTTTGATCGGCTTTCGCCGGCGGCTCCGCGGAACCTGACGGCCTGTCGTTTCTCGGCCGGTCAGAGACAGGGGAACTTGGCTGGGCTGCCACAGACGACCTGGTGTTATTCAGCCGGGCATTGACGCCGCGTGGCGGACGGTCCTG
>JAOZUO010000125.1:0-4923 GCA_029938605.1 Deltaproteobacteria bacterium | reverse complement strand
AGAGGGACGGTCCTGAGAGGGACGGTCCTGAGAGGGACGGTCCTGAGAGGGACGGTCCTGAGAGGGACGGGCGGAAGAACTGTCGGCCACCTCTCCCTCGGGGCTCCACAGGACCTCCACCTTGCCGCCCTCCAACACCCGGACCACCCGGGTGTAGTTCTTGAGAAACCGCGTAAAATTGGAAGCACCGTAGTTCTTCTCGGAGAAAGTAGAATCGTGCTTCCGCATCCGATCCTTGAGCAGGCTGGCCCGAAACCGTCGCCCGTACTCGTCCATGAGTTGGGTCAGGGCGCGCTTCATGCGCTGCTCCCCTTCATCCCGCGAGTACCCCTGCATGGTCTGGCCCACGAGGCTCTCATAGAAGATGAACTCGTGGCACTGCTTGACCAGGATCTGGCTCGCGGCCGACCGCGCGGAGATCCCCACGACACGCTTGCCATAGCTGCGCAACCGCTGGGCCAACACGCCGAAGTCGCTGTCACCACTGCAGATAACGAAAGTATCGATGTGCTCCCGCCGGAAGAGGATCTCCATGGCGTCCACGCAGATGGCCGTGTCCGTACGGTTCTTGTCGCTCGTGCCATAGCTCGGCAGAAAGACCATCTGCACGCCCTCTTCGAGGAACTGGCGCTGGTACTGGCGGTACCGGCCCCAATCCGCGTAGGAGCGGCGAACCATGACTTCGCCCCGTTCCGTCAGATGGTCGATTATTTTTTTGACCTTGAAGGTCTCATGGATGCCCAGGATGATGTTCTCAAAGTCAAAGAACACCGCCGTCCCGCCCAACTCGTTACTGGAGTCGTGCGAAAGCTGATCCATATCTACCAGACTCTCTCGAATTCGCATGTCCGGAAGGTAGGCCCCTACGCGGGCCAAGTCAACAGTGACGGTTTTCAACCAGTGCTCTGGGTTTGACTACAGGCGCAACTCGCGAGCGAAACCCTTCCCAAAGAGCCAATCCAGGTCTTTGGCCAGGGCCCGCCGAAGAGGCCCATGGGTCGGATCGGAGAGGCACGGGAAGCGTGATACGGGGAAGGTCCCCACCAGGCGGGTGGTGCGCCGATGGAGCGTCGTGAGGGCCACGCCCCCCGTGGGCAGCTCCACGAGGATCAGCGGAAACAGCCGACAAGGTAGGGGCTGCACCGCCTGGCGCTCCAGGTCGTGCGCCTTGGCGTACCGGTGCAGGTGGCAGCGGATCCGCCCCCGCCGGTCCATGGCCGAAAAAACGCAACGCCCTCCGGGACGAGTCAAATGGGCGCAGTCGTCGGCCAGCCAGAAGGGACGACCCTCCTCCTCTTTGGGCAGGTCCGCAATCCTGGGCTCCCGCCGGGCGAGCCACAGATGAAGTCGGCGCGTGTGACGGCGAAGCCGGTTGATCTCGGCGCCAATCAACGCGACGTCCAGATCCGCGCAGCAGCTCCTCAGGCGACCACGCCCGGTTCTGGGAGCACACCGCTCGGACACACACTCGAAACGCTGATCTAAAACAGCAAGGTCCACGAGGATCCCGCCGACGTCCAGAAACGCCCCCGCGGCCATGCGCCCCAGGACCCAGACATCCCAGTCCCCTTCCCCCTGGTCTCCGGCGGATCCCTCCGGCGCGGCGGATCCCCCCGGCGCCTCACCGGGAGAGGGGCTACGCAGCCAGTGTCGCGCCCGTGGGTTCAGTCGAAATCGGTTCAAGGAGCGCAGTCCTCCAGGGGCTCGTCCACATGGATCCCCTCCACGCTCCGAAGGTCTCGGGCTCGAATCATCACCGGGGGAACCTCCGCGCATACTGACGCTCGAACTCGGCGAACCGCGCGTGGGCGTACGGCAAAAAGCGGATGCGTTGAATAGGCTCGATGGCCAGGGGCAGCGCCGCCATGGCGTATACGTAGTGTGACAGCAAAAGGCACTGCTCGGTCTGTTGGAGCAGTCGCTCAAACCGGGCCTCGGACCCGGAATCCTCACCGCCGCCGTCCTGGTCCACATAGTGCCGGATCAGCCGCGCCAAGTCCTCGCGAGTGTACTCCGGCTCCGCGATGCGGAAGTATGGGTACTCAGACTGTCCGTGTCGCATGACCGTCTCGGAAAAGAGATTCGCGAAGTCGTAGGCCCGGTGTCCCAGACAAGAGAACTCGAAGTCCAGCAGCCGAATGTCTCCGCTGTCGAGCCGCATGATGTTGCCGTGGTAGGTGTCGTTGTGACAGAAGGTCAACGACTCGTCGGGCAAACATCGTCTCACCTTTGCGAAGGTCCGGGGACTGAGCAACTCCCTCAGCTCGTCGCAAAGGGGCTGCTCGGCCTCGGGGAATTTCTCCTTCTGGTCTAGCACGCGGGTGGCCAACCGCCCCCACTTCTCCTGCAGTAGCTCAAAGAACGACCGCCTGGGCAGACCCGTGGGCTGGAGGTGATGCAGCCGGTGCAACTGGATCGCGATCTTGCGCAGGGTCTCGTCCTCAAAAAGCTCCTCGGGGTACAGGGTCCGCCCTGGATAGAAGGTCTCCATCCGGTAGCTGCGATGATACGCAAGGCACCGAGCGGCGATCCCCGCCTCGCCCAGAGTCAGAAAGACCCGCTTCTCCGCCTCGAAATCCAGGATGGCGTTCTCTTTGCCCTCCAAGCGCCGATAGAACGCCGCCGGCGGATCCACGACCGGGCGAGGTCTCACCGCCATGGTGTACGAGGAGAACCCCTTGGGATCTTCGAAGTCCACGTCGTCCACACCCAGGTCGGCCCAGCCCGGAAAAAGGGAACGGCAATGGTCCAAGACGAGTCGCTTCATCGGTACCGGGATACCACATCACGGACGCGGTGGGGTTACGTCTTGGAGCGAATCTTGGGATGAGTCTTGGGGTTCGGCATTGACCCCAGGGTCCAACGCTGCTATCCGATGCTCTGCCATACACTGGACTGAGCCCCACTCGCAGATAGAGGAAACAACGATGAACGACGCCGCTCTGGAAAAGAAACACTTCATGAACACGGGCCTGCCGCTCTTTGCCAACCTGCCCCACCGCATCGCCGAGCTGAGCCCGGATATGGTGCGCTACGGCCGCAAGGAGCTGGACCTGGCCCTCGTGGAGATGCCGGGCATGGTGTCTTTGCGCGAGGAGTACGCCGGAAAGAAGCCGCTGGAGGGCGCGAGGATCATGGGCTCGCTGCACATGACCATCCAGACCGCGGTGCTCATGGAGACCCTGGTGCAGCTCGGCGCGGACGTACGCTGGGTGTCGTGCAACATCTTCTCCACCCAGGATCACGCCGCCGCCGCAGTGGTGGCCGGTCCCGACGGCTCCGCTGACAAGCCCCAGGGCGTGCCGGTCTACGCCTGGAAGGGCGAGACCCTACCCGAGTACTGGTGGTGTACGCTCCAGGCGCTGATGTGGCCCGAAGAGAGCGGCCCGACCCTGATCCTGGACGACGGTGGCGACGCTACCCTGGTGGTGCATATGGGCTGCGAGTTTGAAGAGAGCGGCACCATCCCCGCGGTGGACACGGCCGAGAGCGAGGAGTTCAAGAGCGTCCTGGCGCTGCTGCACGCCGTGCGCGCAGCCAAGGGCGACCGCTTCTGGCGGGACCTGGCCTCCTCCATCCGGGGCGTCTCCGAGGAGACCACCACGGGCGTACACCGGCTCTACGAGCGGGTGGAGAACGGCACGCTGCTGTTCGGAGCCATCAACGTCAACGACAGCGTCACCAAGTCCAAGTTCGACAACGTCTACGGCTGCCGCCACTCCCTGGTGGACGCCATCATGCGCGCCACGGACGTGCTCATCGCCGGCAAGAAGGCCCTGGTCTGTGGCTTCGGCGACGTGGGCAAGGGCTCGGTGCAGTCCCTGCGCGGTCAATCCGCACGGATCGCCATCACCGAGGTCGACCCCATCTGCGCACTCCAGGCCTGCATGCTGGGCCTCGACGTGGTGCGCCTCGACGACGTGGCCGACCAGTTCGACATCTTCGTCACCACCACCGGCAACAAGTCCATCATCGGCGTCGAGCACATGAAGCGCATGAAGCACAACGCCATCGTGTGCAACATCGGCCACTTCGACAACGAGATCGACATGGGCGACCTGGAGAAGCTCGTGGCTGCCGGTGAGGTGGAGAAGATCGAGATCAAGCCCCAGGTGCACGAGTTCAAATTCAAAAACACCACCCACGGTCCGGGTGGCGGCGGCCACTCCATCCTCCTGCTGGCCGAGGGGCGGCTTGTGAACCTGGGCTGCGCCACGGGCCACCCGAGCTTCGTCATGAGCGCCTCATTCACCAACCAGATCATGGCGCAGATCGAGTTACACGAAAACGCCGAGAAGTTCGGAAAGACCGTCACCGTCCTGTCCAAGGTCCTCGACGAGAAGGTCGCCCGGCTCCACCTGGCCAAGTTCGGCGCCGAGCTGACCGAACTCACCGAAGAGCAGGCCGCCTACATCGGCGTCACCGTGGAAGGTCCCTACAAGACCGACCAGTATCGTTACTAGCTCCGCCGACCCCGACGTCCCCCCTACACCAGGAAACAGCTTATGGAACTGCTCAAGAAAAACCGCGCGACAATTCTGTTTGTCATCCTGCTGGCACTGTGGGGATCGGGACTGATCCTCTTGATGAACGGGCTGGGCGATCGGCACGAGGGATACTACGTGATCCCGGGCGGCATGTTCATCTGCACCGGCGTCTGGCTGCTATACCGACTGACCGAATCCCCCGATGAAGCCGGCTAGAAAAGTGAGGACGCTCACCGACCTTCCGCTACTCCTTGCCGGTGGGCGGTGCGCTGCAGGAGAGCTACGCCGGCGGGTTGGGAGGCGACTACCGGGGACTGGGTGGCGGTGAGCCAGGGGTTACCGGGCCACCACGGGGTCACTGGGGGTGGGGAGGTCGGCTCGATGGGCTGGCCGGGGCGAGGGATGACCAGGGTCGTGGCGGAGCTATTTGCCGCCA
>JAOZUO010000024.1:40161-63274 GCA_029938605.1 Deltaproteobacteria bacterium | reverse complement strand
CTTCTGCTTATGTTTGTGCTGCCCATCGACGTTCTCCCATTGCGTTGACTTCCACCCACTCCCTAGGCTATGCCTTTTTCGGAACGATGGCCAGACTTTTGGGGTTCTGTGATACAGTCTGGCCGGACTGTAAACCATCACAGGAGATCGTAGATCATGAAGACTTTCGCATTGGTGCTTTGTTTTATTGGTGGCGCGGCGCTGCTCGCTGGAATGTCTGGTCCCGCGGATGCTCCCTCTGGGGACCAGGTGAAGGCGTCGGTTCAGAACGTTACGCCGGCTCCTGGTCAGGATTTCACCATGCCCGTCGAGGGTGACGAAGCGGTGCCCAAGGCCACCTGCTTCATGTGCAGCAAGAGCGGCAGCACGGGCTCTTGCAAGGGCGCCGATGAGTGCGGAGGCAGCCGGAGCGGTTGCCGCAAGAAGGGTTGCAAGATCACCGGTACGAGATCCTGCTCCAGCGCGGCCAACAACAAGCGCTGCTGAGTTTCCTTCGGCTCGCCTTTCCTCTAGTCTCAACCCTCATGACATATGGCCAACGCTACCCGCACTCCCTGGTCTCAATGATCTCACGGATCTCACTGGTCTCAACGGTCGTTGGGGTCTTGCTTCTCGCCACGGGGGGTTGCGGGGACGACGCCGCGGCCCCGCCCGAGGTGGTGCGTTTTCGCGTGGTGACCTTCAATACGGGCTCCACCGGCCCCACGGGTAGTCTCATGGGGCAAGAGTGGACCACGGACCTCAAGACCATAGGAGACGACTTCTACGGCAACGGACTCGCCTGGAAACCGGCGGTGGGGACCACGGGCCTGTGGCTGGCGAGGTGGACCCGGACGTGATCGTGTTTCAGGAGATCTTCGGAACGGGATGACCCGGAATCAACGCCGGATCGGACGTTCCATTTCATCAGCGACGTGGGCGAGGACGCCGAGCCCACCTACGCCGCGATGTTCAACATCGACCACGTCGTCAGCGACGTCGCCACGGGCTCCTGCTGGGTGGCCGGCGTCACCCCGGACCGCGCCCATGTGCTAGGCGACGACCTCCACTTCGACCACCGACCCATCATCTGCGATCTCGAGATGCCCCAGCCTTGAGTTACGATCTTCTGAACAGCCTGAACAGCCTGAACAGCCTGAACAGGCTGAACAGCCTGAACAGCCCGAACAGCCCAAACAGCAGAAGCGCGGATCCCGGCCAGCCCCGGGGCCCGGGTCCGGCGTCTGAACGGCAATTACAGCCGGTGGTCACCTTGGGCAGGGGCTGGGTGCCGGGACCCGCGTCGGGTAGGCTGGTGTTCACGTCGCCCGAGGCCGAGACGTCCACGTCCACCGACGGGGAGGGGCAGGCCAGGAGCTCGGCGTCCGTGCGCGCCAACCGGAAGGATTCGTGAACATCGCCCGTGGCGTCCGGGCTCAAGGTGATGTCGAAGGCCAGGGTGGCGACGTCCCCGGCGATCAGCGCGTTCGTTCGCAGGACCACGGTATCGGACACCCAGTCGTCAACGCCAAGGGCGCTGGGGCCGCCCCCGACCGTCACCGCTCGCAGCTCAATGTCCCCGGCCGCCCAGTCCAGCTCGCCGACGTTCTCCACCCGCAGCTCGACAGGCCCGGGCACAGCCGGGTCGAGCCGATCCGGGTAGGAGAGGATCTCCAACCGCGCCGCATACCGGGGCAGTGGATCGCCAAGGACCGGCGGGAACCCTTCATCCACCAGGCCATCGCAATTGTCGTCCAGGTCGTCACACAGCTCGGGCCGCGCCGCGTTGGCGGGCTCGCACACGAGCTGCGCCGCCACGCAAAGGTACTGCCCCTCACCGCATATGCCCAAATCGCCCGTGTTGCAGGGGGCCGTGGAGGTCATGGACTCGCAGTCGGACCACGGGCTCCAGGTGCAGGTGGACAGACAGGTCCGCGTCCACATGCCGCACTCCCCGCAGGGCTCGCTTTCGACGGCGTCGGGCTCGCATTCGCCCTGGCCCGTGCAGGCCGACCAGTCACCCCAGGCACCTACGCCGTCGCAGGTGCGAGTCCGGGTGCCACAGGGCTCGCACGCCGCGGTCTCCACATCGCCGGCGGTACACTCGGTGGCCGGTACGCAGGAGCCCACAGCCGTCTCGATGCCGATGTCCATGCCGTAGTAGAAGCGCAGGATGTCGGGGTAGAGCCAGCCGTCGTCGGACAGACAGTCCGCGCCGTTTTGCGACTTGCACCCACGGTTGGCCGTGTTCCCTATATTCACCCAGCCCAGGGACGACTGCTCAATGTTGTTTCCCGACAGGTTCCAGTTGTAGGTGACGTAGTGCTCGGTGTTGGTGGGATCCGAGTCCGACGCCGTGGCCTCGCAGTCAGATGCCGACGGGATGGCGCCGGCCACGTAAAAGGCGCAGATGGCGGCCCCGGCGTACGTCACCACCACCCCAGCGGTCTCGTTCACGGCCTGGTAATGCTGGGGCAGCGGGCTGGACCCGCAGGAGTAGACCTGGTCGCTCGTCCCGTCGTTGATGGAGCCCGAGGTGTCTAGCTTGTAGTACAGGTAGCTCCGCGCCGCCACGGCCTGGGCCTTGAGGGCTTCGAGGCTCGCCGCGCCATTTTCACATTGGACCACGTGGGGCAGGTAGTCGGTCTCCACGTCCACCTCCCCCACACCATTAACCGTCGCCGTGCAGTACGCAGTCACCGCCGAGCGAATGGTCCCGGTCCGGGGCCCCGTCGCGTCACTGCCCTGGCACGCCGTCAGCGCCACCGCGATCACGACCACAACTTCCAACAGACAAACGTGTTTGTGACCCATGGGATCGGCTCCTGGTTCAGGCAGCTCGATCATAACCCAACCGAGACGCCTGACCAAGGAACCGTGTCTGGCGCCCGACCGCCCTGGCGTGTCTACCCTCCGACGGAGCCGCGGATCTTATCGATGAGGATCTCGAGGGCGATGTCGAGGTTGCCGCGGTTGCCCTCGGGAATAATGAGGTCGGCGTAGCGCTTCGAGGGCTCCACGAACTCCAGGTGCATGGGGCGCACGGTCTCGTAGTACTGATGGCGCACCGAATCGAAGTCCCGGCCGCGATCCTTGATGTCACGCTTAAGCCGACGCAGCACTCGGATGTCGGGATCGGTGTCGACGAAAATCTTGATGTCCATCAAGTGCCTCAGCGGCTTGTCGACGAAGATGAGGATGCCCTCCACGATCACTACGGGGTGGGGCTCGATGCGTACGGTCTCGGCCATGCGACGGTGCGTGCGGAAATTGTACTGCGGCTTGTCGATGCCCTCGCCGGCCTTGAACGCCTTGAGGTGGGACAACAGCAGCTCGTTTTCCAGGGAGTCGGGGTGATCGAAATTGAGTAGGCTCCGCTCTTCATAACTCAGGTCTGGCCGATCCCGGTAGTAGGCGTCGTGCTCGATGACCGCTACGGAGCCGGGGGCCAGGGGCTCGGAGAGCCGCCGGGCGATGGTGGTTTTTCCCGCGCCGGTGCCGCCGGCGATGCCAATGATAAATGGGGCTTTCATTTGGCGTAGGCCTCCACCAGGTCCACGAGGCCCACCAGAGGATCCGCACCCGCGCCCAGGTGGAAGACCCGCTGTCGGGCGGACGCCAGGAGCACGGTGAGGCGCTCGCCGGTTTCTGCGGCCAGATGCTGGTGCTCCTCGTCCAGGCGATCGTCAGCGTGCTGAAAGGCCAGGCCCAACTCCTCTCCGTACAGGGCCAGGGCCGTCTGGGCGTCGGCGTCGGCCCCACCCAGGTAGGCGCCGATGGTGGCCGAAGCCCGAAAGAGCGCCGCCGTCTTGCCCAGATGAATACGCTCCAGCTCAGCCAGCGACTCGATACGCTCATCCGCCTGGGCGATGTCCAAACTCTGCCCCCCCACCAGACCCGCGTGGCCACATAGCACCGCCAGCTCCCGCACGGCCTCGAGCTGTCGCCCGGGGTCCACTCCGGGGGCCGCCGTGCCGAGGCTCTCGAAGGCGAGGGTTAGCAGGGCGTCTCCCGCCAAAATGGCGGTGGGCTCATCAAAGGCCACGTGCACCGTGGGCTCGCCTCGACGCTCGGTGTCGTCGTCCATGGCCGGCAGGTCGTCGTGCACCAGGGAGTAGGCGTGTACGAGCTCCACCGCGCAGGCGCCGGACAGCCCCTGGTCCAGGGACCCACCCACCGCCTCACAAGCGGCGATGACGGTCACCGGCCGGAGCCGCTTGCCTCCACTGAGCACAGCGTGACGCATGGCCGCCGCAAGCCGGCCCATGCCGTCGGTGCTTTCCGGGGGCAGCAGCTCGTCGAGTCTCTGGTCCACCCGGACCCGACAGCGCTCAATGTAAGGCTTGACGTCCATTTCGAATCACTCCTTGTCTTCGCCGAGGATGGACCGAACCCGCGCACGCAGCACGTTCAGATCCAACGGCTTGACCAGATACTCAGCGCAACCGCAGGCATAGCCCTCTTCCAGGTCTTGAGGAGTCCCACGGGCCGAAATAAAAATAACGGGGATCTCTTTAAAATCAGGATTTTTTTTGATGGCTCTACACAGCTCGAACCCGTCCATCCAGGACATCACCACGTCCAGCAGCACCAGGTCCGGTCGGTCCACCTGCAGTGACGAAATGAGGCGCAGCCCGTTGGCCACCACCTGCACGTCGTAGCCCTCAGCGACGAGCACCTCCCGCAGGAGCTCACGGGTGTCACGATCATCGTCTACGATGGTGATCCGAGGCGCCGAGGGCTGGGCGCCGGAGGGAGCTCTAGAGCCCATCGGCGGTCCCACGGTCGGGCGCGCCGTCCAGGGGCGCGAGCACGTCCCCCTCCTTGGTGGACAGCAGCACCTCCACGCGCTTTTCGGCCTGACCCAGGATCCGCTCCGCCTGGCGGGCGAGGGTCACGCCGCGCTCAAACTTCTCCAGGGCCTCCTCCAGGGGGAGCTCCCCCTGCTCCAAGTGCTCCACCACATGGTCGAGTTCGCTCAGGAGATCGTCGAACCCCGGAGTCTTGTCGTCGGTCTTTTTCGCAGAGCCCATGAGCCTCTCCTGGCGGTGGTGGTCCAGAGCAGGATCTGGGTGAGGGGAGCCTCTAAAATCGTCAGGAGTCGTCTAGATTTGGCAGCCAAGCACAAGGCAGGTGATGTTGTCCGTACCGCCGGCACGATTCCCCTGGTCCACCAACTCCGCTACGCACCGCTCCAGGTCGCTCGCCGTCCGCTGCACAATATCCTGCATCTGGGGATCGGTAAGCATGCCCGACAGCCCGTCGGAGCACAGCAGGAAGATGTCCCCGTCCTCCACGTTGACCTGGTGGATGTCCACCTCGACGTTCTCACGCATGCCCAGGGCCCGGGTGATGACGTTCTTGTGAGGAAAATTCTGCTCTTCCTCTTCGGTCATGTCGGGCTTGGCGTCCTTGTAGTCCTCCAACAAGGAGTGATCCCGGGTGAGCTGCGAGATGCCAGACGCACGAGACCGATACAACCGGCTGTCGCCCACATGGGCGATGTGGACCTTGTCCCCGGCCAAGAGCGCGGAGACGAGGGTGGTCCCCATACCTTTGTATCGAATGTCCGAGGCGGCGGCATGGAAGATCCGGTAGTTCGCCAGCTTGACGGAACATACCAGGCGGTTCTCCATGTAGTTCAGGTGGCGCTCCATTTTGTAAGGCCAGGTGGCCTCTTCATCCTTGGTGCGCTGGTAGAACTCGCTGATGGTCTCAGCGGACATCTTGCTGGCAACTTCGCCAGAAGCGTGTCCCCCCATACCATCGGCAACGATGAAGAGTTGCTCATCCTCGATGATGGAGAAATAATCTTCATTGTGGGTACGCTTCATACCCACATCCGTTTTTGCTGCGTATCGAATCTTCATGAGCGGCTACTGCCAGTCTTCGCGGAGATACCTAACGTTTCTATTTGCCTGACCGATTAATGTCAACGTTGGCGACCCGATTCACGTTAAAAATCGACACGCCGCGTCCTGCGGTTCGAAATCCGATATCTCCCGAATGCGTCTCGCCTGCTTTTTCCTTGACCAATAGACCAACTGAACATAATATCAGTCTTCACCCACCGGAGAGAGTCCCCTACAAAGGGGCATCAACAGTGAGACTGCCATGAAGCACCTGCGGATATTTGCCGCGATCAACGTTTCGATCCCCTCTGTACGAAAGGTCGCTGAGCTCCAGCGCAAGCTGCGGAGCCAGCAATCGGCGGAGCTGAAGATCGGGTGGGTTCCCCCGGCCAATCTACACATAACGCTAAAATATTACGGCAACCTCATACCCGAGCAGGTGGAGGCCGTGGCCGCGGCAGCACGCACGGCCGCAAAGGGCGTGGCGCCCTTCGAGGTTACCGCTCGAGGCCTGGGAGTGTTTCCGAAACCCGAAGAACCCCGGATCCTGTGGGTGGGTCTCGGCGGGGGCAACGAACGCATGAAGACGCTGCAGGCCCGTCTCGAGGAGGCGTCCGAGGACCTGGGCTTCGAGCCCGACGGCCGCCCCTTCAGTGGGCACCTGACCCTCGGACGGATCCGCCAGGGAACCGAAGGAATCGACACCTGGTTGCAGGACTACGCGGAAGAGGACTGCCTCGCCAGCTCCATCGACGAGATCGTCATCTACGAAAGCCGTTTGCATCGAAAAGGCGCCGAGTACGTCTCACACTACCGGGTGCCCCTGAATAGGTAGATCGCGGCGCACCGCCGGCCCAAAGAGCCGGCAGAAAAGGAACGCCATCCATGAGCCCGAAGAAGTCGGCCAAGGAGACCTCCGAAGAGAAGGCAGAGAGGAAGCTCGTAAAAGAGAAGGAGCGGGCCCTCAGCCTCGCCCTGTCGAGCATCGAAAAACAGTTCGGCAAGGGCTCCATCATGAAGCTCGGCGAGGGAGACGCCCTCCTGGGCAGCCACGCCGCCATCTCCACGGGCGCGCTGTCGCTAGACATCGCCCTGGGCATCGGCGGCCTCCCCCGGGGCCGGGTAGTGGAGGTCTACGGTCCTGAGTCCTCGGGCAAGACCACCCTCGCCCTGTCGGTGGTGGCCCAAGCCCAGAAGACCGGAGGCATCTGCGCCTTCATCGACGCCGAGCACGCCCTGGACATCGGCTACGCCCGCAAGTTGGGGGTGGACACCGACGATCTGCTGGTGTCCCAGCCCGACTACGGAGAGCAGGCCCTCGAGATCGTCGATATGCTCATCCGGTCCAACGCCGTGGACGTCATCGTGGTGGACTCCGTGGCGGCCCTGACCCCCAAGGCGGAGCTGGAGGGGGAGATGGGCGACTCCCACGTGGGACTCCACGCGCGGCTCATGAGTCAGGCCATGCGCAAGCTCACCGGCTCCATCGCCAAGTCCAAGACCATGGTGATCTTCATCAACCAGATCCGCATGAAGATTGGCGTGATGTTCGGCAGCCCCGAGACCACCACCGGTGGCAACGCGCTCAAGTTCTACTGCAGTGTGCGCCTGGACATCCGCCGCATTGGGGCGATCAAACAGGGCGATGAGGTCACGGGAAACAGAACCCGGGTCAAGGTGGTGAAGAACAAGATGGCGCCTCCTTTCCGCCAGGTGGAGTTCGACATCATGTACGGCGAGGGAATCAGCCGCACGGGGGATCTGCTGGACCTGGCCGTGGAGAACAAGATCGTCGCCAAGAGCGGCGCGTGGTATTCGTTTCAGGGCGAGCGCGTGGGCCAGGGTCGAGAGAACGCCAAGTTGTTTCTAGCCGAGCACGGCGACATGGCCGATCAAATCCAGGACCTGCTGCTGCTGCACTTCGGGCTCGCCCAACCGCCGGCCACCGACGAAGCGGAGGCCGGGGAGCCCGGAGTCGGGGAGCCCGGAGTCGGAGAGCCTGGAGTCGGAGAGCCGGAATCCGCGGTGGAAGCCGACGCCACCGGCGAGGACTGAGACGAGATCGACATCGGGGCAGTCCGCCAATGGACCAAAGGAGAACATCATGAGAGCTGCCGTTATCCTGAGCTTGAGCGTGTTGCTGCTGCTGGCGTCACCCTTGGAGATAGCGTGGGCCGACGCCGCGCATCAGCACTACCTGAGCGGCATGCGGTTGCGGCGTGCCAAGCAGTACAAAAAAGCGGAAGCGCAGTTCCGCAAGGCCATCAAGAAGCGGCCCAAATACCTCGGCGCGCACCTGGGACTGGCCCACACCCTTCGCCGTATGCGCCGATGGCCCGAGGCCGTCGTGGAGTACGCCTTCGTGGTGAAGAGCTCGCCCAAGAACGCCAACGCCTGGCACCTCAAGGGCATCTGCCACTTCCGGCTCAAGCAGTGGAGCAAGGCCATCAGCAGCCTGGGCAAAGCGTCTCGGCTGGATTCCAAGGACGCCTCCATTTATAAGCACCTTTCCATGGCCTACCGCAAACGCAAGAAGCTGAAGCTGGCTGCCTGGGCCATGGGCAAGGCCGCCCAACTCCAAAAGTCCAACGCCGAGCTGTGGTCCCTCTATGGGGTCTACCTGTCTCTGGCCCGCCGCCACGCAGAGGCTTTGAAGGCCCACGAACGGGCCCTGCGACTCAAGCCGAACACCGCCCTGTACTGCTTCAACGCCGCGGTGTCCTACCGGCGGGATGGCAAGCAGAAAAAAGCGCTCAAGCTCTACCTCAAGGCCGTTCGCCTCCAACCGCGCATGGCTCCGGCGTACTTCGACCTGGGCGTGCTCTACCAGGCCAAGGGCGACAAGGCCAAGGCCATCGCAGCCTTCGTGACCTACCTGCGTCTGGCGGGCTACCGACTCAGCACCAACGAGAAGAAATCCGTACAGGACCGGATCAACCGGCTCCAGCAATGACAACAGTCTTCCGGGTCGTAGTACTGGTGTGTGGACTGGTGGCTGGTGGTTGCGGTCGCTCCCCGGATCCGCCGGCCACCGAAAGCTGCGCCTCCCTCACGAATCAGGCCCAAGGGGTCTCGGACCGGCTGCTCGACCACAAAACAGTGCGGGAGGTCAGCCGCGCTGATCTGGAGCGGCTCGACCGCCTCTGGTCTGCGACAGCCCAGCGATGCGGTAAGGAGGCAGGTCAAAATAAATCTGTCAAGCTGGGGCCCGAGGCGCCCGGCTGGCTAGGCGCTGCAAGAGCGCATATCGGGAATATGCGACCGAGCAGCAACAACGCCAGCCGGGATGGATCGGGGTTCAGATGGCATATTTATTCTGACCTGCCTCCTAAGGGAGCCCAGGCGCTGGCTGCCCGGCTCCAACGCGCCGAACAGCGGGAAACCATCGCCCGGGCCAGCCGCGCACCGGAGGACATCCGCACGGCCCTGTTGTCCTACGCGGAGGTCGGTCGTTTCCACCCGAAAGGGCCCCAGGCCGCGCTTGCCTTGTGGCGGCGCGCCTCCCTCGCCCTGGAGTTCGACCAGCCCCGCGCGGGCTTCGCCCTGCTGACACGGCTGGTGAAGCAGCACCCCAACACCCCCTTTGGAAAGCGGGCCGTCGCGGCCCTGGCGATCCTAGACCACAGTCGGCCCCCGAACACCACCACCCCCGCCAAGCGCGCCCGGCCACGTCCGGCGGCGCATCCCACCATCGTTGGCCAAGCCGTAGACCCCGATCGCCTCGGGATCCGTTTTCCTTCGACGCTCCGGCCACGACGTCTCCTCCGGGTCAGGCGCTGGTCCACGACGGCCTTCTCCCGGGTGGTGACCTACTTCTCCCGTCCAGTGCGCTATCTGCACGGCGTGCTGCCTGCCGCCGGGGACCGACCGGCGCGGCTCTTCATCGACTATCCGGGCGCTCAGCTCGGACGCAAGGTTCCGCGAACCGACGCAGTGAAGGGCCACCTGGTCCATGGCTTGCGGATTGCCAACCGCCCGCCCGGGTCCGTTCGACTGGTGCTGGAGCTGTCGGGCCCCTTGCGATACCAGATCTACCCGCTGCGTCACCCCTACCGCGTAGTCATCGACCTGTGGAAGCCCAATCTTCGCCACGCCGGAGCCGGGGCCAGCGCCAGGGGACGTCCCCCTGTGCGCGTGGTGGCCCTGGATCCCGGTCATGGGGGCACGGAAAATGGTGCCGTGGGCCCCACCGGCCTCAAAGAAAAAGACGTGACCCTCGCCATCGCCCGCCACGCCGCCGAAGCCCTCAAGAGGGGCGGCCTCAAGCCAGCCCTGACCCGAGACACGGACAAAACGGTCTCTTTAGAGGAGCGTTCCGCCATCGCCCTGGCCGTAGGCGCTGACCTCTTCGTCTCCATCCACGCCAACGCGGATCCGAAGGGCAAACAACAGGGAGTGGAGACCTACTACCTGGACGTGGGCGCCGACCAGTATGCCGCTCGCCTGGCCGCGCGCGAAAACCGTGCCGCCGGCCGTAGCATCGGCGCCTACCGTCTGGTGCTCGCCGACCTCACCACCCGGGCCCACACCGCTGAGTCCAGACGGCTCGCCCAGCTCATCCAGAAAACCCTCCACCGGGCAGCGCGCGTCGGTCGGCCCCGGATACCGAACCGGGGTGTACGAAAGGCCATCTTCTACGTCCTGCTGACAGCTCGGGTTCCCGGCGTGCTCGCCGAAGTCACCTTTATCTCCCATCCCCGGGGGGAAGCCGCCCTTCGCCAACCCGAGACCCTCAAGCGACTTGGCGAATCCATCGCCCGTGGTATCCTTCAATACGCTGGAAAGAAAAAACAGAGAAAGTAGGGCTGAGCCATGCGACCCACCTCCGTAGTCGTCGGACTGCTTCTGCTGGCGTGTGCCGGCTGTCCCCCTAAAACGGACCCCGTGGAGCCCCGCCGCCGGGCCCAGGGCAATGAAAACGAGAGGCCCTTCGTGTCTCCCCGAGGTCGAAGCGACGCAGTGGAGGCCGACCTCCGACCCGGCAAGGGACTCGTGCGCGACGGCCGATGGACCGCGGCGCTGAAGGCCTTTGGCGACGTGGCCCGGAGATACCCAAAGGATTCGCGACCGCTGTACTACATGGGCGTGTGCCTGATCAACCTCAAGCAGACCCAACGCGCCATCGCTGCGTACCGCCGAGCGGTGAAGCGAAAGCCGCACTTCTTCGAGCTGTGGAATAATCTGGGAACCGCCCTGTTGGTGGCCCAAAAGGCATCCGAGGCTGTAGGTCCCCTCGAGAGCGCGGTGCGCCTGCAGCCCAAGGACTACACCGGATGGCTCAACCTGGGGCTGGCCTACGAAGCGGCCGGACGGCTCCCCAAGGCGGCCCGGGCCCTGGAGCGAGCAGCGCGGCTCATGCCTTCAAACGCCAACACCCACCTGGCCCTGGCCGACGTACTGCGCAAGCTTGGCCGCCACGCTGCGGCCCTTTCGCGCTACGATGAAACCATCCGCCGGCGTCCGGGGGACCTGTACGCCCACCTGGGAGGCGTGATGATGCTCTCCCGTCTGGGACGGGAGGCCGACGCCCTCAGGAGGCTCTCGGCGGTGGCAAAACAAAAGCCCAAGTCCGCGCGGATCCCAGCGGTCCGGGGCATGATCTTGATGCGCTTCAAACGCTACGCCAAAGCCGAAGCGGCCTTCGGCGAGGCGGCGAAACGCAAACCGCGGAGCGCCGGATTCTTGCTCATGATCGGCCGTGTGCAGCTCCTCCAAGGACGGCACCGTCAGGCCGTCACCACCCTCAAACGCACCCGAATCCTCTCCAAGGGCAGACTCCGCACCATCAACTTCTACCTCGCCGAGGCCTACCGCAAGCAGGGCAAGTGTCGCCTGGCCAAGCCCCTATACAAAAAATTCGTCACCGCAGTGAAGCGCGGAAGCCTAGCCACCAGAGCAGCCGCCCATCTGAAAAACTGCCGGCGGTAAGGGATCGCCCAATACCTAATCTATTGCTGATCCTTCTCGGGGCTCGTGCGCTGAAGCCAGATCAGGACTTTCCTGGCCAGGGGCTCGAAGTCGGCGTTGTAGTTGTGGCCCACGCCGGGCATGATCCAGAGGCGGGCGGGCACGCCGCGCCTCTTCCAGCGCCGCACCGCCCGACGCGCCTTGGGTCCGCAGCTCGAGTATTGGCCACATAGGTACGCCACCCGCCGCAGACCACCTTTGGCCAGGTTCCGGATCTCGGTGCGCGAGACCCCCGCGCCCCCCTCAACGAATACCGCGCGGGTGAAGCGGAGCCTGCTGCCCCGCATCACCCGGGGACCGATGATGCCCCCCAGGGAGAAACCGATGAGGATCGCCTCCTCCTCCTTGATAAGGCCCACGTAGCGCCTCTTGAGGACGTCCAGAGCGGCGTGCACCTCTCGTTTGGCGTGGGCTGACCCTGTGTAGGTCCAGCGATCCAGACGACGCGACACGCCCGGCCGGCGGACACCTCGCGGGCACACCAACCATCCCAAACGGCGGGCCCCAAGCCACCATTCACACTCCCATTCGGGACGATCGTAGTTGCCGTGGAGGATCACAATCACAGGCCAAGGTGGTTTCCCGGCCCCCTTGGGAGCGGCGATCACAGCGGGTCGGTACCCGGGCACGGGCAGGTCCACCATCCGAGTAGGCAAGTCGGGAGCGGGCCGCTTCCCCGAAGGTTTGGGCCGAGGCCGGGCCCCCGAATCAGGTGGAACGCGGCGTGGTTTCCCGGACGCATCCATCCCGCTCGCCATGCCTTTGGGTCCCCCATTCGAGGGCGGATCCAAGCCCTGACCGCAGCCCTTGCCGCAGGCCGGCCCTGCCACGCCCCACCAGACGATCACACACAGGAGTCTCGATAATGTACGCAGCATGGAAAGGAAGGGATGGGAAAGAGAGCAGAAACGCTCTGGTGAATCAGGACTTCTTGTCGTCCTGCTTTTTGTTGTCGTCGTCAGCGCTATCATCGTCGTCGTCAGCGCTATCGTCGTCGTCGTCGGCGGCGGCACCGTCGTCGTACTTTCCGTCCCCGTCGTCGTCGTCCTTTCCGTCCCCGTCGTCGTCGCCCTTATCATCTCCGGGGTCCGGCGTGTCGTCGCCGTCATCTGTGGCCTTGGTCTCCTGCAGGAACCACTTGGCGCCCAGACGAGCCAACACGAAGCAAATCACGCCGAGGGTCACGATCATCGCGAACCCCAGGATCCGCCCCACAGCGCCCGTGTACCAATCCGAGTAGGTCTCGTGCAGGGCGCCCTTCACAACGCTGAACTTCGCGCCCACCGCCAGGTGCTGGATGGGTGCGCCCAGGTCGGTCAGCCGCAGCACCGCCGTAACAATGCCGACGATGGCCGCCCCCGCCATCATGCCCGAGGCGATGAGCGTTCCCTGCTCCGTTCGAGCCCTTGTCTCTGCCTCCGTGGAGCCGGTCTTGGAAACCACCCAGGCCGTAAAGGCGCCGGCGAGCACGGCGATGTTGATGGACAGGGGAAGATACATTCCCAGGGCGAAGGCCAGCATGGGCACTCCGGCCATATACAGCAACACGGCCACCACGGCGCCGAGGCCGTACAGCAGCCAGGGCTGGTTCGCCGCGTCCATCATGAGCCCCTTCGAAACGGCCGCCAGCATGTTGGCCTGGGGCGCGGGCAGCATGTCCTGGTTGGAGAAGTCGTAGGCCTGGGACATGACTGGGATGACGAAGGCCACCACCGCCGCCGCCAGGATCACGCCCACGAACTTCCACACCTGCTGATTTCGCGGTGTGGCGCCGATCCAGTAACCGATCTTGAAGTCGGTGATGAGCGCCCCGGAGGTGGACAGGGCCGTGCACACCGCCGTGCCGATGATCAGCGCGATGGACATTCCCGCCGGGCCCTCGAGCCCCACAACGATCATGGCGCCGATGGCCATCACCACGGTGATGAGGGTCATGCCCGACACCGGGTTCACGCCCACGATGGCGATGGCCTGGGCGGCCACCGGCGTAAACAGGAAGGACAGGATCCACCCCACCACCATGCCCACCAGTCCGAACTTGATGCTGGCGCCCATACCGTAGCTGGAGCTCGAAACGACGAAAAAGAGCAAGCCCATGGCCAGGGTGGAGGCGAGCTGGATGAGCAGGGTGTTTCTGGGGCTCATGTCCTGCTGGGTGCGCTCGACCTCTTCGTCGCCGCCGCCCTTCTTGGAAAAGCCCTTGAAGCCCAGGGACAACGAGCCGCCCACGATCTTGCCCATGCGGATGATACCGATGAGGCCGGAGATGGCGATGGCGCCGATGCCGATGGGTTTGACGAAGGCGCCGAAGATACCGCCCGAGCTGTCAATGTGGACCCGCTTGAGATTATAGCCCAGGCTGGCGAGCAGGGACTGCACCCCCTTGAACATTCCGCCGGTCTCGGGGTCCTTGAGCGCCTGGGCGTCCAGGGCCGACTGTCCCGCCACCGCCGCCGTGTGGGCCGAGTGCTCCACGCCTCCGAAAATCGTGGAGAAGTCCGGTATGTGATAGAGCTTGCCCGCATAGAAGAACTCTCCGATGTGGCTACCGAAAAAGTGGATCAGGGGCACCAGCACCAGGAAGGCCAGCACGCTGCCCGACGCGATGATCGAAGCGTAGCGCATACCGATGATGTAGCCGAGCCCGAAGAGCGCGGCGATGGCCATGAAGCTGACCTCCATGCCCATGCCGTGCATGCCCACGCCCAGCTCACCCAACATGGAGGTGCTATTGAGTCGCGGGTTCCACAGGTGCAGCGCCTCCACGCAGAAGTCGAAGCCCGCGCCCAGGAAAAAAGCGATGAGCAGGATCTTGCCCGCGCCACCGCCGGCGGACTCCCCTGAAACCAGGATCTCATTGATGGCCGTGGCTTCGGGGAAGGGCAGCTCACCGTGCAGATCCCTCACGAAGTACTTGCGCAAGGGGATGATGAGGACGATGCCCAGGAATCCGCCCAGGGTACAAGCCAGCAGGATGTGCCACCAGGTGACCGGGAGCTTGTTGATGTACATGGCCGGGATCACAAAGCTGGCCCCGGCGGCCACCACTCCGGCGGCCTGTCCAATGGACTGCACCATCACGTTCTCTAAAATGGTGGACTTCACCTTCTTCATCTTGCCGAAGAAGATGGCCAGGATGGCGATGGGGATGGAGGCCTCGATGGCATTGCCCGCCCGGAGCGCCATATAGACGCAGGCCGCGGAAAAGATCACCACCATGATCAGCCCGAGGGTAATCGACCAGCGGGAGACCTCCGGCCGAAGGTCCGACGCCGGAACAATGGGGTGGTACGTCTGTCCTGGCTCAAGCTTGGTATAGGCGTTTGCCGGGAGTAGCTTAGAGCCACCCGGGGTCGGCGCGTCGTGCATGCTGCCTCCGTATTTGCGAAACCTCTTGGTGGCCCGCACAGTACCAGGGGACGGCCCTTGGTTTCTTGGTTTTTCTTCGAAACCCTAAGGAATCAGGGTTCGTCTTCTTTGGGCCCCTGAATACCCGCCAGGACGGCCATGTCGTAAAGCAGGTCACACAGGGCCAAAAGTCGGCCCAGGGGCACATCGTCGTCCTCGACCTCGGCCGACGCCAGCTGCGCCAGGGGGATCACGTCGGCCAGGTCCACAGACCAGTGTCCCACGGCGCGATAACGTAGCCCCAGGCCGTGCCAGATATCCACCCGACCGCGCAGGGTCTCCTGAAGCCGCTCCACCACCGACTCCTGGAGGAGCCGATCCGAAAGCAGCACCCGATCATGGACCTCCAGCCGCCGCTCGGACTCCTCGGCGCCGGAATCCTGGCCACCCCGCTCGGCCAGGGTGGCGGTCCAGTCGGCGCGATCGTCCATCTCCTGCCCGAGCACGATGGTCAACGACAACAGCCGCCGACTCCGTCGCCCGAACCGCATGGACAGGTCGGCGCCCCGCCACTCCCCTTCCACCAGGGAGATCTCCCCGGCGTGGTGGGCCCGCACGTCGATACGCGGCAACGCTGAAGGGGACTGGGCGAGGGACGCCGCCAGGGTATCCAGAAACCGCCGCCAGCGACGATTCTCCACCTGTGGAGTGGCCGAAGCCAAGTCGGCCTCCAAGGCGAGATCCCACGCCCCAGCGATGGCCCGTCCCAGGACCAACAGGCCCACCGTGGCGAGCAGATAGTACAACGGCGCAGTAAGCCGCAGGTCATGTAGCGGCTGGGCCAGCCGGAACGCGGCCACTACCACGGCCACCAGCCCCACAGCGGCCATGCGCGTGGGCCCAGGTCTCCACGCCAACCCCGCCACCGTCAGGGTGAACAGGAAGATCGACGCCACCACCAGCAGACCCCGGGCGGACGGTGACGGCAGGTTGTAGGCAAAGCCAGCCTCGACGATCTTCACGGCGGTCTGGTAGCTCAGCTTCATGAAAAGCCCGAAAACCAACGCCGTGACCAGGGCCGTAACCAGCGGCCCGATCTCGAACACAGCCCGGCCGTAGCCCCGCAGAACTTCGACCAGGCGATCGAGCGCCTTGGTGGGCGCTCGACCCTCACGCTCCACCAGACCAATGAGGGGAACCAAAAAGACAAAGCTCCACAGCCCCACAGCCGACAAGAGCACCAGTCCATACCGGGGATACAGGGCTGCGTCGCGTAGCTGTTGATAGAAGGATCGAGTGGCCGCCAGGTCGCCGATGATGCGCGCCGTGCGATCGCTGAAATAGGCGAAAAGAAGCAGCGGCGCCAGCAGGTACACCAGACCCAACTTGGGCAACACCGGGCCCCTGCGCAACAAGGTCCCGGATGCCACCACCAGAGCCATGGTCACGAAGGAGACGTTGAGATACGGATGCAGCTCCAGCAGGGAGCGACTGGGGGCCTTAAGCCCAGCGGTGGACACGAGCACTCCCACCGTGGCCACTGGTAGAAAAACGCAAGAGACCAAACCCAGCACGATGCGCCAGGACACCAGAAGGAAATCGTCGTCCAGGATCACGTTGACCAGCAGCCAGGCACAGCAGGCCAAAGCGATGAAGGAGGCGAAAAAAAACACCACCGGCCCTATGCCCTCATTGAAGAGCCGGAACACCTCGGTCTCGGGCTGTAGGACCTCGGGCTTCAGAAACTGGAGCCCGATGCGGTGCACCACAAGCTCGGCCAGAATGAGCAGCAGCAGCGTTGGCAACAGCGGCAGCGACTCGGTGCGGTCCTCACGCATCATCCGACCGATGTAGCCATTTCCGAGGAGCGGAGTCAACCTGACGGGTACCCAAAGGTCATTCAAAAAAGCTTCGCCATTCCACCACCGGAGTTGACATCCTACTGGTAGGTTGATATCCTACATGCACCTACAGCGAGGGTTTCATGATCCGCATGGTCACAATGTGTTTTCTACTGCTTCTCTCATCGCCGGTGAACGCCGCGCCCCAAGCGGTAATCGTGGTGGTGGACGCAGGCCATGGTGGTACGGCCTTTGGAGCGGTTGGGGTAAACGGCGCTCTGGAGAAGCGGGTCGCGCTTCGGGCCGCCTTCGAGCTCCAGCGGGCTCTGAGCAAGCAGCCCGGTGTGAAGGTAGTCATGACCCGCACAACCGACCGCTATTTGACGCTGAGTGAGCGGGTGCGAATTGCCAACCGGGCCGGCGCCCACCTCTTCGTGAGCCTCCACTGCAACGCCTCGAGCAACCACAAGCAGCGGGGCTTTGAGGCCTTCGTCCTCTCCCCGAAGGGGCTGGAGCAGCAGGCCCGGCCATTGGCAGCAGGCCCCCTGACCGTGGAGGCTGCCCTGCGCACGCCCCAACCCCGCCGTCTGGCACTCCGGGCGACCCTCTCGGATCTCTCCCGACGGGGCCTGCGGCGCCGCGCTGTAGCCTTTGGAAAAGTGGTGATCGCCGGGCTGTCGCGCAGCCTGGGACCCGCCCGAAACAGAGGGCTCCAGCAGGCTCGCTTCGACGTTCTGAGGGGTCTGAAGATGCCGGGGATCCTCGTCGAAATGGGGTTCATGGACCACCCTGTGGAGGGTAGACAGGTGGTCACTGACCGCTACCTGCGTCTGGCGGTCTACGCCATCGGGCAGGCCGTTATTCAGTACCGGACAACCTACGCGCTCGGTTCCCGGCGGTCCGCGGCCAAGGCCGTGTACATCCCAGGGCCGGGGATCGCGCCCAGAGATCGCCGGCGCCACCGCCCCAAGGATCGCCGCCGCCCATCCCCTACCCCCAAGAAGCAACAGCTACGCAAACCCGAAGTCGCCTTGGGCACCGACACCGCCTAATTAGTGCCATGCCGGATTCGCCTCGCGGTCCTACTGCCGAACCCGTGGCCCGCGTCCGCGGCGCCTACGGCTCCAGCGGGGAACGTCTGTGATCCAATGGCACGAACCTGTAGCGCTTGCTCTCCGAAAGGGTTTTGTCGGAGCCCTCACCGGGGATACTGATATCCCTTGCGAGGGAATCTGTCCAAAGCGGGTCAACGCTGCAGCGGCGAACACGCCCCCATGAACGACTGATAGGCCAGGTCACCAACGATCCCCTCCGCCGACGATCCCCTCCCGACGATCCCCTCCCGACGATCCCCTCCGCCGACGATCCCCTCCCGACGATCCCCTCCGACGATCCCCTCCCAGGTTGATTTGAGAACCCCTTGGTTCGTGCGGAATCCGGACGCCGCTGGCCGACATCCGGACAGTCTGGCCGGTATTCGGACACTGAGATTGCCAACTCCCTGAAATTACGTGAGCGCAACAATGGCATGTCCCTTGCTCCTTATGGGACTGCATGTCATTGCCACGCCAAATCATTCCCGGCGACACCTGGTTCATCTCCAGACGGTGTATCCTTGGAGTTTGTCGAGTGGTCGAGTGATCGACTCGGGTGGCCGGCTGGAGTATTCTCTTTGGGCAGGTGCTATGCTTTGGGTGAGGGTGAGGGTGAGGGTGAAGTGGTAACGCAATGATTACGCGGGTTGAAATTAAGCCGGAGCTACTGGTGTGGGCTTGTGAGCGTGGCGGCCGAGGATTGGAGTCGTTCTCGGGGAGGTTCCCGAAGTTGGCGGCGTGGGTTGAGGGAGAAGTGAAGCCGACACTGAAGCAGCTTGAGCATTTTGCTAAGGCTACGCATACGCCGGTGGGCTTTCTATTTTTAGCTGAGCCGCCGGTTGAGATGGATCGGGTACCCATTGCTGATATGAGGACGATGGGTAGTGAGCGGCTTGGGAGACCGAGTCCGGACCTGTTGGATACGATCTATATCTGTCAGCAGCGGCAGGAGTGGTACCGGGACTTTGCGCGTTCGGTTGGGGAGGACAGGCGGACGTTTGTGGGGTCGGTCGCGTTGGCGAGTGATGTGGTGAAGACGGCGGCGGAGATGCGGCGGACGTTGGGGTTTGACCTGGAGGAGCGGGCGGCATGCGGAACTTGGACCGTTGCGCTGCGGCGGTTTGTGGAGCTGGCGGATGGACTCGGCGTTTTGGTGATGGTGAATGGGGTGGTGGGAAACAACACCCGACGGAAGCTGGACCCGCAGGAGTTTCGGGGATTCGCGCTGGTAGATGATCTGGCGCCGTTGGTATTTATCAATGGTGCGGATACGAAATCCGCGCAGATGTTCACGCTCGCGCATGAGCTTGCGCACTTGTGGCTCGGTGAGACGGCGCTGTCGGACGCGAGCCTGGTGACGAGCTCTTCTCACGAAGTGGAGCAGTGGTGCAATCGGGTGGCGGTGGAACTGCTGGTGCCGCTCGCGGTTCTGAGTGGCGAGTATGACGCTGAGGCAGAGCTGGGGTCGGAGGTGGAGCGGCTGGCAAGACGGTTCAAGGTGAGCACTCTGGTGATTCTGAGGCGAATACACGATGCGGGGGGGCTGACGCCCGATGAGCTTTGGGAGGTGTATGGCGTTGAGCTGAAGCGACTGCTCGCCCTGAACCTACAGAAAAAGAGTGGCGGCGGAGGGAACTTTTATCACACTCAGGGGGTGCGGGTCGGCAAGAGGCTCGCGCGGGCGATCGTGGTGAGCACGCTGGAGGGGCACACGTTGCACCGAGACGCTTTTCGCCTGCTTGGGTTCAAGAAGCTCAAGACGTTTCAGGAGCTGAGCCAGCGCCTGGGAGTGGGCTGATGGCCTATCTGCTCGACACGAACGTTTTTATACAGGCCAAGAATCTCCACTACGGTTTCGACTTTTGTCCGGCGTTTTGGGATTGGCTCGTGCGAGAGAACGAGTCGCTGGTCGTGTTCAGCATCGAGAAGGTCTGCGACGAAATAAAAGCGGGGGACGATGAGCTGGTCGATTGGGTGAACGCGCGCGGGGCTGGATTCTTTGTGAAACCCGACCCCGGGGTGCTTCAGGCCCTTGGAGCCGTTAGTAACTGGGCGATGAGTCAAGACTTCGATCAAGCTGCGGTGAGCACGTTCCTCCAGGTTGCCGACTACTTCCTCGTCGCCCACGCTTTGGCTAAACAATACACAGTGGTGACCCACGAGGTGGCTGCGGCGTCTTCGAAGAGGATCAAAATCCCGAACGCGTGCATTGAGCTGGAAATCAAGTGCATAACGCCGTGGGAAATGCTTCGCAACGAGAGAGCACGTTTTTTGTTGGGAGCGAAGGAATGAACTCAGAAGTGCGGAGAAGAAAGAAGGCGTTCGAGGACGCTATTTGTCTTGCCACGATTAGTGCACCGACACCGCCTAGTACCACTACCCGGAAGTCTGACTACCCCTTGCGAGTGAGACCTTCGAGCTCCGCCCTCACCCGGTCCAGCAGCGCCTGAGTGGAACCGCCCGAGGGCGCGACCGCACCTCGCAGGGCCTCTTCAATGTTTTCGGCCAGCTGACGGGCGCGTCTCTGCATGGACTCCATGGAGGCGTGCAGCAGAAGGATCTCCGCATCCTTGTCACCAATGGTGTTGTTGAGCACGGTGATGCGAGCCTGGTTGTTCTGAGCCGACTCCTGGCCGAGCTGCGTCTGCTCCAGGAGCAGACGCTCGGCGAGCTCAGCGCGCTCCGCCTGCTCGGCCCCTCCCCCCGCCGAAGACTGGGCCCGCAGCAGCTCGAGCTCCAACTCCAGCTCCGGCAGCCGAGCCGCCTGGCTTGCCAGGTCCCTTCGCTGCAGCTCCGCCTCGGCCAGCTTCTGCCGCTCGGACACGACCTGCTCCTGGAGACGCCCGGCCTGCGCCCCAAGCCGCGCCAGGGAGGTGGCCAACACTCCGATGCGCTCCTCCTCCATTTGGCAGGTCTTCTCCAGTTGGCTCACCTCATTGAGGGCCAACCGAAGCGCCGCCAGGTCCACTGCCGGCGCCTGGCTCTCTTGGTTGTACGCTGGGAGCTTCACGGTATCGGGTCCGACACCGATGAGCGTCTCCCGTTTCTTCGGCGAGGTCTGACCTCGCCTCTTGGCATGCTTGGCCAACTCCAACAGCGCCTCGAGCTCCTCGATGCGGTCCACCTGCTCGAAGTGGATCTGCTTGCGGTCCTCCAACCTCTGCGCGCAGGCCGCCGCCTCCTGAATCGCCGTGTCCCTGGCGCGCTCGATCTCCGCCGTATCGGCGGCGGTCGTGGCCGCCTCGGTAGACTCTTGCCGACTCTCTTGTCGAAACGCCTCCAACTCGGCAACGCGTCGAATGCCCTCTCCCTCCAGCCGGGCTACCTTGGTGCCGAGCTGCCTGGCCTCTCTTTGCGCTTCCATCAGGCTGGCCTCACACTGATCCCGTCCCTCCTGGGCCGACAAGAGGTCCAGACTCGTCTGTTGCCCTGTCTCCAGCAGCTCGGCGTTCCAGGCCGCCTGTTCGGCCAAAGAGATCTCCCGGTCGGCCATCTCGAGCCGGTGCTGCTCCGCCCCGGCCAACAGCTCCTTGACGTGGTCGGCCTGGCCCTGCAGCCGAGACTCCAGCTCCCGCTGCGCCTGGGTCCGCTCTTGCAGCTTCGCCTCCAGCGCCACCTGGTCCGCCTCCAGTCGCCGGACCTTCCCCTGCTGGATCTCAGCGTCCCAGTCGGATACGCCCTGATCCGCCTGCACCGCGGTGGCGTGCGCCCGCCGCAGCTCCTGGTGCTCAGCCGTGAGACTGCCCACCTGATCACTCAGCTCCCGGATGGTCGCCTGCGCCGCCTGCAAGGCAGTGGTGCGATCTTCGAGCCGTCGTACCACCGGCGCCAGGTCCGCTTCGACACCTGAAGAAGCGGTCTGGGCCGCGGGGTCCACGCCCGCTGACGCCTTCGCCGCCTCCCGGGCCGACCCGAGCTCAGCCGTCCGGTGATCCAACTCCAACCGCAGGGCTTGGACCTGGTCTGTGGCCTCGGCGAGGTCTCGGCGGTACTGGCTCGCCCGCTGCGCCTCAAGCGCCGCCTCCCGGGTTACCCTCACCGTGAACTCGCCCCGCTCCTGCACGCGTGCGCGGAGCTCCCGGGTCTCACGGTCGAGCCCATCGGCCCGCTCCCGCTCTGACTCCAGCCGAGCAATCACCAGCTCCATTCCCCGGCCCGTCGCCTCGTAGGCCTGCTCGGCCACCGCCAGCCTCACCGCCACCGCGTCTCGATCATCGGCGGCCAGGCTCGCCTGGCGCATCAACCGCGCACGCTCGGCCCCCAGAGCCGCTCCCTGGTCGCGAACCGACTTCAACTCGGACCGTAGTTGTCCGACGGTTTCGTCCATGTCCACCGCTTCGGAGGCCGCCTCCAATGCGACAGCGTGGTCTCTGGCCAGCTGCAACTCCCGCTGCGCCTCGGCACACTGCTCTTGCCACCGCACCGCCTCACCCGCCTCGGCCGCCGCCTCGCGTCGCGCAGCTTCCAGCGACCGTACGGCCTGTTCCCCGGCAGTGGAGAGCTCACTCATGGAGGACTCCACCCCGTCCAGGGAAATCTCGATCTCCTCCCTGACCTGCCGCTCCTGCCGCAGGGCCTGCTCCAGCGCACTCAGCTCCTGCTGGGCCTCCGCCACCAGCCCCTCCCGCGCCGACCGGTCGACCTGCTCGGCCGCAAGCTGCTTCTGCACCGCCTCCAGCACCACCTCCCGAGCAACCAGAGCGTCGGCCACCGACCGCAACCGATCCTGCACGCCGTGGGTCTGGCTCTCCTGTTCCGTCAATCGGACCATCAGCCCCTGGGCTCGCTCTTCTAATGAAGAAGCATGTGCCTGGACCTCCTGAAGGGACGTCTGAAGTCGTTCTGATTTGTCGGCGGCAAACGTCTCTTGCTCCCGGGCCGCCGCCCGGGCGGACTCCAGGTCGGTGCGTGCATTGGTGAGCTCCTCCTCGGTACGAGCACCCTGGGTACGCTGCTGCCCCAGATCGGACTGCGTCTGCCCCAGGTCGGAACGCGTCTGCTCCAGGTCGGACTGCGTCTGCTCCAGGTCGGA
>JAOZUO010000024.1:0-40061 GCA_029938605.1 Deltaproteobacteria bacterium | reverse complement strand
TCCAGGTCGGACCGCGCGTCGGTGAGCGCCTCCTCGGTACGGGAACCCTTGGTGCGCTGCTGGTCCAACTCCGCACGCTGCTGCTCGAAATCGGACCGCGTCTGGATCTGGGCGACCCGGGCCTCCTCCAAGTCCCCAATGAGCCGGGACTCGAGATCTTCCTTACGCACGCGGAGCTCAGCTCCGGTCACCTCCGACTGGTCAGCCCGAATGAGGGCCTGCTCCAGTCGAACCTCCAGACTGAGTCGGTCCGCCCGGGCAGTTGCCAAGTCCCGCTCGAGCTCCCGACGCTGCCCGTCCTGGTTGGCACGCTCGTCGTCGGCCGCCAGTAGCTGCTGCCCAAGCCTCTCCAGCTTTTTCGCAGCGGCGTCCGTTTTCTCCGACGCCTGAGCCAGCTGTTCGGCGAGCCCGTCCACTTGCTCCCTGGCGCTCCCCAGCTCCTCTTCCCGATCTGCAATCGCCTGATTCGCCTCCTGGGCCACGTTCTTGAGGGTTCTGACCTCTTCCCGGGACGAGTCCAGCCCGGCCTCCATGGCCTCGAGCCGCTGCGACTGGTCCGCCTGCTCCTCCTGGGCCTCGGCAAATCGCTCCTGGGCTGCTTCGAGCTGCTCCTGGATACGACGCGCCTCTTCCTCCACCTCCTCACGCAACCGCAGACCATCGGCCTGTTCTTGCCGCGCCCCGACGAGATCCTCCGACAATCCGGCCACGCGTGCCTCTGCGTCGCCCTGGGCCGCCTCGGTGTCGAGCAGCCGGGACCCCAGCTCCTCGGTCTCCTCTCGCTGGGCCACCAACTCCCCTTCCAGCCCGCTGCACTGGTGCTGGGCGGCGCCCAGGGCGGCCTCCGCCTCAGCGATCTGCTCCTGGAGCTGCTCGATGCGAATGGCGGCCTGCTCCCGCTCCTGACCGGCCTGGATTCGCAAGTCGTCCAGGGCCGTATCCAGCCCCACGATACCCTCTTGGAAACCCTGGGCCCGCGTCTGCGCCAGCTCCACTTCCCGCTTGAGCTCGCCGGTACGCACCTTGCGCTGCTCGGCCGTACTCCGAACCTCGTCCAGCTCCCGCTCCAGCTCAGCAACCCGGTGGCCACGCTCCTCGGCGTCCCGCCGGACCTCGTCCAGCTCTCGCTCCAGCTCGCCCACACGCAGACGCTGCCGGTCCACGGCCTCGTTGGCCTCGGCCAGATCCCGCTCCAGCTCGCCCGCACGCTGACGCTGCAGGTCCACGGCCTCGCTGGCCTCGCCCTGCTCCCGCTCCAGCTCCACGATCTGGTGGGCGCCATCCTCTGCCTGACCTCGGACCTCGCCCAACTCCCGCTCCAGCTCCACGATCCGATGGCCACCCCGATCCGCGGCGGCCCGCACCTCGCCCAGATCTCGCTCCAGCTCCACGATCCGGTGGTCTCCCTGGTCCGCGGCGCCACGCGCCTCGGCCAGATCCCGCTCCAGCTCAGCAACCCGTCGATCCCGCTGCTCCAGCTCCCCACCGACCTCGTCCAGCTCCCGCTGCACCCGGGTTGCTCGCTTCCCGAGCTCCTCCTGGGCGACACGCCCGGAGACCACCTCGCCCTCGGCCTCGCTAAGGGACGCCTTCGCCTCCAGACACTCAGCCTCCAGCCCATCCACCCGCTCTTGCTCGTCCGCCAACCGCGCCGACAGCTCCTCCTGGGCCCGCTCGCTCTGGTCCGCCCGGGAGCGCAGCGCCTCCAGCTCCGACATCTCCGCAGTGTGGCTCTCGGCCCGCTGGTGCAGCTCGCCCGCCTCCCGTCTCGCCGCCTCGAGCTCCTGCTCGGCGGCCTCGGTCTGCTTCACATACCGATCGGCCTGGTCCCGAAGGCCGTCACGCTCCCGCTCCAGCTCCTCGGCCACCGCCCGCTGCGTTCCGGCGGCGCGAGTCGCGTCATCGAGCTGGGCCTGTATAGGATCGAGACGCGCCTCCACCGCTGCCTGCTGGTCGTTCGCCAACGCCAGGCGGGCCCGCAGATCACGCATGATATTCTGGGTCTCCAGAAGATCGCGCTCCAGGTCGCCGGAGGTGTCGTCCAGTCGGATCCGCTCCTCCCGCTCAGCCGCCAGCGCCTCCTGGAGCTGCGCCAACTCGAGCTGCTCGGGTGGCTGCCCGTCGAGGAGGTGCTGTACCCGCCGCGCCACGGGCGCGAAGGGAATCTGGGTGATGGAAAAGACCTGTGGTGAATAGGGCTCCTTGGAGCACAGCGCCACGTAAAAGGCCACATCGTCCACCAGATCCTGCGCCAGGCTGTCGTCCAAGCCGACGTCCAACTCCTCTGCGGACGCCAGAAAATCCACAAATGTGAAGGCGAACATGGGCGTCTGGGCCACCATGGTCACCGACGGGAACACCGGCTCCAGGGACTCGATCATGTCGTAATAGCTCAGCCCGTCGGGATCTGGCTCCTCGAGATCTCCATTGGGCACCGCCACCAGACACAGGCCGTCGGGCCGCAACACCCGCCGCACCGCCGCGAGCAGCTCACCATCCCCAATGGCCTGGCTCCCTTCGGGGATGAGCACCAATCCGAACTCGCCATCCGCGAAGGGCAGATCTCCCCCCCCGGCCACCTCAAAGGAAAGGTTCGGACGCTTGTAACGGGCACGGGCCTTGAGGATCTGGCGCTCATCCGCGTCCACGCCCACCACCCGCCCGGCACCCTGCTCGATCAAGAAATCGGCGCCCAGACCAGAGCCGCAACCCAACTCAAGCACCGACTGATCCTGCAGTCGATCCTCAATGAATAGGTAACGGGGAAGTCTGCGATACCAAACGTCGATTAGCGAGAGTCCGCTCATGTCTCCTCCGAAAATTTCACCTTCGCGGAACACATGATAGGGGGTGCGATGGAGCGTGTAAAGCACCCCCTGAGTCCCGACGATGGCATTCGGGTAACCACACGGACGCACGATCTTGGCCACAGGGGGAAATAGCTGTTAAAATCCAAGTCGCTCATGGCTACAGATCTCAAAATCGTCATCGAGGCCGACGGCCTCATTAAACCCGTGCACGCCCGTCTGGGCCAGTGGCTCGCCAAGCGTAGCGGGCTCTGGAGATTGATCCCGTCGGCGGAGAACTTATTGGTCTTCTCCCGCCTGGGGTCCGACGGCTCCGACTCGGAGACCAATACGGGGGACCTGCAGTTCACGGGCAGCGCGGCGGCCATGGGCGGGCTCATGGATATGATCACCTTCGTGTCCACCACCAAGCGCAGCGGCGCCCTGGTGATGCTCCACGACGACGTCAAAAAAACCATCTTTTTCATCGAGGGCGACGTACGCATGGCCACCTCCAATGTACCGGAGGACCGCCTGGGCGCCCTGATGTACCGTTTTGGCCTGGTGACCCGGGATCAGCTACGCGAAGCCCTGAAGCAGCAGTCCGGAGAGCGTAGGCTGGGGCGCGTGCTCATCGACATGGGCATCATCACGCCCCACGACCTGTACACCATCATTCGTCGCCAGGTTGAAGAGATCTTCTACTCCGTGATGCTGATCCGGGCAGGCGTTTTCTACTTCTACTCCATCCGTGGCAAGGACCGGCTTCCAGCCCAGATCAACCTCACCACGCAAAACCTGCTGCTCGAAGGCGTGCAGCGCATGGACGAGATGTCCTACTTCCGGGAGCGGATCCCCAGCAAGCACGCCATTATGGAGATCCGACCGGAGATCGCCCCCACCCACCTCGACAAGATCAATGAGAAGGTCTACCAGCTCATTGACGGCATGCGTTCGGTGGAAGAGATCTCCCGGGAGACGCACCTCGGCGAGTTCGAGGCCACCAAGGCGATCTTCAACCTGATGCAACAGGGCTACATACAAAAACGCCGGGACACGGGTATCACCCGCCTATCCATCAGCGAGGAGGCCGAGGCCACGCCAGACGCCTCGGGGGCCATCGTCGAGACCTACAACGCGGTCTTCGAGAGGTTCTACTCCGAGATCCAGGCCAAGGGCACCGAACCGACGCTCCGGGAGGCCGTGGACTCGTTTTTCCGGGGCGACACCAGCTTCACCGCGCTGTTTGACGGCGTCGTCATGGCCGACAATGGAACGCTGTCTGCGCCATTGCTTCTGGACAACCTCGCCAAAGTGCAAGTGGACAACAAGATCCAGCACCTGCACACGGGGTTGAACGAGCTGCTCTTCTTCGAGATGTTCACCGTCGGGGAATCGATCTCCCACCAGGAGGAAGAGGCGCTGCAGAAGAAGCTCAGCGCCATCTTCCGCGACTCGGCCGAATGAGCTAGCGGTGGTATCCTCCGAACGTTGACCTGTCTATCCTTGAAGGGATACTGTGGACTCTATGCCTAACCGCCTGCGTATGATCGGGTCCCGGATCGCCGTGCTGGCGGCACTGACATCCATGCAGTGCTGCGCACCCACCACCAATAGCCTAGGCAAAACGCTGGCCTTCGCATCTTTCGAATTCAACGACGGCGTACGCTGGCGAAAGTACCAACAGGCCTCCAGACGCCTGAATCCCGTCATTCGAGACGCCTACATGAACCACACTGAGAAGACGGACGAAAAGATCAACGTCTCCGAGATCAACCTGCTGCGCACCAAAATCAACGTGAAGACCAAAGCCGCTGTGCTGCGATTTCGGTATATCTGGCACCGGGCCGACCGTGGCATCGTCCGCAAGACCGTCGTGGCTGAGCACTGGAAACAAATCAAAAACGTCTGGTTTGTCATGAAGATACTGAACGCGTCGGGCGAGGATTTCCCGCTATTTGTGGGTCTTACCCCCGAGGCCCAAAAGAAAAAACAGAAGCAGAAGCGACAGAAGGCGCGACCCCAACCCGTTCGCCGGTCGGTGTCTCCTAAACGCCCGCGGCCCATGAGGCCCGCGCGACGCTGACCGCTGGATAGATAGACCACTTGGCTAGTGCCGGGGGCGGACCGATTGCAAGCAAAAGAATTCGTGCACAACGGCAGAAGACTCCTGGCAGCCCGAAAGTTCCAGGAGGTGGTGAAGATCTGTCGCATCGGGCTCTTGGAGAACCCGGCCAGTGTGGAGGGACGACTGGTCCTCGGTCAGGCGCTGATGTCCCTGGCACGATACGACGAGGTCATCGCCGAGGCCCGTGCGGCGCTCGAGCTCCTGGAGGACTCCGCCAAGGCCACCGTGCTGCTGGGGGAGGCGCTGTTTTTCAAGGGCGCCTATGTCCAGGCCCGTGCGGCGCTCCAGCGCGCGGCATCGCTGGAACCGGACAACGCCTCGGTGAAGCGGCTGCTCGACGAGCTGGACGCCACCGTAGAGGTGGGCATCTCCGAGTCTCTAGACGAGGTTGGAGACATCACCCGCTCCTATCCGGACGCGCCCGAGGATCTTTTGGTGGGCGACGAAACCGAGATCCAGGATCTCCCAGGGGCGCTTCAGGGCGCCGGGGATCAGCCCCGCGCCGAAGATTCGCTGGAGGGGAGCGCCGCAGCCCAGGGAGCCGTTGAGGCAGCGAACAAAGCCGCCGAAGATCAACAGCGCCCGGACCCCATCGCAGGGGAGGTGAAGATCGGCACCGGCAACGTCGCCATAGGAGCCGGCGCTCCGGCTGCGCCGGAAATCACGGTGGAAATAGCCAAGGTCTCTGACATGCCGGAATCAGAGCCGGAACCAAAGCCGGAACCAAGGCCGGACAACCAGCCACCGGACGAGCCCCTGCCCAGAATCGAAGACGTGGGGGATGAGACCATCCATACGGGCGAGATCGCTTCTCCCTCGACGGACGCCGATGCCACGACTGCCGCCAAAATTGGCGCCAAGAAAAAGCCGGTGACACCTCAGCGCACCGAGGGCTCCCAAAGCGGCGCCCGACGTTGGGCCGAGCGCAAGTGGATCGGAGCAGATGAGGCTGCCACCCGGGAGGCGGTGCTGGTGCCCTCGCCGCGAATTTCTACCGAGGAGATGAAGGACTCGGATCTCTTCGGCAGGGGCGCTCCTACGTCGGAGCAGCGTCTGAGAACCCCCGGACAGAGCTCTGCGACGGGCAAGGAGTCCAGGCGGAGGTCGGTCCTGGTGGAGGGCGGGACTACGGAGACGAAGCTCTCGCGCCCCGAACCCTCGGGATCCCACTCCGTCCCTGGCCTTTCGAACCAGCGTCGGGACGCGCAGGCCACTGCCGCGGCCAAACCTCGCCCCTCCGCCAATCCATGGCCTGAGGAGGAAGACGAAGAGACCCGACCTATCCGAGGACTCTCCCAGGAGGGCCCGGAGCCAGTCCCGCCCCCCCCCTCTCGCTCTTCCTTGGCCAAGATCCAGCCGCCGCCGCCGCCCTCGCCACCTGTGGCGAAGTCGCCTTTCCGGATCCCGTCCTTGGCTGGGCGATCCCCGACACCCGGCAGCCCAAAGGTCACGCTCGGTCCGGGGTTGCCACCGCCTGCAATCCCAGCACCACCCGGCGCCCGAAAGCCCACGCTCGGCCCGGGGTTACCACCGCCTGCAATCCCAGCACCACCCGGCGCCCAGCCCCTTGCGCCCCAAGCACCGCCAATGCCTGTCCCGCCAACAAAGACCCCGGCGGCCCCCTCACTATATAACTCACCGGAGTTCTCGGGCGTACACTTTGAAGCGCCGCCGGCGGCTGCGCCGGTACCTGCGACTGGAGGCAAGCCCATCATCCCACCCCGCCTGGCGCAACCCCCGGTGACTCCCCAGGCGCCGGCGGGATCAGCGCCAAGCCCGACCCCAAGCCCGACGCGCAGCCCCGCACCCAGCCCGGCCCCCGCCGCACCGGCGCCCCCTGCGGTCGCTTCAGCGACGCCTAACGCGGCGCCGCGCCCGGCCAGCGCCCCACAGGCAGCCTCCGCTGCGCCTCGGGAGCACACCGCCCCAGCGGCCCGCTATCCCCGTCGCGGCTTTTTCGCCACCCACTGGCGCCTGCTGGCCGTGGTGGGCGGCGTGCTCGTACTCATCGCTACGGGTTTTCTCATTACGGCGGCGCTGCGTAAAGACAAGCAGAAGGAGAAGGTAAGAAAACACCTGAAGTCGGCACAGACACAGGTGGAGATCGCCAGCTTCCGCTCCCTCAAGCGCGCTGACAAAAAACTCCTCAAGGTGCTCCAGGAGTCCTCTGGCCACAAGGTTGCCAGAAGCCTACGTCTCTTCGCCGCGGCAGTGACCGCCGTGGAGTTTGGCGGATCAGCGGACCGGGCGGAGCAGATGCTCGACAAGGGCGGTCACAAAATCGACGACCTCCTGGCGGCGGCGCGCATTCTGGTGGCGTTGGCCAGCGGCAATCGAGAACGCACCGCCGGCGAGACCAAAAAAGCAGCGGCGCAGTGGCCGCGGTCCATCTACGTTGCGTACGCTCGCGGGCTGGTGGCCTTGCGTTTGGGAAATCCGGCCAAGAGCCTCCGCCTGCTCGACGCCTTCACCGCGCGACAGGCCAAGATCCTGGTGCTTCACGCGAAGATCCGCGCCCTGGTAGCTCTAGGTCAGTACAAGGACGTCGATCGACTCCTGGGTTCCATCCCTGAAAAGAACAGGAAGGTCCCCTGGGTCCGGCTTCTTCGAATACGCGCTGCCCTGGCGCGTACCAAAAACCCCCTGCCCCTCAAGGGGCTGGATCCGGCGCTCTCCCTGGTAGCAGACGCCACGGGCAGAGTGAGCCCCCGGCACAAGCGCTGGGCACAGTTCATACTCGCGGAAGGCTACGGGCGCCTGGACAAAGACGCCGAGCGGCAGCGTTACCTGGCCCGGGTGCTCACCGGGGGGGGCTTCCGTGATCCCGCCCTGGCCGAGGCCGTCGCTACCCACCAACTTCGTTGGAAGGCACCCGCGGAAGCGGTGATCCTCATCCAGACCGTTCGGCGCCGCTACCCCGGCCGCCTCACGGCGGTGATCATCGAGGCACGGGCGACCCTCAAACAGTCCAAATTCAAGGAGGTACTCCGACAGCTCGACACCGTGGAAGAAAAACGTCGAACACCGGACATGAACCTGCTCCGGGCTCAAGCCGCCCTTGCACTCGGCCAGTTTCCCCTGGCGCGCCGCATCCTCACCAGGCTGCGCAAGGCCTACCCGGACCTTACGGGCAGCCTGGTGACCTGGGCCAAGCTTCTGACCCAAGAGGGGAAACTCGATGAGGCGCTCTTGGCCCTGGAAAATGTGCTGAAGCGGGAGCCCCGAAATGTGGAGGTGATCCGCGACGCGGCCCGGCTGGAGCTCCGCCGGGGCAAGGCCGCCGACGCCGTGATCCGGCTGGAGGTGGCAGTGCGGCTCCGCGCGCGGGATCCGGAGCTGCGGTCAGAGCTCGTTCGCGCCTACCTCGCCGCGGGGAATCACAAGTCCGCCGAGACCTCCATCGAGTCCGCCATCGCGGCTTTCCCCCACAATTCGTCTGTCCTGTCGGCCAAGGGGCAGCTGATGCAGATCCTCGGCCGCTATGATGACGCTACCAAAGCCTTTGACGCGGCCCTTAAAAAGAAGCCGCACCTGACCGACGCTTTGGTGGGAAGGGCCGAGGTGCTGCTGGCCTCGGGGCGCTATGCCGATGCGGAGAAAGCAGTGAAGAAGGCGGGCAAGCCCGCACCAGAGAGTCGGCGGCTACTCAATGGTTGGCTCTACCTGGAGCGATGGAGCAAGCGTCGAAGCGATCCCTGGCGGGCCCGGTCCCTGCTGGCGACGGCCGCGAAACAGAAGGGATCCATTGGCCGCCGGGCCGCAGTGCTGCTTCTGCTGTACTACGCCAAGGCCATGTCCCGGAGGAGGGGCGAGAAGACCTACAGGATGCTGACCAGCCGATTCGGAGCCCGACCCGAGCTGCGATCCGCCCTGGCACTCGTGCGACTCGATGACGACTCCTACCGTGGAGCCAAGGCCCAGCTCAACACCGCCCTGGCCGATCCGGCCTTCTCCCGAATCAGTCCCGTGGCCCAGGCCGAGGTGTACGCCCGCCTGGCACACGCATACTGGCTGGCTGGAAACTATGGCACCGCACGCCGGCACGCACGCAAAGCGCTGACGATCTGGCCAACCTGCCCCCGGTCCCTGGCGATCCTCGGCATCGTGGCCTACGAGATGGCGAAGTTCAGCCAGGCCAAGCAGCGGCTGATGAATTCCCTGAAGGCCAATCCCAACCTCGCCCTCGCCCACCACTACCTGGGCAAGACCTACAATCAACTCGGTCAACGCCGACTCGCCCGTCGACATCTACGCCGCTACCTGCGGCTCCGACCCAAGGGCCCCCTCGCCACAGACTCTAAAAGGGCGCTCTGAAAAAAGGGGTGCTCTTAAAGGATCATCAGGATGTACAGAGCCACGGCGCCGATGAAACTGGCGGCGCCAAGGGCGAAACCGATGAGCCCCAGGACAAACCTGGCGATGGCGAAGAACCGGAAGTACAGCAAGCCAAGCAGCCCGTTTACGCCCAACGCAAACGCCACGATGGCCATGGGGATCGCCGAAAACAGGGAACGCCCCGCCGACGCAACAGCGTAGTTGCCCAAAGCCATGGACGTCAGCATCAGAAGCACGATACCCACCACGAAGACGATACCCTTGGTGGCCGTTCCCCGAGCCACACTCTCCACCTTGCCGATCTCCCGCACTGATACGTGGCACTGGGGACACAGGGCCGTGAACTGATGGATCACATGCCCACACTTGGGGCAGCCGTGGAACTGCTCACCCAGCGGACCTTGCCCCGACTTTCCGGAGTAGCACTCCGGGCAGAGATTGTCTTCGCCGAAGGTGAAGACGTCCTCGGCGGAAATCTTCTTACCACATGTGCACGTAATGCTGCTCATGGAACCGTTCCGAAGCCCCACCGATGGAGGCGTACAGACCGCCCGATGGGTTGCGATCCGGCAGGCACCATGCCCCATCTTGGCAGGCGGGTCAAGCCCGAGACTCCCAAATTGAGTGCAGGCCCTAGGAGCTTCCCTACAAATAGAGTCCGCCAGGGAGCGCGTGTGAAGTGCGCCAGATTTGCGTGGCCGAAAGAGGCGCGTAGCGGTGCTACGGGCCGATTGAGGGCGCGCGAAGATGGTGTGCTTCACGCGATGCAACCGCGAGACGTATTTTGTAGGGATGCTCCTGAGGCAGCCCCGAGTGGGTCCAAAGGCTTTGCAGTGGTGAGATCGTTCTGGTAGATTCTGACCCTGAGAAGGATCGAAGGACAATCGCCAATGAAGATCGAGAATGGTAAACAGGTAACAGTCGACTATTCCATTTCCGTGGAAGGAGTCGGCGTGATCGAGTCGTCCGAATCCCGTGGCCCTCTGGAGTACATCCACGGGAAGCACTCCCTGCCCATGGGCCTTGAGACCCAGCTCCTTGGCATGTCCAAGGGCGAAAAGAAGGAGGGGAGCTTCGAGGTGGAGATCCCCGCCATGGACATGACCAAAGAAGAATTCCCCAAGGAATTCGATCTCAAAGAGGGAGCCCGCTTCACTGGCAAACGTCAAGACCAGGAGGTGGAGTTCTCCATCGAGAAGATTGAAAAAGACAAGGTGGTCGTTCGCCCCGTGCACCCCCTGGCCGGCAAGAAGCTCACCTACAAGGTGACGGTGATCGAGATCGACGACAAGCCGTGACACTTCTCGTGCGCCTCGCGTTCCCACGTAGTCCTACATGAGGTTCTCCTGTCCACGCTGTGAGACCTGGCAAACGCCTCAGCCCATCTTGGAAGAGGAGGGCGGTGGGGAGACCAGCTGCCGCCAGTGTGGAGCTCTTTTGGCTCTGCACCCCACACCCGGGGACGACCCAAACTGGACCGTGGAGGAGCTCGAGGACGCTCCCATCACTCTGGGCGGCGAGGACCCCATCCAGGCCTACTTGGAGGGAGCCAGCAACCTCTCCCCAAGCCTGAGGGCCGACCGCCTGACCGGAGGACGCGCACAACTTCTGGCGCTCACCGTGGCCTGGTCCCCTCGCCTCTGGCTGCCCTGCGCCGCCATGCTGGCCGTGGGGCTTGCGTTGAGCGTGGGGCTCATCATGGTGGGCCATCGCGTGGAACGATCCCTGGCCTTGCTTTTCGTGGCGCCAGCCCTGGGCCTGGTGGCCTGGTCTCTGGTGGTGGCGGCGTCAGCGGTGGCGAACCTTTTGCAGGTCCGTCTAAAGGGGAAAGCAGTGGGAATGGGGCGCAGCCTCCGAATGATCCTGGAGCACGGTAACGGCGCCATCGGCTCGGCCCTGCGCTTTGTGGTGCTAGGCGTTCTGGGATCGCTGCTGTTGGGGCTACTGACGCTGCTGGGAGCCCTACCCGGCCTGAGCGGCCCCACGGGCGTAGCCATCACCGGCCTGCTGCTTTGGCTGCAGGTACTCGCCGCGGCGGGCGCCATCGCCACCCTGCTGGTCATGATCCTGGCGCTGCTCCTCCACCCGGGACTGGCAGCCGCCGGCGCGCGGGATCCGGGCCGGGTGTTTAGGTTCGTGTGGCAACTCCTACGACGCCAAGCGCCCGAGGTGGTCACTCGCGCGGCCCTGCCCCTGGGCGCTACCCTGCTGCTGGGACTCGCAGGCCACCAACTTCTGCGCGGTGCCTTCGAGCTGGTCTTCTCGCTGAATCAAAAAATCCTGGGCGCCCGCTTCAACGACCTGCTCGCCGCCTCGCCCGTACGCTTTCTCCTCGGCGCTCCGGAGCTGCTCGATCCTGGAACGGTGCTCAGCGCCGGAGGCGCCTTTGTGGCCCTGTCCGTCATCCTGCTGTTGGCCCTGCTGTTGGGATTCATCGCCAGCTTCACTGGGGTCTCGGGGCTGCTGCTCTGCCACGGGCTGGATCTCCCTGCCCAGCTCGACCGCTCTAGTTCCCTGGATCAGTGATTCCTTCCGAAATTCGCGGCCCCTTTCGTCCGCTGGCTGCGTTGCTCCTCAGTTGTATACTCCCGGTATACGTCCTCGTCGCGTCTTGCCAGCGAACGAAATTGTCTCGCGACTTATGAAACCTATCACTGATACAGGGAACTAGCTGACAGCGCGAACTGTGATACAACGGGGAGACAGGCCATGAAGCAGCTGCGCGCAACCGTCCGAACTGTGCTCCGACGGCGTCTGGCCCTGGCCTTGGGCTGGGGTCTCGTGCTGGGTGTCGCACCTGGCGCGGCCACCTGTCCTGGCACAGCACCGCCGGCCACCCTCCCTCTGCCCTCCACGGCCGATCCGCCCGTGGAGCACGAAATCCGAGCCCGGGTCTCCGGCGGAGGAGGAGGCGACCTCAAGGGATCGGGCTTTGGTGGCGGGTGTCTGCGGGCCACCTTCTCGCCCTTGGCCGGCATGGTTGTGGGCACCGAGCTCGGCGGGGGAGCGCGTCACAACTCCGACAAGCTCCAGCAGGAGCTCGGCGTCCGCCGGGAGACCGTGATCTCGAGCCGTCTGTTTGTGGGCTACGGTCTATGGCTCTTCCGACGAACGCTCTCCCTGGCAGCGGAGACGGGCCTCACACCCGGCCTGCACAGCGAATTCGGGGGCTTCGTGGGCCCTGACATAACGCTCTCCATGACCGCCGGCGGCCAGAAGTGGTGGGCGCTCACGGTGGGCTACCGGCTCGCCTACATGGTACCGAGCCGAGACGAGCTCTGGTCCCCGGCCCTGTACCATCTGGCGGCATTTACGCTGATGATTCCCCGAAGGGCACGGTACGGATTCTACCTACAGTCGGGCATCGTCTACGGCCACAAGTTTCCGACCCCGGGCAACGCCTTTGGACTGCTGACGGCCATAGGATTCACCTTCAGCTACTCGCCTTGACCCGCAGCTGGGACCGCAACTGCTTCCCAAGGGGAACTGGCCGTACCCTAGGATAATGGTATACTTACCAACCGCGGTTGTGGTGAGCCGACCGACCCAACCGCCAAACCAATATCCAATGAGAGCGTAGATGGTGCAGCACTTCGAGCCCCAATCAATAAGCCTTCGATCATCATCGTTCCTGCGCGCCGCCCGGGTTGTGGGGATCGCCCTGCTGCTGCTGACGCTGTCTATCTCCTGCGGAAACAGAAGCGACAGACGCCGAGCCCAGGACAAAAAGCGCACCGGCATGGGCCGAAGCAGCGATGGGCTCCTCGCCGATCACACCGGAGCGGTGGGACCCGGGGGCCTGGCGCTGAACCGGGGCAAGACACCGCCCCTGCGGGTGCTCTCCGCGGCCCTGACCACCATCGACGAAAAGTACGTGGCCCCAGGGCGTATCAAAGCGACCAAAATGTTCGACAAGGCCCTCGAATTCATCGAGGCCGAGCGCGCCGAGCTCCGAATCACCGGCAGCGCCAAGGAGCGCTCGGTCCTGGTTCGTGTGGGGGCGCGGTCCCACCGATTCATGGTAGGTCCCCTGTCCAGCGTCGCCATGGTCTACGTACAGCTCAAGACCATCCTGGGCTACATCAGAAAGACTGTGAAAGCACACTCCAAGCCCTCGGCCAAGGAGCTGGCCGCGCTGGAGTACGCCGCAGTCAACGGCATCGTCTCCACCCTGGATCCCCACTCGGTGCTCATGCCGCCCAAGGTGTACGGAGAGATGCAGATCCGCACCCGGGGCGCCTTTGGAGGCATCGGCATCGTAATCTCCATCCGCGACGGCAAGCTCACCGTCATCTCTCCCATCGATGAAACCCCCGCGGCAAGAGCGGGCATCCGGGCCGGAGATCGCATCGTCAAGATCGGCGACGAATCCACAGTGAACATGCGCCTGTCCGAAGCGGTGGCCCTCCTACGGGGAAAGCCCGGCACCCCGGTGACCTTCTGGGTAGAGCGGGAGGGCTGGCCCGAGCCTCGCCGGTTCAACATCCTGCGCTCCCGCATCGAGATCAAGAGCGTCACCTCCAAGCTGCTCCCCGGACGGGTGGGCTATGTACGCCTCAACCGCTTCTCCCACAACACCACCGACGAGCTGAAGAACCATCTCCGAAAGCTCAAGCGAGCTCGGGTCAAGGGCGTCATCCTGGACATGTGGAACAACCCCGGCGGCCTGCTCCAGCAGGCGGAGATGGTGGCCGACACCTTCCTATCGTCAGGAGACATCGTGATCACCGAAGCGGCGCGGAAGGTGGTACTGCGAGTACGCAAGGCCTCCGCCGACACCACCGTCTTCAACAAGCCCGTGGTGGTGCTGGTGAACCGCGGTTCGGCCAGCGCAGCCGAGATCGTTGCGGGGGCCCTCAAGAACCAGGGGCGCGCGCTGGTGATTGGTGAAACCACCTTCGGCAAGGGCACCGTGCAGATGCTCTTCGACAACCCCGACGGCTCGGCCTTGAAGATGACCGTGGCCCAATACCTCACGCCTGGCAGCCTGTCCATCCAGACCGTAGGCGTTCAGCCAGACGTGCACACCAACGCGGTGCACCTGCGCAAAACCTGGACCCGCATGTTCAGCTACGAGGTGGACGCCCGGAGGCGGGCCAAACGCCATGATCTGCTGCCGGCCCGCAGCCAGAAGCGCCGTCTCCCCACCATGCGATTGGACTACCTCAGCCCCTTGAGGGACACCAAGGCAAGCACCCACCACCAGGCGAACGTATCGGCCAATGCGGCGGAGGCGCCGGTGGTGGAGCTGGCCCGGTTGCTCCTGGTACGCTACGCCGGCACCCGGGCGGAGATGCTTCGCGCGGGCAAAGACTATCTGGCCGAGTGGGGCCGGGGCCAGGAGCGCAAGATCATCACCGCCCTGCGCACCCGGAAGGTGGACTGGAAGGCGTCGGGGCCCCAGAGCCCGAAGCTGGACGCCACCGCCCTCGAGGCAAAGATCTCGGTGCTCCCCTCCGGTCCCGCCAAGGCCGGCACCACCGTGACGCTGAAGCTCACCGTGACCAATCGCGGAAACCAGCCCATCCACCGATTGCACGGCCGCACCGACGCCGCTTCCTACGTCTTCCATGAGCGGGAGCTCATCGTGGGCCTGGTCAAGCCCGGCGAGACCCGCAGCGTGTCCATCCAGGTGAAGCTGCCGTCACATCTGCGCTCCTCAATACAGCCGGTGAAGGTGGTGCTCGTGTCACCTGATTTCTCGCAGCCCATGCGACTTCACACGCAGGTGTCCATCGGGGGGCTACCTCGCCCGCGCTTCAGCCTCTCCTATCGGCTACACGACGATGTCAAGGGCAACGGCGATGGTCGCCCGGAGCCTGGGGAGACCATCCGGCTCCGGATCCGGCTCAAGAACAGTGGCTCCGGTCCGCTCGATGATGGCGTGGTGGCCCTGCGCAACCTCGCTGGCCATGGCATCAATATTCTGAAGGGACGCTCAGCGGTGAAGAAGCTGGCTCCGGGCGGATCCCGCGACGTGGACCTGACCTTCCGGGTCGAGCCCAGCTTCCGCAAGCCCGTGATCAAGCTTGAGCTCTCTGTGTACGGCTCCAAGCTCCGGGCAAGCCTCCAGGGGCACGTGAATTTGCCGCTGAACCCTAAGACCGCCACGGCCCCAGGCCTGGTGGGAGAGATCTCGCCGCCACTTATTCAGATCACCAAGGCGCCCCTGGCCGTGGACGCCACCACGTCGTACATCGACATCGCCGGGTCGGCCTCCGACGACACCCAGGTGCAGGACCTCTTCGTGGAGGTCACCAACTATGACGCCAAACAGGTCCGCCACAAGGCCTACTACACCGCCGCGCCCCGGGGAACTAAGATCCGAAAGCTGCCTTTCAAGGTCCGCGTACCCTTGTGGCCAGGCGTGAACCGAATCCTGGTGGTGGCCCGGGAAAACAGCGAAGTGATGGGCTTTCGTAGAATCATGGTAACCAAGCCTTAGGGCCCTTAGACATGCCTGCAGATCGTCCGGACAAGACCTACTACTGCACGCAGTGTCGCATCGAGACTTCCCTGGCCAGGGTATGTCCCAAGTGCCACCGCAAGACCACGCTGCGTCTTCGGGATCAGTCCCCCGACACCACCGGAGGCGCCCGCCGGCGGGCCTCGGTGACTGGAGCCACGACGGCGAATCCATGGCCCCATTGGGTCTGGCTTCTGGGCGGAGCGGTGGCCACGGCGGCTCTGGTGGCCGGAATCTGGTGGGGTTTCGCCCACTGGCGCCATCGCCCCACAGGCAAAACAACCGGTGCGGCGAAGACAGGGACTCTCAGTCCCGCCGCCACCGGAGACACTGACCGGATCTTCGGCGCTCCGAGCCCCGGGACGCGGGTGGCACCGCAAGGGCCGCCGCGGATCTGCGGCGCGGCCTACCGAGTGTCGGTCCACTACCGATTCGCGACGGAGCCCCCGAAGGCCAAAGCTCTCCCGAAAGCAAAAAAGCCGGTACCCCAGGCCTTGGAGCATCTACACTCCTTCCTGGTGAATAAACGCCGGGATAAATGGACCTGGGTGCCGATGGCCTACGAGGTCAAAATTACAGTCGACGGACACACCGTCACCGGGCTGAAGCTCGACCACACTGGCGGATACCTCCCCGATCGCCGAAGCCGCCGTCCCCGCCGACTCGGCTACCACGATTCGCTCCAGCCCGGGCTGCGCATCAGCGACCTCATTGGGCGGATCGGGGCCGATCTGCTGCCCGATCCCCGGGGCGGGCTGAAGGTCACCCGACAACGACTGAAAAACCCGCTGGTGAGCCAATGGCTCCAGACGAGCATCCACCTGACCCGGTTTTTGCACCCGCACCCACCGGGCAAGGGCGCCCGGGTCTTCGAAGACCGGCGGCTCCCCCCCACCACCCTCATTCCCGGGCTCAAAAACCTCGTGCGCCGCTTTCGCCTCCAGCCCGGCAAGAAACCGGGGACCGCCCAAACGGCTACCACCTACCGCATTGACGCCCCCGCGCGCGTCATGAGGCGGGCCCACTCCTCCACGCCCGTCCAGGGCCAGGTGGTGGTGGCCCCGGGCGAGCCCCTCCCGAAAAAAGCCATGCTGCGCCTGGACAAGGTGCCACGCAAGGGCGGCGGTACCCAGACGGTCACCCTACGCCTGGACCACCTCGGCCGACGGTGCAATAAATAAAGGGCCCGTAGAGGTTTTTTTCGCCCTAAGCGGCGGGTTTGGCGCAGCGGATCCGGTTCAGGGCGGCAGAAGCGGCGGCGGCGTCGAAGACTCCCTGGCTGGCCAGGTCCTGGGCGAGGCGGTCGATCTCCTCTCCCACGGCCCCTGCCGACGCGGCCACATTGCGCGCATGAAGGCCCATGTGACCCCGCTGGATGCCTTCGGTGGCCAACGCCCGAAGCGCGGCCAGGTTCTGGGTCAGACCGCAGGACGCAGCGATCCGGCTCAGCTCATCGGCCGTCCTCACCTTGAGCACGCTGTATATGGCCGCCTGTACGGCCGGGTGAGTGCGCAGAACGCCACCCACGGTACCCACCGCCATGGGCAGGGTGAGCTCCCCCACCAGTGCGTCTTCGGTGATCCGCCAACGAGACAGCGCGGTGTACCGACCATTGCGGGCGGCATAAGAATGGGCGCCAGCCTCCACGGCTCTCCAGTCCTGCCCCGTGGCCACCAGGAAGGCGTCCACGCCATTCATGATGCCCTTGTTGTGCGTGGCCGCCCGATAGGGATCTCGCTCGGCCAGCACCGAGGCCTCTTCGATGCCGTGGGCGATCTCCCGGCCAAGCAGCGGGTTGCCCTTACCCAGCGTCTCAAATGGAATGCGGCCACGGGCGGTCACCAGGCGCTGATCAGCGAGGTTGCTCAAAATGCGTAGACGTACCCGGCCCCCGGTGAGTGTCGCGATACGCGGGGCGAGCTTCTCGACCATGGTGTTGATGGCGTTGGCTCCCATGGCGTCGCGCACATCCACCACCAGATGAATCACCAGCATGGTGCCGAGTGGATCTCCGGTCTCCAGGGGCTCGAGCACCCGGGTCTCGATGGTCTTGGCGCCACCTCCCGCCGCCACCAGGGCGGGGTCGAGCCGGTTGGCGGCCTCCAGAAGCCCTGGCGTTGCGGCGGCAATGGCCTGCTGGGCGCGTTCGATATCGGGCACGTCGAGCACCTGGACCTGGCCGATCATCAAAGGATCCGTGGTCTCGGTCTCGATGCCCAGATCCCCACGCAGGAACTTCGCGCCGTGGCTGAGGCCCGCCACAACCGACGGCTCCTCCACCACCATGGGCACCAGGTGCTCATAGCCATCGATCTTCAGGTTCACCCCCACACCCATGGGCAGGCCAAAAACCCCCACCACATTCTCCACCATGCGGTCGGCCACCTCCAGGCTGAGACCGTTACCGTCGGAACCCATCAACGCCTGCACGTCCTGGGGACTACAGCCGACGGCCCGGGACAGCTCCTGCAGCCGGACCGCGGTAGACATTTTGTAGAAGCCAGGTATCCGGGACGAAACCCGGGAGTGATCTTTGCTCATGACAGCATCTCTTTCAATATTTACAAGAGCTTACGAAGTACCGCCCATCGGAGTTACATTCTATAGCACGTAACTTCTTTGTTGCCAACAGAATGTCATTCTGTTTTTGGAATATCGCTCTTGGTCGTCGGTAGGTAGGTAGGATCAGAGTTGGGGCCGGGGAGCGCGGGGATCACCGGAGCCGAGTTACTCTTCGTCGGATTGCGCGGCTTTTAGCTCTCCAGCCCGCCGGTCCACCGCTGTCCTCAGCTCGGGGGACAAAAAGATCTCCTCGACGGGAAACCGGGACACGGCGCTGAGCAGAACGCTGAGCCGCTCCAACAACGGCACGTGGCGATCGATGAGCACACGGTATTCACCTCCTACCTTGCACAGTCCACCGGGGCTGGCTTCAGGGGTGAGTCGCTCATAGACCACCTTGATCTTCAGAGCTTCGGCGGCCTGCTCCAGCTCTTCCAACATTCGCTCACGCTTCATGGGCTGACTCCAACTGAGAGATCTTGGTTCATTCTTCCGTTGCCCGGTCCAGATCCAGGATCTGTGTCCCGCCCACATAGGACTTGGTCTCGTACCGCGTAATCTTGCCGATCTTCCGCACGATCTCCGCCAAACGCTCTGCTTCCTGCATGATCACGGCCACGGAGCTCGAAAAGGGGCTGTCCTCCCCCATCTTTTTCATAAGCAGCTCAGCGTAGCCCATGACTGAGGTCAGCGGCTGGTTCAGCTCATGGGCCGTGGTCCCCGCCAGCTCCGCGATGAGCGCCTGCTTCTCGGTCACCTCGAGACGCTCCTGGGTAATGGCCAAACGCTCCTGCATCTGGATCTGCTCCCGTAGATCCGAAATGATACCCACCATGGCCACCTCCCGCTGGTCGTCGGAGATGATGGACGCGGTCATGCTCACCGGCACATGCTGCCCCATAACGTCCCGGGCGTGCTTGTGGCACTGCTCCAAGCGACCCTCGCCCCCGAAATGCGGGCTGTGCAGCTGCCGCATGAGGTCTTCGTACTCTTCCTCTGGGAACAGCTCGTCTAAGGACACCTTGCCCACGGTGTCCTCGGCGGTCCGCCCAAAAAGATTCTCGGCACCGCGGTTGAACAGGATGATTTTCCCGTCCGTCGAGTCCGCCGCCACGATGGCGTCCACCGCCGAAGCGATGAGCTGCTCCAGAAACTCCTTGGTGTTCAGAAGCTCGTCCTCGATTTCCCGAGCCTCTGTGACGTCTCGGAAGGTAAACACCGTGGCGGTCTTGTCCAGCTTGAGGGAGGAGGTGGACACCGCCACCGTAATGCGATCCTCGGAGGTGGTGAGCAACTGTAGATCGAAGTTGCGCAGGGGTACGTCCCTCGCTGCGCTCTGTACGATCTCCACCAACCCCTCCCGGTGGTGCTCAGCCACGATCTCGGCCAGTGGACGCCCCACCAGGTAGCCCACCGCGTAGCCGGTCATCATGGCCCCGGCCTGGTTGATATGCAGCACCTGGGCGTCTTCATCCAGGACGATGACTCCGTCGGGGGAGCTCTCAAAAAACTCCTGGTAGCGGCGTAGGGAGCGGGACCGAAGCTCCGTGGCCACACGCTCGAGGCTCACCCGGGCAGTCTGCTCCCGGATGCGTTTGAGCAAGGGGCTGTCCTGCAGGGCCGCGCCCATGAGCTGAGCGAGTAGCTCCCCGGCCTGCATCAACAAGCCGGTGGGCTCGGGGCCGTCTCCCTGGGCCACGAGCAGCGCACCGGCGGGCACGCCCCCCACGAAAACCGGAAAGGAGAGGCTCTGCTCCAGGCCCTCCGCTGAATCGCGCTCCAAGGCCAACCCCAGCAGGGAGTCCCCTTCCTCCTCGTCAACCTGCAGCGCTTTTCCCCCCTCAACGCGACGTTTGAGCGCCACGGCGGCCGTCTCGTCCAGCGGCACCAGTTGGCCCTCGCCCAGCTCCGTGCTCGCGGTGATAAACACCTCCCGCTCATTTTTTCCCAGCATGAGCAGGACGCAAGCCGGTGCGCCGAAGAGGTCGGCAACCAGCCGCATGAACTCCCCGATATTCTGCTCCAAGCTGGCTCGGTCGGCGATGACTCCCCCCGCCTGGGCCACCTTGGTCACCAGGGCGCTGGCCTCCACCTGGGCCTGTTGGGCCCGGGCCTCGGCCACCCAGCGAGATAGCTGGTGCTCCAGCAGCGCTTTATCGAGGGGCCAGCCGAGGAAGTCGTCCAGCCCCTCCTCCCTCGTCTCCCCGAAACCGATCACCGGCAGCTCGGACAGTTGCGGGTGGGAGCTAATCTGCTCGGCCACCCAGCTCGCTCGCCCGCAGGTGGGCAGCAGGATCACAGCGCCGAGAGGCAAACGCTTCAGATGGTTGAAGTCATCCGCTTTTTCGACGAAAAAACCGACGGCCTCGAGGGTCTCGACGCAGGCCTGGACATGGGGTGCCTCCAGATCCAGGACCATGATTGTCTCGCGTTGGCGCATGGGCTCACCCTCTTTTTGGTCTTAGGATACCATGATATCGTTGGTTCGGAATAGCGACCCCGCGAGCCCTAAGCCCACACCGCCAGGATCAAGTGTCCTCCCCGGAATGGAGGCCGTCGTACGCCACCAGGGCGGCGCGGTACACATCCTTGAGAGGTACGCCGTTTTCCAGGGCCACGCGCCGACAATCCTCGAACTCGGGCGCCACGTTGGGGTGCGTTCCGGGATCGCCGGAGACCTTGATCCCCACGGTCCCGAAGGACGTGCCCACCTCTACCCGGTTCCGGGGGGACTCCACACGGTCCACGGCGTGATACCTGACCCCGATGGTGGTGGACTCCGCCAGCAGGATCCCGGCGATCCGCTCCACGTCCTGGCCCAGGCACAGGAAGCCGAGCTTCACGCCTGCGCGCCCCTTTTTCATGACGATGGGCTCCTGCCAGGCGTCCGAGGCGCCCTCGGCGAGCAGCCGCTCCACGGCGAAGGCGCCCCACTCCGGGCTCATATCATCGATATTGGCAAAACCCTCCGCCCAGCGGGTCTTCGTCGCTAGCCGACTCGGGGCTAGCCGCTCCCCGGCGAGGATACGGACCACATTGGCCCGGCCGGGGATCTCACGGGTGCCGGCCCCGTAGCCCTGTCCCACAAGACGCATGAGCGGCGCCGGACCGAACTCGGCGCACAGCTCCGCTATCACTGCCGCCCCCGTGGGCGTGACGAGCTCGCCATCGGCCTGTGTGCCGCCCACCACGGGGATCCCTTCGAGCAACGCCACGGTGGCGGGCGCCGGCACAGGTAGCCGCCCGTGTCGGGTCTGCACCGTTCCTCCTCCCAGGGGCAAGGGCGTGGCGGTGATACTCGCCGGCGCCAGGTGGCTGATGGCCGCGGCGATTCCCACGATGTCACAGATGGCGTCCAGCCCGCCCACTTCGTGGAAGTGCACATGGTCCAACTCCGTGCCGTGCACCGCCGCCTCGGCCCGGGCCAAACGCTCGAAGATGGCTTCGGCGAGCCGAGCCACGTCGGGCTTCAGGGAGGAAGCGCGAATCAGCCGACGAATGTCACGCCACGTCCGCGCCGACTCGCTCTCGTCCTCGGTGGGACCCTGCACGTGAATCGCCGCCAGGTGACCACGGATCACATTGCTCACCCGCAGGGTCAGCCCTTCCATGCCCAGGGAGGCCAGCGCCGCTCCGACCACCTCCTCGTCCACACCGAGCCCAAACAGCGCTCCCAGGGTCATATCCCCGGCGATGCCGCTGACGCAATCAAAGTGCAGATGTAGTCCTGGCTGAATCAAATGGGATCTCTGCGATTGATGAGCGCCGCAGCGTACCCCGCGCCAAACCCATTGTCGATGTTCACCACCGTCACCCCCGCTGCGCACGCGTTCAACATCCCCAGCAACGGGGCGAGCCCACCGAAGCTGGCCCCGTAGCCGATGGAGGTTGGCACCGCCACAATGGGCCGCGAAACCATGCCGCCAACGACGCTGGCCAGAGCCCCCTCCATACCCGCCACCACTATTATTACGCTGGCCGAGCTCAGGGTATCGTAGTGGTGCATAAGACGGTGAATGCCCGCCACCCCCACATCCACCACCAGCGCCACCTTGTTGTCCATGAGCTCGGCGGTCAGGACCGCTTCCCGGGCCACGGGCAGATCCGACGTGCCCGCGCACACCACCACCACCTGACCGCGTCCGTGATCCTGCAGGGGTTTTTGCCGGAGCACCACCGCCCGGGCATCAGCTTCGTGGTGGGCGTCGTCCAGGGCCGCCGCCACGATCTCGCCCTTGTCGGGATCTACCCGGGTTACGAGCACGTTCCCGCCGCCCTTGGCGAGCTCGGAGACGATGGCAATAATCTGGTCCGGGGGCTTATGCTCCCCGAGAACTACCTCGGGGAAACCTTCTCGGAGTTGGCGATGGAGATCCACCGTGGCGAAAGGCAGCTCCTTGAAGGGCAGGGCCTGTAAACCCTGCACCGCCTCCTCCACCGGAGTCTCGCCCGCGGCCACGCCCCGGAGCAACTCCGTCAGACGTTTTCGATCCACCAGGGACCTCCTACGCAATAACACTTCGCCAAGCGCTAAGGTATACCCCAACTAAGGCGGCTGGCGCGGATAAACAGACAGGGAAAAATTGAGCCTCTCAGGATCAGATCACAGGGGAGCCAGTCCGAGGGCGTCGGGGACGGGACCGGGCCGACGGTTGGGCCCGTGGTCGATTCTGCTTTCGTCGGGCAAACACCGCCTGCAGAAGCTGCCGGGCCAGGAAATGCGGCTTGGTGCGCCAGCGGGGGGTATTGCCCAGCAGGATGGCAAAGGCCACCTGGGGACGATCGAACGGGGCGAAGCCCACCAGCCAGTTGTAATCGAGGCGGGGGCTCTTGCGGGAGAGGGAGCCGGTCTTGGCCGCCACCTTCACCGTGGGGAGGTAGGCGCGCCCGCGGCTGTCGTAGAACCCGTCCCGAGCCGTCCCCACGGTGGTGGTGAGTACCATCATGCGCCCCACCACCTTGGCCGTATACGGCGTCACCACCTGCTTGCGCCACCGCTCGGGGAGGGTGACCTTGCGTCCGTCCGGGCGTCGGATCTCGTCCACGAGCCGGGGCCGCACCATCACGCCTCCGTTGGCGAGGGACTGGGCCACCAGGGCGCCGTGCAGAGGGCTCAGGGTGGTCTGCCAGAAGCCCGCGGCCACCCGCGCCCGGGGGATCTCCTCATCGGGAATGGACGCCAGGGAAGGTCGCACGCCCAGGTCGAAGTCGATGGCGGCATTCCAACCAAACCGGTTGGCCGTATCCAGCAGCTCGTTTCTGGACAGCCGCTTGCGCGCCAACTTTCCCACCACCGGGTTCAAAGACATGCCCACGGCATCAGCCAGGGTGTGACAGGTGGTGTCCTTCTTCGGGTCGTCCGACAGGTTGGCGGCGGTGAGGCGACGAAGACCGCCGTGGTAGCAAACCCGCGTCATGGGACGCGCCTTGTTGCGCTCGATGAGCGCCGCGGCGGTAACGAGCTTGAACACGGAGGCGGCCGGAGCCCAGGCCTGGAGGGCAAGCCGTCGGGGCGTCAAGCCAGGGTCCGCCTTGGAGTACCCGGCCATGGCCAGGACACGCCCTGTGCGCACAGAGATCATCACGATGCTGGCGTAGGGGAGCTGATACCGCCGCAGGAGCCGATCGGCGGTCTGCTGCAGCTCGGGCTCCAGGGTCAACCGGATCCGGGTGCCGTCGGCCATGGTCTGCCACAGCCGACCTTCCTCCAGCACGGTCCGGCGCAGGGAGACCTCACCCGCCCAGCGAAACTGACGCACCTGCTCGGTGGGCGCTCCGATTTGCACCACGCCCACCGCGCTCGGACCACTTCGCACGGGTTGGGACGCGCTACGCATGCGCTGCTGTACGGCCACCACCCCGAGAAGTACAGTAAATCCTCCAAGAAAGAGAACCACCGCTGCTCGGCGACCAATAAAAACACTTTTTATATCAACATCTTGTGCCATCGTGACTACAATATACTACATGTGATTAAAGGTGGCAAAAAAACCGACACTGTTCCAAAGACGCCCTGAACGCAAAATGCCCAACGAAAAACGGCCGGCAGGACACAAAACACAGCCCATAGGACAGTGCCCTTAGGTTTAATTATCTGATTTCCCGAATCCGCAGTATCTTGAGACCCATGCGCTGGCGTCGAGCACTGACCTGGCTGGCTTACGGGGCCCTCCCCCTGGCACTGCTATGGGTCGCCTTTGCGCCTCGGGCCCGGGCCCGAGATCGCGACCGGTCCACGGACCAGGCCGTGGCGCGTGTCATCGCCGCCCAGCTCGACGGCTTCCTGGCCGCCCATGCCGCCGTGTTGGTGGAGTTGGCCGAGCGCTTCAGCCAGTGGGAGACCTTGCCGGCGCCTGCCGTGCTCGATTCCCTGCGCGGGGCCGCCACCCGCCACCTGAGTCTCCGCAAGCTGCTGGTAGCCGACGGCGCCGGTCGGCTGGTGGCCGGATACGACACGGACCGGCCTCCCGGCCAGGAAGGACTGCCTTCTGGAAGCCTGGACTCCGTCCTCGGTCGCCGGGACTCACTGCGATCCACTGACCTGGTGGTGGCCTCCCAGATCCGAGCGGGCACAGTGGAACGCCTCGAGCTCGCCGCCCCCATCCGCCGGACCGATGGGACCCGTCAGGGCTATGTGGGCGCCTCGGTTTCTCTGCGAGGTCCCCGCCGGCTCCTGCGGAACCTGGCCGCCGGCGGCCTCGCCATCCACGTGACCGATGGTCAAGGCGGGTTGGTGTTCCCCTGTCGGGGACCCGCCTTAACTGGAGGAACCACCTTTCGTTCCGGGCAGTTCTCCGTCACCGTGATCGGAAAAAAGACCGGGCGCTCCTGGTCATCGGTGCTAGCCTTGGCCTTGGCCCTGGCTCTGTCCCTGCTCTCGGTCGGACTTAGAGTTCTGCGAGTTCTTGACAGACGCCGCTGATATGGATTTATTAAACGGACCAACAACGCCCTGCTTTCCGCCGTGAGCCAGAAGAACAAGACGGTCGTCACCGTCATCCACAACCTGACCGCAAAGCCCGAAGCAAAAGAGGCTTGCGTAGTGGTGATCTACGGCCACGACCTGGGCAAGAAATACAACCTGGACACGCCGTCGCTGATCATCGGCCGCAGCTCCAAGTGTGACATCCAGATCGACCAGGAGTCGGTCAGCCGAAACCACGCCAAGATTGTCAACTCCGGCAAGCGGCTGCTCATCCGCGACCTGGGCTCCACCAATGGCTCCTATGTCAACGACCAGCCCGTGGAGGAGTGGATCCTCCGGGACGGGGACCTGATCAAGATCGGCCGCACCATCCTGAAGTTTTTGTCGGGGGGCAACATCGAGCACTCCTACCACGAGGAGATCTATCGCCTCACCACGGTCGACGGCCTGACCCAGATCTTCAACAAGCGGTACTTCATGGAGACCCTGGAGCGCGAGCTCAGCCGCGCCCTCCGCTACGATCGCGCGCTGTCGCTGATCATGTTCGATCTCGACAAGTTTAAAGACGTCAACGACACCTACGGCCACCTGGCCGGAGACTACGTGCTCAAACGCCTGGCGGAGGTGATCAAGACCCGCATCCGGCGCGAGGACGTGCTGGCACGATACGGAGGCGAAGAGTTCTCCATCATCCTGCCGGAGATCGACAACGCCCACTCCCTGGTCTTCGCCGAAAAGATCCGGCGGCTGGTGGAGCGCACCAGGTTCACCTTCGAAAACACCGACATCCCCATCACCATCTCCATCGGAGTCTCCACGGTGAACCCCGAGCTCCAACACGTAGAGGATCTCATCCGCGTGGCGGACGAGTACCTCTACGCCGCCAAGGACGCCGGCCGCAATCGCTGCCGCGGGTAGTTAAAGGCCCGATCAGCAATTACTGAGCGGGGCCAAAGGGCCGACTAGTCCGCGAAGTTGAAGTAGATATCGCCGTTGATTCCGCCCGTGCGGGTGTCCACCCACACCACGTTGGCCGACCCCCCCGAGCCAGCGCCCAAGCCCACCGTAAAGGAGTCGGCGACGCCGGCCGCCGTGCCCGTATCCAGGCGCACATCCGCGGGCTGGAAGTGGAGTCCGTCGTCCAAGGAGTAGTTCACGTAGACATCCCTGAGCCCGGTCCCCGGATCGTCGGCGGCGAAGGCCACCAGGACCGTACCCAGACCATCAGAGGCGAGCTGCGGCTTATACACATAGGTGTCGATGGTGGAGGCGATGACGCTCGGCGCGTAGCTGACTCCGCTGTCCGCCGAGGAGGCCACCCGAATGCGTGGCAGCCCCTCACGGAAGTCTCTCCAGGCCACATGCACGTACCCTGGCCGCCCCAGCACCAACCGGGGCTCGTAGGAGTCGTGCACTGCGCCCTCGTTATCCAGCCACAGATCCGAGCCAAGCCAGGTTTCACCGTCATCGTCTGAATAGCTGTAGTAGATGTCCGAGCTTACCTGGCTGCGCAGATCCTGCCACGCCACGAAGACGCCCCCCAGACCGTCGGCGACGATGCGCGGGAACTTGGACGCGCCGGCGCCAGCGGTGTCAGTATCCAAACGCATATCCCCGGCGAGCCAGCTCGCGCCGAGATCGTCGCTGCGATTCACGTAGATGTCCCCAGCGCCATCCCGCTGATCCACCCATACCACCAGAATCCGCGCGAAGGCGCCAAAGGCCACCCGCGCTACCGTGGCGTAGGCGTCCGCAACAAGCGCCGGTGCCTGGTTCACCCTGACGTCGCCATTCCATCCGGCGCCGTAATTACTGGAGCTGGCCAGGTAGATATTGCGGTACGAGTCCGTGGCGCCGGCGCCCTCTACGAAGTCCTCCCAGACCACCGCTACATTTCCATTGCCATCGGCGGCCAGGTCGATATTCAGCGAGTCCACGTTGCCCGAGTCCAACCTCACTGCCCCGTCAAAACCGTTGCCACACCCCGCAGACCGCCGCACAAAGATGTCCCGGTCGTTGCCCGAGAACTTCTCATAGGCCACATACACCCGGCCCGAGCCGTCGGGATCCAGCAGCACCCGGGGCTTGACCGCGTCGTTGCCGTCGTTGTCGATGACGATGTCGCCGCTCCAGGTGGCGCCGCCATCGGCGGAGCAGTTGTGGCGGATGTCGGCAGTGCCACGGGCGTCGAGCCAAACCACATGAATCCGATCGCCCTGAGAAACCATGTCCACCTGGATGGAGTTGTACTGGCCGGGGGTGCTCGCCGTGTCCAGGCGGGTGTCCGAGGCGTTGGCCACGATGCAGGAGGGCAGATCCACGAAGCCGTCGCAGTCGTTGTCGATGGAGTCGCACACCTCGACCTCAGGATCGATATTGCCCACGCACCCCAACACGCCGCCGACACAGACCGTGGACCCGTACGCGCAGGGGCCTAAGTTGGTGACCCCACACTGGTCCCCAACATCTGTGGGACTGTCGTCCGCGACGCCGTTGCAGTCGTTATCCACCCCATCGCAAAGCTCGCCGCCGGTGGCGGTGCAGCCGTACTCACAGCCATTGCCCGCCTGGCCGAGGGCCAGATCTCCGTCCAGGTCGTGGAAATTGCCCACGCAGGCCCACTGGCAGGTGGAGGCCACGCAAGCGGTAGGCGCGGCGTTCAGGGGCGCAACGTCAACGCAGCGGTACCCACAGGATCCGCAGTTGTTCACGTCAGAGGAAAAGTCGAAGCCCTCGTCGACCAGGCCATCACAGTCATTGTCCACCGCGTCTCCGCACTGCTCCACGCCACCATTGGACGGGATGCAGGGGTACTCGCACCCGGTCCCTGAGTCCCCGCTTGATACGTCCGTATCGAGATCGTAGTGGTTGGGCTGGCAGACGAACTGGCAGACACTGGTCACACAGCCCGTGGCCAGGGAGCCCGCCCCGGCGTGGGCCACGCAGGAGTAGCCGCAGCTGCCGCAGTTGGCCAGATCCGTAGTCACGTTGAAGTCCTCATCCACCGGGCCATCGCAGTCGTTATCCACGGAATCGCAAGCCTCTCCCGCCGGCGTGGTTTCGCCAAGGCAGGCACCCCAAACGCCGCTCGTGCAGATCTGGGCACCAGCTACGCAGGCCCCCACGCCTTCGGTGGACGCAGGCCCCGTATAGCAAGACTGGCTCAAGGGACCGCCACCGACCTCCTCGTCGGTGGCGCCATCACAGTCATTGTCCGCTCCGTCACACTGCTCGACCTGGGGCGTCACCTCGCCCGCGCAAGCGCTCCACGCACTACCCGTACAGGTCCGGGTGCCCGCATGGCAGGGCCCAACGCCGTCAGTGCCGTTCGGGCCGCTGTAGCAGGACTCGCTCAGCGCGCCGCCACCAACGTCCTCGTCGGTGAGCCCGTCGCAGTCGTTGTCCAGACCATCGCAGATCTCCACCCCGTTGTTGGTCACCCCACAGGGGTACTCGCAACCGTCTCCGGCGTCGCCCACCGAGACGTCGCCGTTCAGATCCGTGGCCCCGGTGTCACAGGCGTACTGGCACACGCCGTTGGCGCAACCGGTCACCACCGAGCTTGTCCCGGCGTGGGCCGCGCACACGTACCCGCAGCTCCCGCAGTGCGATGGATCGGTCTGCTTATCCACGCCGTCGTCCACCACACCGTCGCAGTCGTTGTCCAGGTCGTCGCAGATCTCCACCCCGCTGTTGGTCAGCGCGCAACTGTACTCGCACCCGTTGCCCGCCTGGCCCTGGGACAGGTCCCCGTTCAGATCGTAGAAACCCACCTGACAGGCGTACACGCACGCGCTCGAAACGCACCCGGTCACCGTCGTCCCAAAGGGCGTATTGGTGTTGCAGTCGATGGAGCAGCCACCGCAGTTCACCGGATCAGTGGAGAAGTCGAACCCCTCGTCGGTCTCTCCGTCGCAGTCGTTGTCTATCCCGTCCCCGCAGGCCTCCACGCCACCGTTGGTCAGCGTGCAACCGTACTCGCAACCGTCAGTGGGATCATTGTTGATGTCCAGCCAGCCCGGCAAACACGCCAGCACCACGCAGCCCCCGTTGACGCACCCCGGGAGGGCGTGGGGCACCAGCGCAGAGCACTGCACCCCGCAGCCGCCACAGTTGGCCGGGTCAATCTGCTTGTCGTACCCGTCGTCCACCGTACCGTTACAGTCGTTGTCCAGGTCGTCGCACAACTCCGCCGCCGGACCCGTCTGACTACCACACACCACCGCTCCGCCCACACAGGTGGGCTGCCCCGCGGTGCACAGACCCTCGCAGCTATACACGCCTTGCGACGTCTCGGTGCACCCCACCGGGTGCGTGTAGCAGTCCCCCGCGGCCATCTGCGCGGGCGCGTCCTCATCCATCTGGCCGTCGCAGTCGTTGTCCACCGCGTCGCACACGTCGAGGGGAATCGTCGCGCAGAAGGAGCTGCCGTCCCCAGACACGTCCGCGCACACCTCGCTGGCGTCGCAAGTACCCGGACTACCTTGAACGCACGCCACGGTGCCCTCGGTCAGGTCCATCATGCACTCACAGCCGTTGTTGGCGTTACCGTCCTTGTCCACGAACCCGCCACGGCAGTCCGAGAGCTCACAGCTCCCGCTTACGCACGCGCCCACCCCCTGGAAAAAGGAGCAGGCCCGGTGGCACTGGCCACAGTTGTTCGGATCGATCTGCAGATCGAAGTCCTCGTCGACCGAACCGTCGCAGTCGTTGTCCACGCCGTCGCACACCTCGGTCCCGTCGTTGGTCTCGTGGCAGGAGTACTCACAGCCGTCAGAGGAGTCGTTGTTGTTGTTCCAGTGCCCCGGCAGGCAGGCGCCCATGGCGCACTGGCTCGCCTCACAGTTGGCAAAGGCGTAGTCGAACTCGCAGATGTTGCCACACCCGCCGCAGTTGTACGCGTCAGTAGCCAGGTCAAAGCCGTTGTCGGCCACCCCGTCGCAGTCGTTGTCCTCCCCGTCGCAGACCTCCTCGGTGCCCACGCAGGCATCGGGAGTGACCTCCACGTCGTCGTCCACCTCCGCGTCCACCGTCGCGTTCCGGTTCCAGCCCCCGGGATCACCGATGTCGTAGGGGTCGAGCTTACAGCCAGAGAACCCCAGCAATCCCAGTCCCGAGCCGAGGCCCAAAAGCAATACGAACACACGCAGCCCGAGACGGGTCATGGGACCACCTCCCGGTCATTTCCACGTTCCCAAATAGACTTCCGGGTTGTGGGACCTGACGCCCCCACACGTCGCCGCCTCCACCACAGTCCCAGTGCCGCCAGCAGCAACAACACCTCGGGCAACCCCGCCGGTCCGGAACCGGCTCGACACTGGCAACCTCCGTCGCCGGTAGCCAACAGCTGCGCGAAATCTCCCGTTGGGGTCCAAAAGGCGTCATCCCCGATACAAATTGGCACAGCCGTAGCGTCTCCCTGGCCGTCGGTCCCGGAGCGGACCTCGCACACGAAGAAGAGCGGACACTCCACCAGACCACAGGGATCGGGCAAACACTCGCCTTCGAAGCAGGTCTCCCCCGTGCCACAAAACACTGCCGCGCAAACGTCGTCGATGCACGCGCCCGATTCCGGTTCGCAGATCTGGCCCAGGTCGCACTCCACACCGAAACACGGATCGGGTACGCAGTTTCCGTTGTCGTCACAGGTCTCGTCGCCCCGGCAGTCGCACAGGGGCTCGCAGCGGTAGTCGCAGCCGACCGCATCGCAGTCTCGCACACAGTACTCGCTGGGGTCACAGTCGTCGCCGTCGCAGGGATCAGCCACGCAGTCGTGGTTGATGCAGAACTCGTCGTCGGGACAAGTCTGCCCGAGGCCGGTGCAACTGTTGTCCACGCAAGCGCCGATGATGCAGTCCTCCCAGGCCTCGCAAGGGTTGGGATCGCAGGGATCCACACAGACATCACTCTCGCAAATCCAGCCGTCGGGACAAGTCACTCCACCGCATTCTCCACCGGTGTCCGGGAGGCAGACGTGCTCCACCTGACCGCTACCCACCTCTACCTCTACGCACACCAGGGTGCCCGGGCAGGGGAACTCCGAGGTGGGATCGCACTCAGGCCGACAGTCGGCCTGCACGCACCAGAAGTCCGGCGGGCACTCAGCCGCGTCGTCCGGGACGCCGTCACAGTCGTTGTCCAAGCCGTCGCACACCTCCTCGGTGGGCTGCACGCCGCCATCACAGATGAGCCCGCCACCCACACACTGGGTAAGGCCCGGCTCGCACACGCCCGTGGCGTCTCCGCAGGGTTGTCCCTCCTCGGCAGACACCTCATCAGGCTCGTCGATCTCCCCGTCGCAGTCGTCATCCTCGCCATTGCACGTCCCGGGGAAGGGGCCGTCTCCGCCCTCGCAAATCTCCGTGGAGTCGATGCAGCGGAGCACCCCCGGGGTGCAGCGCCCCAGGGCCGTGCCGCAGGGCTGATTCAACCCCGGGATATCCTGCTCCTCATCGACGTCCCCGTCACAGTCGTTGTCCGATCCGTCACACACCTCCACCGTGGGAGTCACGTGACCCGAGCAGGTCCCCCATACGCCACCGACACACTCCCGGTCTCCCGCCGTACATACCCCCAGACAGCTCCAGGTCAGGGTGCTGACGTCGTAGGTACAGCCCGTGGACGATCCCGAGCCTGGTGGGTAGCACTCCTGCGACAACGGCGCCCCATTGGCGTCCTCATCCGAACCACCGTCGCAATCGTTGTCCAGACCGTCACACACCTCCGGGCCGGGACCCACGTCGTACAGACAATCACCCCAGTCGCCGACTCCCCCCACCGGACAAACTTGCAACCCGGAGGAGCAGGTTCCCTGGCACGTATACACTCCGGGCGTCGTCTCGGTGCATCCGGGGCCAAACTCGTAGCAGTTCCGCGCCAGGCCGTCGATGACGCCGTCACAGTCGTTGTCCACCCCGTCGCACTCCTCGGTGGTGGCGCCCAGGTAGGGATCGCAGGTCTGAGGCGCGCCGTTTTCACAGTTGTCAACCGTTTGCTGGCACACACCCAAGCCACAGGTGGTCTGGCCGAGCCCCTCATCGGTCTCGGTATCGCAGTCGTCATCCAGGCCATTGCACTGCTCTGAAGTGGGCACCACCTCACCCACGCAGGTGGACCAGGCGCCGCCCGTGCAGGTGCGCGTACCGCCCGTACAAATACCCACACCGTTGGTGAGCGCCGGGCCTGAGTAGCAGGCCTGGGTCATGGGTCCGCCTCCGGGCGCCTCGTCTGTAAAGCCGTCACAGTCGTTGTCCACCCCGTCGCACACCTCCGTGGTGGGGACGATCTCACCGCTGCAGGTCGTCGACCAGACGCCCGCGGTGCAGGTGGCCGTTCCACCCTGGCAAGCCCCTACGCCCTCGGTACCCCCCAGACCCGTGTAGCAGGCCTGGGTAAGCCCCTCGTCCACTGCGCCGTCACAGTCGTCGTCGTTGCCGTTGCAGATCTCCGCCGCGGGGGTCGCCGCACTGCAGGCCTGCCATCCCCCACCGGAGCAAGTCTCCACGCCGGTGCAGGTGCCAAAGAGGTTGGTCACCTGGCAGCCCTGGGTGAGCCCCTCGTCCACCGCGCCGTCGCAGTCGTTGTCCGTCCCGTCACACACCTCCGCCGCTGGAGTCACTGCACTGTTGCATGCGCCGTAGGAACCCGCCACGCAGCTTCGGGTCCCTTCGGAGCAGATCCCTTCGCAGACACCGGGCGCGGTGCAACCCGTGGCCGGGCCGTAGCCCATGGGGTAGCAAGTGATGGTGAGGTCCTCGTCGGTCAAGCTATCGCAGTCGTTGTCCAGACCGTCGCACACCTCCACCCCGGCGCCCTGCTGGTTCAGGCAGGCGCCCCAGGTGCCAGTGCCGCCAACGGGGCACTCCTCCAGGCCCGTGGTGCAGATCCCGTTGCACACCCAGGAGCCCATCACCCAAGAGCAACCCGTGCCCAGGGTGTAGCAGTCCCGCACCAGACCATCGATGATGCCATCGCAGTCGTCGTCATCGCCGTTGCAGGTCTCGGCCACTTGTCCCTGATACGGATCGCAGATCTGGGGAACGCCGCTGATGCAGTTGGCGATGGTGTTCAAGCAGATGCCCAATCCGCAGGTGGTCTGGCCGAGGTTCTCGTCGATCGAAATGTCGCAGTCGTTGTCCAGACCATCACACACCTCCACCGAAGGCCCGATCTCCCCCTGGCACTGGAGCGTTCCGCTCACGCAGACCGTGAGGCCGGTGACACACTCACCGTCGTTGGTGCCGCACACCTGCCCCTCGTCGGTCAGGTTATTGTCGTCGGTGCCGTCGCAGTCGTTGTCCAGACCATCGCACACCTCCGGCGCCACCCCGACCCCGCCCTGACACTGCAACGCCCCACCCACGCACTGAAAGGCGCCAAACTCGCAGGTGCCCACATCCGAGCCACACTGTCCACCGGCGTCCACGGGATCTTCGTCCACGTCGCCATCACAGTCGTTGTCCAACCCGTCGCACACCTCCGCCTCGGGCACGCAGGGCGGCGTGAGCCCCTCGATCTTGATGGTCATGTCCGTGAAGTCGTTGTCGCCCCCGCGGAACAGGTCCTCGAAGGCGAAGTAGAAGCGATTGGCGTCCTTCTTGGAGGAGTAGACCAGGTTGTGTACGTAGTCGCCATCCCCGTTGAGCTCAGACTCGGTGTAGTAGATGTGGCCGAACAAATTCGCGGGGAAGAAATCGCCGCAGTTCGTGGGTGAGGGATTGTCTTCGGGGGTGATCAGATAGAAGCCGATGAAGCCTCCGTCCCAATTGCCCAGATCAGACTCCAGATCGAAGTCCACGATCACCGCGGTGTCCGGCTCGTCCGCGCACTCGAAGATCTTGAAGAGTCGCGATGTGTCTCCGACGTTGTACCAACCGAAGGTGTTTTCGAAGCCCGCCTGCTCCTGGATATCGGTGAACGTCACGACCTGCCCGGAGCCGTAGTCCGGCGGGAGGTAGATCTGTGGGAAAGTCTCGGCGTCCACGATGGCATCCAAGGCCGAGGGGTCCGTGGTGGGATCCCCCTCGTGGCTGGTGAGCTCGATCTGCAAAGACCCCGTAGTGGGCACAATGGTGCCGTCGATCTGGCTCACCACGCCCCAGGATTCGGGGGTGGGAATGCTCAGCAGGACCACCAGGACCGGAAGCAAAAGACCAGCTAGTACTAGGCGCCTAAACATAATAATTTCTCCTCGGCTGGCGACCCCCAATAGCCGCACAATTCCATCATAGCAATTGGAGGGATTTACCGCTCTAGTTTTCGGTGATGGCAGCTACAAGAGAAACAATCGGGGTACTAGCCCAGGAAAGCAGAGCGGCGCTTGGCGAGGGTGTCGTCCACCATGGACTGAATGGTGGACCGTACCTGCTCGGCCACTTTGTTGACCAGCACGCGGTTGTTCCAGTCCCGAGCGCCGAAGCTCTCGTGGATATAGATGGGGCCGCCCACCAGGATCAACCACTTGGAGGGCAGGGGCACCAGACCCAGGGGACCGAGCAGGGGGAAGGTGGGCGTCACCGGCAAAAAGGGAACGCCCGTGGACCGGGCCAGGCCCCGGAATTTAAAGAGCAGGGGATAGGCCTCCTCGGCACCCACAATCGCCACGGGAATAATCGGCGAACGCGTTCGCAGGGCGAGCTTCACAAAGCCCCCCCGACCGAAGCGCTGGAGCTGATACCGTTGGCTGAAGGGTTTGCCTATGCCCTGGATCCCCTCTGGGAACACCGCGGCCACCCGTCCCCGCTCCAAAAGTCGTTCGGCGTTCTCGAAGTTGGCCCGTACGCCTCCCATGCGCCGGATGATCGTGCCGAGCACCGGAGCGTGGTAGACAAAGTCCTCCACCAGAGGACGCACCATACGGTGGGCCTCATGCTCACGTTGCATGCCCATCATGAGCATGGCCGCGTCCATGGGGAGAGTGCCGGAGTGGTTGGCCACCAACAGCGCCCGACCCGAGGAGGGCAGGTTGGCGTGTCCACGTAGCTCCACCCGAAAGTAGGATTCGTAGAGGAACCGCAGCAGGGGGCCCATCTGATCAGCCATCTTGGGGTCGAAGCCAAACTCGTCCACCACCTCGGATCGATGCCGCAGTTGGATCCGGCGGATCTCCTCCCAGAGGGTGCCCCCGGTGAGCAATTTCTTGAGCCGCGCCCCGAGGCCGCCCCCTTCATTTCGGGGCACAAACCGCTCCTGCATGATGCGCTCCATCTCCTTGAGCTCCCGACCGAGCCCCGGGGGACGACGACGCTCCTCTTCAGGGTCGATGGTCGGCCCGTACCTCCGCTCGGTGGTACGGCGGTCCCCCTCGCCGGGCCAGTTCTCCCGCTTGGCTTCACTCCGCTGAGCTCTGCTGCGGTTGTGCCCGGTGATCATGCCCACCGGGACCCGCCTGTCGACCTTCGTCCGTCCATTGCCGCCCTGGCGACTCGCGCGCCCTTCCATTGTTCGACCTCTCCTATGCGACCCGTCGATCCGCTTCTATGCAACCCGCCGATCCGCCTCGATGCGGCCGGCCATCTCGGCCACAATCTCGTGAATATCGCGCTCGGCAAAGAAACGCAGCTTCTGTTGTGCTTTCTGCGTATCCATCACGCAGGGATAACGTAAATAATCGAGGAAGGACGGGGGTACGTCGATCACCTGCCCCATCCAAAGAACCCCCGCCACCCGACGGGCCAAGGCCAAGGGCAGGGGTAAGGGCACCCGCCCGAGCAGCCCGGTGATGGTGCGCAGGGGCAGTACCCCGTCAGCGGCGATGTTGAACACCCCGGCGTGGTCCTCGTCCACCACCATCTTCAGCGCGCGGTCCGCGTCGTCGGAGTGCAAGAACTGAAGCAGGGGATCATGTCCCAAGAGCACGGGGATGGTCCGATTCGAGAGCATGTTTGAGATGAAATTGCTCGCGTCCCGATCCAGAATCGGCGCCATGCGGAGCACCGTGACCCGGCGGTCCGGGTGCTCCTCGGCGAACTGTCGCACCTGCCGTTCGGCGTCAATCTTGTCGGAAATATAGGTGTCGTTGGGCCCGGCGGCACCCACCAGCTCGTGCCCCTCTCGCAGGTAGGCGGGGTTGCCCGGGTTGGCCCCATAACACAGGGACTGACTCCAGAGCACCACCTTGCGGGTACGGCTCTCGGTACAGGCATTGAGCACATGCAGGGTACCGATGGACTCCAGCTCATGGGCCCAGGAGGTGCGATGGGTGAAGTTGGACAAAAAGGCCAGGTGCACGAAGGTGTCCACCTGCTCGGCCCTCAGTACGCGAGCCATCTCGGCGTCCACCCCCGGCAGGGTCAAGTCGATCTTGTGAAAGACGGTCTTTTGCAGCGCAAAGTCCGGCTTCTGCAGATCAAAGGCCACGACCTTGGTGTACCGGCGATCCTCCTCCAAGGCCCGGATAAGGGCCGAGCCGAGCATTCCCCTGGCGCCCGAAATCGCGACCACCCGCTCCCCATCGCCCTGGCCAGGCCTCGAATCCGACTCAGAATGACGATCTGCAGTCGTCATGACACTCCTTCGCTAAACTTCACGCCGCCCTCTCCAGCCCCGCAATTATGAAGAATATCCTAGCCAAATCAGTACAGTCAAAGAGTAAACAACACAAAAACGTCATAGATTGCAGTAGGACTTCAATAATGACGCCCAGGTGTTCCGCCTATACCCCCACAGCCGATCTTCGATCGGAAACCTCTTACCTTCGCCATCCTTTCTCCCCGGGGGACTGACAAGATCTCAGGCGTCGAGCGTAAGGAAACAAGTTAACAAGTTAACTACGTCCCCTCCCCTCTTCTAGAGGCGGTAGATGGTGTGGGCGTTTTGGGTGGTTTGGGTGGCTATTGTGTCCAGGGATTCGTTGCGGAGGTCGGCTAGGACCTGGGCGGTGTGGACTACGTAGGCGGGTTGGTTTTTTTTGCCGCGGTGGGGAACGGGGGCCAGGTAGGGGCTGTCGGTCTCCACCAGGAGGCGATCCAAGGGGGTCTGCCGGGCGGCTTCGCGTACGGATTTGGCGGCCGGGAAAGTAACGATGCCCGAGAAGGAGATGTACAGGCCCAGGGCGAGGTATTCCTGTAGCTCGTCAGGCCCGGAGGAGAAGCAGTGCACGATGCCTCCCACCTCACCGACGTCCTCGCTGGTGAGGATCTCCATGACGTCCTGGTGGGCATCCCGAATGTGCAACACCACGGGCTTGCCCAGATCCCGCGCGATGCGGATCTGGGCCCGAAAGGCTTGCTGCTGCACCTCGCGCTCCGAGTGCATGTAGTGGTAGTCCAGGCCCATCTCGCCGATGGCCACCACCTCAGGCCGGGCGCCCACCTCACGCAAGGGATCGAGGAGCCCGTCGGCGCCGCTGGCGTCGTGGGGGTGCACCCCGGCCGTAGCGCACACGTCTTCATGGTCCCGGGCGATGTCCGCGGCGGCTTGCAAGGAGGCCAGGTCCCGCCCCACACCGATGGCCGCCACGAAACGCACGCCCGCGGCCCGGGCCTCGGCGAGCACCTGGTCCACCCGCCCCTCGGCGGGGCCGAAGTCGAGGTGGGCGTGGGAGTCAAACAGCGGCGTCATTTCACTTTCTCCAGCCGCGCGATGGCGGTCTCTATGTCGCTCGCAAGATCATCGTCACCGAGATCCCGGGCCTTGTTGAGCCCCTGCCGCAGCACAGGAAGGGCGGAGGCGTCCCCCAACTGACCGAGCCCGCGGACGGCGGCGTCGGTGCTCTTGCCGCGCAGACCCGCCATCAGGGCATCGAGTGCCCAGGCGCCGCCCACCTCGCCGCAGAGCTCCAAGGCCAGGCCCCGCACATCTTCGCGCCAGCTCCGGCAGGCTCGCAGCAGGTGAGCCCGGGGCTCGGTCTCCCCGAGCCGGATCAGCGACGCCGCCGCGCGCACCCGCGTCAGGGGATGCAAAAACAGCTTCTTGCGAGCCCGCTCCAAAGCGGGCACGGCCGCTCGGTCGCCCATGCGTCCGAGGAGCTCACAGACCATGTAGCCGAAGTCCCGGTGGGTGGTGAGCTTCACCAGGGCCGACAGACCACGGGGATCTCTGAGCTGGCCCAGGGCGTATGCTGCCTCCACCGCCACCGACTCGTGATTGTCTCCCAGTAGAAGGGCGATGGCGTCCGCCGCCTCGTGGGCCTCCAGATCACCGAGCCCCGCCGCCGCGCTTCCCCGAACCTCCACGTCGCGGTCCTGCAGGGCGGCCATGAGCGGCGCCACGGCCCGGACGCCGTCTAGCTCCACAAGCGAAGAGGTGGCCTGAAAGCGCACGTCCGGAGAGCCCTTCTCCAGCGCTTGGATGAGGGGCTCCACGCCGGCCTTGTCGCCGATCTTACCCAGGGAGATGGCGGCGGCCTGGCGAGGCATGATGTCCCGGTCCTCGACCATGCGGATGAGCCGATCCACGGCCTCGCGGTCCTTCAGCTCGCCCAGGGACAGGGCCGCGGAATAGCGCACGTCCGGGCGCCCGTCGTCCAGCGCGTTTCGCAGGACAGCGCAGGCCTCTTCGACACGTTCTGGGGGCGCGCTGCCCAGGGCGTCGGCGGCCACGGACCGCACCCGGGGGTCGGGGTGCTCCATATCCCGGAGCGCGGCGTCCATGGTCAGCTCGCGAAGTTGATTGGGGAGAATCGTTCGATCCATTGGGGATGGCTTGCGGTTTGGAGGGTCTCTTACCTAGCGCCGCTGGGGCGGGGGGGCGGAGGGGCGGGCTCCACATCTTCGGCGTCGAAGACCTCCGACTTTCCCATACCCAGGCCCACCCGCACCTTCCGGGCGAGGATGTCCAACTCTACCACCTTGCCCACACCTTCGGGGGTCTGTACAAACTTGCCCAGCTTGGGCATGCCTTTGCGCTGTTCGCGGTAGATCTCCTGCTCGTAGGCCAAACAGCACTTCAGCCGGCCGCACTGTCCGGAGACCTTCTGCGGGTTCAGTACGAGGTTCTGATCCTTGGCCATACGAATGGACACAGGCTCGAACTTGGTGAGGTAGCGGTGACAGCACAGCCGGAGCCCACACACGCCGATACCGCCTACCATCTTGGCCTCGTCCCGCACGCCGATCTGGCGCATCTCTATGCGGGTACGAAGTCGCTGGGCGAGATCCTTGACGAGATCGCGGAAATCCACCCGCCCCTCAGCCGAGAAGTAAAATACCGCCTTGCTGCCCCCGTGCAGATACTCCACCCGGGTGAGCTTCATGGGTAGCCTGCGGTCCATGATCCGCTCCCGAGCGTAGGGAAGGACTTCCTGCCCCTTTGCCTCGTTTCGCTCGAGCTGGATGAGATCGTGCTCCGTGGAACGCCGCAGTACCCGACGGGAGCTGCGGTCGGTCACCAACATCCGCACCGAGGGCGCTACCACCGTGCCGATGGCCTGGCCGCGATCTCCCTGTACCACCACCTGGTCTCCCCGCTCCAGGGAGAACTCACCCGCGTCGTAGTCCTGCAGACGGGTGGAGATCTTCACCCGAACGTGGGCGATATTCGTGACCTCACCGCGCGGGGGTTGCCCGTCCAGATCGGTCACATCATCGGCGGCCGGGGCGGGCAGAACATCTTCGCGATCCGGGTCCGCCTCGAAAAGAGGCGTCTCCCACCGCGCCAGGCTCTCGGGGGTCATCTCCGGTGCGGGCCCGGTGTCCTCCCACACGGGGGTCTCGGGAATGGCCTCGGGGCGACTCTCGGCTACAAGTGGCGCCCGCCGCCGATCCCGGCTGCGGCTCGAACGACTCTGCTGATCGGCCCGGTTGTCTCTCCCGCGGTTGTCTCCCCCGCGGTTGTCTCCCCCGCGGTTGTCTCCCCCGCGGTTGTCTCCCCCGCGGTTATCTCCCCCGCGGTTATCTCCCCCGCGGTTGCTGCTCCCAC